>JARRMM010000178.1:0-11398 GCA_037386005.1 Deinococcales bacterium | reverse complement strand
AAGCCCATCTCTCGCTCACGCACACGCGCGAGCACGCCGCCGCCGTGGTGGTGGTGGAGCGGACCGCGGCGGCGGTCCAGCTCGGCTAGAAGCCCTCCGCGACCTCGTCGAGGCCCTCGTGGTCGAGGATCACGATGCTCCGGTAGCCGGAGTGGATGAGGCCTTCCAAGCGCAGCTCGGTGATGATCTTCGACACGCTCTCCCGCGTGCTGGCCGTGCCCTCGGCGATGAGCTCGTGCGGCGCCGCCACCTTGACGCGGCCGTTCTCGTCGGCGCTGGCCAGCGGCGTCTGCGCCAGCGCCAGCAGGTAGCGGGCCACGCGGGCGCGCAGATCGCCCGTCTGCAGGTGGTACTCGTAGTCCATCAGGCGCCGCATCTGGTCCGACAGCGAGCGCGTGATGTGCATCAGGTGGCCGGCCTCGATGCGCTCGGGATCGATGGCGTCGATGCTGGCCGTGGTCAGCGCCTCGGCGATCTCCGCGCGCTCGCCGTCCATGAGGGCGTCCTCGCCGAAGAAGTCGCCGGGCATGACGTGACGGACGGTCAGGGTGCGGCCCTCGGGCGTCATCCTCGTGATCCGGATGAGGCCGTCGCGGACGCGGTAGACGGAGTTGGCGGGGTCGCCGCTGAGGTAGAGCGTCTGGCGCCGCTGGTAGCTGAGGGTCTGGCTCGGAGCGTCGAACGCATTCTGCTCCACGGTATAGGGGTTCCTTGGAACGTGCATGCGCACCTCCTGGGTGCTCTCCCGCGAGACGGGAGGCTGGAAGCTGAGGGTGGTCGCCGGCCCTAGGGGCCGAGCGAGGGTCCGAGCACGAGATCGCCTGGCCTTCGCGCCGAGGCGGGATGCGCGCGGGAGCCCGGCCGCGGCCCCGTCATGCGCCCGCCGCCTCGCTGCGGCCTGCGATCTCGTCGAAACGCTTCACGGCTTCGCCGACGTCGTCGGCAAGGTACACGCCTCCCAGGCGCTCGGCCCGGGCGGGGTCGCGGTCGAAGGCGGCGCCGCCGTACACCATCCGCGGCGCCATCGTCCTCAGGAGGTCGGCGTGCTGCTCCAGGGCGATCAGGGTCCGTTCCGCCGACGCCGAGATCATGACGGCTCCGGCTCCGACCTGCTGCGCCATGGTGGCGAGGTCCTCGACCGGGGTGTCGGCCCCGACGTAGTACACCGCGTAGCCGGCACGCCTCAGCAGAACGGCGAGCATCAGGGCGCCGAGCTCGTGGTGATCGCCCGGCGCACAGGCCACGATGACCACCGTGCCGTGCACGTGGCTGGCGGCCAGACTCATGAGGTGACGGAGCCAGCCCTGCACGAAGCTCGAGCTGAAGTGCTCGGTGGTGGTGTCGATCCGCCCGTCGTGCCACAGGTCGCCGATGTCGACCATGGCGCCCGCGACCACGTCCGGTACCACCGTCTCGACGGGGTGCAGGGCGTGCGCCTCGCCAAGGACGCGCTCGGCGCCATCCTCGTCGAGCGCCAGGAAGGCCTCGACCAGACGCCGACGGAAGACGTCGGCGGGGATCGGCTGCGCTCGCAGCTGGTCGGACCGCGCCACCAGCTCGGCGGCCCGGGAGGCCGGCACCCCGTCGGCGATGTGACTCTTCATGGCAAGAATCGCTCGCAGATCGGCCTCCGAATACAGGCGGTACCCCGAGTCGGAGCGCTCCGGGCTCGGAACGCCGTAACGCCGTTCCCATTGCCGGAGGGTCCCGGCGGCGATCGCCGTGCGCTCGACGACTTCATTGACGGTGTACTTGCCGATGTTGGTCATAGGATCTCCGAGGCGAGTGTACAACCCCTGTTCAACGTTAGTCGCATGGTAGTACAAGCCTTGAACAATGTCAAGCCCGAACGTGGCATCCGTTCGCACCCAAGGCACACACTCACGATCATCACAGCATTCCTAGATGTTCAGGGTCCGTATAACCCTAACGCCTCGGCCCGCTGGGGCGGGGCGTCGGGGGGGCCCGCCCGACGTGCCGCGGTAGCATGCCTGCCATGCCCGCGCCGAAGAAGCACGTGACCGCCTACACCGACGGATCCTGTGAGACGCGCAGCGGCGACGGGGGCTGGGCGTACCTGCTCGTCTACAACGGCGCCAGGAAGCGTGCCAGCGGATTCGAGGGCGGCACCACCAACAACCGCATGGAGCTCACGGCGGCGGTGCGCGCCCTCGAGGCGCTGCGCGAGCCGTGCAGGGTCACCCTGGTCACCGACAGCCAGTACCTCAAGAAGGCCTTCACCGACGGCTGGCTCGACACCTGGCAGCGCAACGGCTGGCGCACCTCGGGCCGCAGCCCGGTCAAGAACCGCGATCTGTGGCAGGAGCTGCTCACGCTCACCGGGAGGCACGAGGTGGCGTGGTCATGGACGCGGGGTCACGCCGGCCACGCGGAGAACGAGGAAGTGGACCGCCTGGCGCTGGAAGCGCGCAAGCGGCGCCGCGCGGTTCCCTAGCGCAGGAGCCTAACGGGCGGGCTCGTCGGAGAGGCAGGCCAGGAGGCGCTCGAAGGCGTGGTAGCCCTCGACCAGCGAGGCGGGCTCGATCCACTCGGTGGACCGGTGAGCATCGCCGCCGCGGTACACCCCGAAGGCGATGGCTGGCAGCCCTTCCGCCAGGGCGGCGTTGGCATCGGTACTGCTCGCCACCACGGCCGCATGCTGCTCCAGATCCTCGAGCGCCCGCAGGCCGCACGCCACCAGGCGCGCGTTGTCGACGCGCGCCGCGGGCCGGTCCCCGATCAGCGTGATCTTCACGGCGCACCCGATCCGGCGACTCGCGTCCTCGACGGCGTTCCGCGCCCGCCGTTCGAGGTCGTCCAGCACCCACGGATCGAGGCTGCGCAGGTCGAGGTTGAAGCCCGCCTCCTGGGCGATGGCGTTGATGGAGGTGCCGCCCCAGACCTGGCCCACGTTGAGGGTCGAGCGTGGCTCGCTCGGCACGCTCAGTCCCTGTAAGGCGTGGATGGCCTCCCCCGCAGCGTGCACGGCGCTGGGGGTGGGGTAGTCACCCCAGGAGTGACCACCGGCTCCGCGGAAGCCGATGCGCAGCCGGCGCGAGCCGACCGCCTGCGCCACGATCGTCCCGAGGTGGCCGTCGAGGGCGATGAAGCCATCGTGGTGCGCACCCCGATCGGCCACCAGACGACGGGCGCCGCGGAGGTCCCCCTCCCCTTCCTCGCCAACGGTCGCCGCCAGCGTCAGGCGCGGCCGGGACGCGTCATCGGGGCCGCGTTGCTCCACGAAGGTGGTCAGCACCGCCAGGCTGGCGCTGTTGTCGCCGATGCCCGGCGCGCACAGACGGTCGCCCTGCTGGCGCACGTGAACGTCGGTGCCGGCGCCGAAGACGGTGTCCAGGTGCGCCGCCACCAGCACGCGCGGCCCGCGCCCCCCGGGCACGGTCGCCACCACGTTGCCGACGCTGTCGCGTTCGACCTGCAGGCCCGCCTTCCGCCACAGCTCGGCGACCAGCGTCCCGCGCGCCTCCTCCCCGAAGAAGGGTGGCGATCCCCTCACGCAGGGCGTACAGCGCCGCCTGCGTGCGGTTGTTCAGGCGCAGCTTGGAGAAGATCTCCGACAGACGGTTGCGCACCGTCTTCTCGCTCACGCCGAGCGAGTGCGCGATCTCCTGGTTCGAGGCGCCCTGGGCCAGCAACCGCAGGATGTCCTCCTCGCGCTCGGTGAGCTCGCTGATCTTGTGGTCGGGGTGCTCCGGAAGCTCGCCCACCTTGCGGAACTCGTCGAGGATGGAGGCCGCCATCTCCGCGTTGAGCAGCGTCTCGCCCGCAGCCACGCGCCGGATGGCATCGACCAGGTCGTTCGCGTCGGCGTCCTTCAGCAGGTAGCCGCGCGCGCCCACCTTGATGGCTTCGAAGACGTACTTGTCCTGCCGGTACATCGTCAGGATGATGACCTTGGCGTCCGGCTGCTCGGCCAGTACGGCCTTGGTCGCTCCGACCCCGTCGAGCTCGGGCATCTGGATGTCCATCAGGACCACGTCCGGCCTCGTCTCCAAGGCATAGCGGACCGCTTCCCGCCCCGTCGACGCCTCGCCGATGATGCGGAAGTCATCCTCGGTCTCGAGGATGCTCCGGAGACCCTGGCGGAACATGGCGTGGTCGTCGCACAGGAGCAGCCGAATCATGATGGTCTACTCTACCGCAGTCGGGGGCGTGATACCGTTGTATCGCAGCTGCCGGGCTCGTGCCAGGCCGGATCGGTCGCACCCTCATGGCCCCACCAGGCTCGAGTGCGGTCGGCGGCGTGGCGGGAGCCCGGCAGCTGCACGAGGCAACGAGGCAACCTTTTGGCAAGGAGGACGCATGGCGCATCCCAAGGGCGTCCTGATCGAGCGTCTGCAGAAGTCGGGCATGACGAGGCCCGAGTTCCGCAGTGAGCGTACCGGTCCGGACCACCAACCGACCTTCCTCAGCGACGTGCTGGTCGACGGGCACGTGCTCGGCACCGGCCAGGGCGGCAGCAAGCGGGAGGCGGAGAGGCGCGCGGCCGAGGAGGCGCTGGCCGCGCTCGAGCGAGGCGGCCCCGTGCCGGCCGAGCGTGACGAGGCCGACGAGGCGTTCGACGAGGCCGCGCCCTTCGAGGGACCCTGGCCGGTCTTCGAGTCGGTCCTGGCGAGCAGCCTCCAGGTCGCCGATCGCCGCATCCCCGACCATCTGCGGGGGGACGAGGCCCGCACCGCGGTGCGTGACTTCGCGCTCTCGCTGTACAAGGACGTGCTACAGGACCTCGGCGAGGTGATCGACGAGGAGGAGGCCTTCGAGGACGAGGGCTGAGGCCATCCCGGCGGCCGGCTGTGTACTCAGCTGCCGCCGTGCTCGCGGGCGAAGCGCTCGATCCGCCGGAGATCGGCGGTCGCCTTCTCCCGCACCAGCATCTCGCGCATACGCTCGCCGCCGGCGAACGCCCCGAACCCCTGGGCCTCGATGAGGTCGACCATCTTGGCGGCGAAGGCGCGCAGCGGCGTGGCCATCGGCAGCTCCTTCGAGGTGCCCTCGTCGGCCATGGCCAGCGACAGCAGCCCCGGGTCGAGACCGTCGGCCTGGTCGTTGACCGTCACCACCACGTCCCCATGGTCGGTGGTCACCAGGAAGCGGCGGGCGGGCTCGGGCATCGCGCCGTAGCCTAGCACGCAAGGTGCCCGGCGCCCTCCCGGAAGCCCGGGTCCGGGTGCTAGCATGGATGCCCACCCTGACGCATCCCGCGCCCCCCGGCGAGCTGCTGCCGTCCACCCCGCGACCCCCCTTCTCCGCACCCCCGACCTGGAGGATCCCTTGCACGTTCCGCCTCAGCACGGAGCGCCCCGGAAGGGCAGGAGGGCCGCCATCGGCCCGCGTCCGGCATGAGCCACCGCACGCTCGAGCGCGACCTCGGCCTCTATGCGGTCGTGACCATCAGCGTGGGCGCCATGATCGGAAGCGGCATCTTCGTGCTGCCGGGCCTGGCCTCGAAGATCGCGGGACCCGGCGTGATGCTCGCCTACCTGCTGGCGGGGCTGATCGTGCTGCCCGCCGCCCTCAGCCAGTCGGAGATGGCGACCGCCATGCCCGAGGCGGGGGGCACCTACCTCTACGTCGACCGCGCCCTCGGGCCGATGCTCGGCACCATCGCCGGGATCGGCGTGTGGTTCTCGCTGGTGCTCAAGAGCGCCTTCGCGCTGGTGGGGCTGGGCGCCTACCTGCTGCTGTTCGTCGACCTCCCGACCAAGCCGGTCGCGCTCGGCCTGGCCCTGGCGGTGCTGGTGGTGAACGCCCTCGGGGTGAAGCAGACCGGGCGCCTCCAGGCCATCATCGTGACCGGCGTGCTGGGCATGCTGCTGCTGTTCGTGCTGCGCGGCGCGGCGGTCATCGAGCCCGGCCGCTACCAGCCGTTCCTGAGCCACGGCATCGGCGGGCTGCTCGCAGCCACCGGCTTCGTGTTCGTCAGCTACGCCGGCGTCACCAAGATCGCCAGCGTGGCCGAGGAGGTGCGCGCCCCCGGCCGCACCATCCCCGCAGGCATCCTGCTCAGCATCGGGCTGATGATGGTCGTCTACACCGCGCTGATCTACGTGGTCGTGGGCACCAGCCCGGCCGACGCGTTGCACCACACGCTCACGCCCATGGCGCTGGCAGCGAAGGACATCCTCGGGGTCGGCGGTGAGATCATCATCGCCGTCACCGCCGTGCTCGCGCTGACCAGCATGGCCAACGCCGGCGTGCTGTCGTCCTCGCGCTACCCCTTCGCGATGAGCCGTGGCGAGCTGGCCCCCTCCCTGTTCCGGCGGGTGCACCCGCGCTTCGGGACGCCGGTGGCCTCCATCGCCTTCACCGGCGTGGCGCTGCTCGCGCTCATCGCGTTCGTCCCGGTGGTGGACCTCGCCAAGCTCGCCAGCGCCTTCCAGATCCTGGTGCTGTGCTTCGTGAACCTCGCCCTCATCGCCTTCCGGGAGGGGCACCTGGCCGAGTACCGCCCCACCTTCCGCTCGCCCGGCTACCCCTGGGTGCAGCTCGGCGGCATTCTCGCCGGGTTGGTGCTCATCACGCAGATGGGGTGGTTGTCGGTGCTGGGTGCCCTGGGGATCGTGGTCGTCGGTCTGGTGTGGTTCCGCGCCTACGGTCGTCCCCGCACCGAGCGGGAGGGCGTCGCCCTGGCGGCGCTGAGGCGCAACACCGACAACGCCGCCGTGGGGCACACGCGCCGCGCGTTGCACGCCCCCGGACCGCTCCACCTGCTGGTCCCCGTCCACCCGCACCTGAGCGGCACGCGCGAGCAGGACCTGCTGCGGCTGGCCGCCATGCTCGCCGGCGAGCGCGACCGACTGCGCGTCATCCGCTTCGACCAGGTGCCCGAACAGGTCGAACTCGTGGCCGTGGCGGACCAGCCCAGCCGCCAGGACCTCGCCTTCGAGGCACGGGTGACGACGGCGCTGGGCTCACTCGGCACGCGCCTGTACCTGGGGAGCGTGGTGGGACACGACTGGAAGGAGGCGATCGCCCTCCACGTGCGTGAGCACCGCGTCGACCTGGTGCTCACCGACGAGATCCGAGCGCCCAACCCGCTCAGGCCGCTGAGCCGCGATGCGGGCTGGCTGATGGACCGTAGCGGCGCCGACGTCGCGGTGCTGGGGCCGCGCCCGCTGGACGCGATCCGCGAGGTGCTGGTGATGGGCACGGGCGGGCCGTTCGACGCACTCAAGGTCGACCTCGCGAGCCGTATCGCGCGCCACGAGGCCGCCCGCATCCGCTTCCTCCACGCCGTGCCGGAGAGCGTGCTGCCGGCGCAGCTCGCGACCCTGCGCAGCTACCACGACCAGCTCGCGGCGCTGTGCGGCGTTGAGGTGGTGAGCGACATCCGCCGCGCCCCGGACCCGCGCGCCGCGCTGGTCGAGGCCTCGCGCGGGGCCGACCTCGCCATCCTGGGCGCCACCGTCCACCGCTACCTGGGCACCCGCGGCGCCCGCGACCTCGCGCACCGGCTGGCCGCCAGCCTGGAGTGCCCCGCCCTGATCGTGCACGCCCAGCTCTCCCACCGCCGCACGCTGCTCGGCACGCTGCTCGAACGCGTCGCATACTGAGGACGACACCTGCCATGGTCCATCTGCTCGCCAGCCATCCCGCCCTCGCCATCGCCGCCATCATCGCGCTCGGCACCGCGGCGCAGTGGGTGGCCTGGCGACTGCGCCTACCCGCCATCCTGCCGCGCTGACGCTACGCCTCGCCGAGCTGCGCGAGACCCGGCGCGTCATCGCAGCACTGGTCACCGTCGGCGCGGTGGTCACCTGGCTGGGGAGCGCCGCCGCCGCCTACTGGCTCGGGGCGTTGCCGGGATCGCTGGCGCTCCTGTTCGGGGCCCTGGTGATCGTGACCGGCCCGACCGTCATCGGCCCGCTGCTCCGCATCGTGAGGCCCACGGCGCGGGTGGCGAACGTGCTGAAGTGGGAGGGCATCATCATCGACGTGGTGGGGGCGATGGTGGCGGTACTGGTGTCGGAGGCGCTGCTGCTGGGGAGCGCCCAGCCCGCCCCCGAACGCACCGTCCTGCTCCTCGGACGCTTCCTCCTGGTGGGCACCGCCAGCGGCACCGTGGCCGGCTACGCACTCGGCTGGCTGCTCAAGCGGCGCGCCATGCCCGACTACCTCATCAACGTCATCGCGCTGGCCACCCTGTTCGCCGCCTTCGCCGCGGCCAACCTGGTGGCCGACGAGTCCGGCTTGCTGGCGGCGGTGGTGATGGGCGTGGTCCTGGCCAACCTCGAGGTCCCCAACATCGGCGCGCTGCTGAGCTTCAAGCAGGACCTGAGCGTGCTGTTCGTGAGCATGCTGTTCGTGGTGCTGGCCTCCAACCTGCAGCTCGCCACCCTGGCCGCCGAGCTGACCTGGCGCGGCCTGGCGCTGCTGCTGGTGCTGGTGCTCATCACCCGCCCGGCCGGGGTGTTCCTGAGCAGCCTGCGCTCGCCCTTGAGCTGGCGCGAGAAGCTGTTCCTGGCGGGGATCGCCCCTCGCGGCATCGTGGCCGCCGCGGTGTCCTCGCTGTTCGCGTCGAAGCTGACGGCCGCCGGCTTCGAGCAGGCGCGCTCGCTGCCGCCGCTGGTGTTCCTGATGATCGTGGGGACGGTGCTTCTCGCCAGCCTGTCGGCACGTCCACTCGGGGTGCGGCTGGGCGTGGCCGATCCCGACCCGCAGGGGTTCCTGATCCTGGGCGCCGATCCGGTGGCGCGCACCGTGGCGCGCGCCCTTCACGTCCAGCGCGTGCCGGTGCTGCTGGCCGACACCAACTGGTCGCAGGTGGCGGCGGCGCGGGTGGAAGGGCTGCAGGCCTACTACGGCAGCCTGCTGTCCGACCGCAGCGACGACGAGCTGCGCCTGTCGGGCATCGGCAGGCTGTTGGCGCTGACCTCCAACGACGAGGCCAACGCCCTCACGGCGCTCAAGTACGCGCGCGAGTTCGGCTCCGCCAACGTCTTCCAGGTGGCGCCCGGCCGCAGCATCGACGACAGGAGGCGCCTCGGCGGCGAACGTCGCGGTCGCTACCTCTCGGGCGAGGACGTGACCTACCAACGCCTCCAGGCGCTGGTCCGGGGCGGCGCGACCATCAAGCGCACCGAGCTGACCGAACGCTTCGGGCTCGAGGACTACCGCCGCCGCTACGGCAGCGCCTGCGTGCCGCTCTTCGTCCAGCAGGGCAAGCGCACCCAGGTGGTGGCCGCCGGCGACGCACCGCCGGAGCCCGGCTCGGCCCTGCTCGCGCTGGTGCTGGAGCCCGAGGGAGAGGACGAAGCGCCCGGCGAGATCCAGGCGCAGCCGGCCGCCGGCTGACCGGACCGCCGGTCACCGACGCACCGCGCCCTGCGGCGCCCGTCGCTACTCGCTGGCTTCGTCGAGGAACTGCTGCAGCCGACCCACGTGCACGGTGATGGGCGCTCTCCGCCGACGCACCGCGCCGTACTCGAGCAGCCGCGCCAGGCAGTGGCTCACCGTCTCGCGGGTGGCGCCGATCATCTTGGCCAGGTCCTGCTGGGTGAGGTTGAGGTCGATCACCGTGCCGCGGTCGCCGTTGACGCCGAAGTCGTTGGCGAGCCGGAGCAGCAGGTTCGCGAGCCGACCGGGCGCGTCGAACGCGCCCACCTCCGCCTGCCACTGCTGCGCCTGCCACAGCCGCGTGCTCATCACCTGGATGAACTTCATGGCGATCTTCGGATACTGCGCCAGGAGGCGCTGGAAGTCCTCCTCGGGCATGACGATGAGGGTGGTGTCGACGACCGCCTCGGCCTGGTTGGGCCGCCGCTCGCTCTCGAGCAGCAGCAGCTCCCCGAAGATGTCGTACTGACCCAGCAGCCCCAGGATCATCTCCTTGCCGTTGGGGAAGTACATCGAGATCTTCACCATGCCGTCGCGGATGAAGTAGAGCGCGTCGGCCGGATCCTCCATGTGGTAGATGATCTCGCCCGCCGCGAACCGCTTGTAGGGGGTGATCCGCGACAGCTGTTCGAGCTCGTCCGCCGAGAGGTCCTCGAACAACTGGGTGTTCTTCAGGTGCCACACCAGGCTCGGGTATTCATGCATGTGCCCGCAGTCTACACGACGCGCTGCACGGGGGTAAAGCGCGGCGTGCCGTGTGGGCCGGGCCTCTCTTGCGCCACGTCAGGGCGCGACGGGTGCCAGCAGGTAGGCCTCCAGCAGCGCGGCCGTCCGCTCGAGCGCCCGGCGGTGGGTGCGCTCGTAGCTGTGGGACGCGTCCACGCCGGGACCGATCAGGGCGGCGCGATGGCTGCCGCCGGCGCGCCAGGACGCCGTGGCGTCGGAGGCGTAGTAGGGGTAGATGTCGATCTGGAGGGGGATGTCGTGCTCGCGCGCCAGCCGCCTCAGCCGGCGGTTCATGGCGTAGTCGTAGGGTCCGCCCGAGTCCTTGACGCACAGCGTCACGTCGAACTCGGTGCTGGTCTGCCCCTCCCCCACCGCCGCCATGTCGATGCACAGCAGCTCCTCGACCTCGTCCGGGATGCCGGTCGCGGCGCCGTGCCCCACCTCCTCGTAGTTCGATACGAAGAAGTGCACGTCCCCTTCGGGCTTCGCCCGCCCGGCCACGAAGGCGCGCGAGACGGCCAGCGCCACCGCCACGGCGGCCTTGTTGTCGAGGTGCCGCCCCTTCACGAAGCCCGATTCCGTGGCGCGCGGCGCGCTGTCGAAGGAGACGACGTCGCCGACCTCCACGCCGAGCGCCCGAGCCTGCGCGGCGTTGCCCACCTCGGCGTCGAGCCGCACCTCCATGACCGCACCGTCGCGCTTCAACTCACGCAGCTCCCGGCCGAACACGTGCGAGGACTGCTTGGTGTTGACCACCGTGCCGCTGATGCTGGCGCCGTCCTCGGTGTGGACCTGGCACTCCACGCCCTCGATCGTCGCCCAGTCGTAACTCCCGATGGGGCTCAGCTTCAACCGGCCGCTGGGCTTGATCTCCTTGACCATGGCACCGAGGGTATCGATGTGGCTGGCCACGGCGCGCGGCGCGCCGCCACGACCCTCCAGCGTCCACAGCAACGCGCCCTTGGGCGTGCGCCGTGCCCGCAGCCCCAGCACATCGAGCTCGGCCTCCACCACCGCCAGCGCCCGGTCGGTGAACCCGGTGGGCGAGGGGGTCGCCAGCAGCTCGAGCAGGATGCGCAGGCCGTCGTCGATGTCCACCGCGGGAAGGCTCATGCGCTCCATCCTAGCCCCGCACGTCTGCCGCCCCCCGCTCAGCGCTCCTGGGCCGACACCTGCGCCTCGCTGCCCAGCGCCCTCCAGTCGTCGACGCTGCCCTCCTCCTGGAACCAGGGCAGGCCGCGCAGGTAGGCCGACCGCGCGATCATGTACCCCGACAGCGGCGCCGTCAGGAAGAAGAAGGCGGCGATCAACAGCACCC
>JARRMM010000177.1:0-4399 GCA_037386005.1 Deinococcales bacterium | reverse complement strand
GTGACGTGGGGGCAGCAGTATCGGTAGCTGAGAAATCGAGCGAGTTGGCTGCTACCGGTGGGGGCTACCAGCAGCATGTCGCGGAGTTGAGTCTAGGTTGCGCGCTTGTCCAGCTTGATTTCGAGACGGGGGAGGCCCACTTGCGCAGAGCATTGGAGGGCTTCTCCAAGCAGCCGTTGGGACCATTCAACGCGCAGGGAGCTCTGCACCTCGCTAGATCATTGTTTCGTCGGGGGCAGCAGCTTGAGGCGCGAGCAATCATGGAAGAGAGCTCTCGGTTCATCCGGGAGCTGGGTGACTCAGGCTGGCGATTGCTGGGCGGTGACGGCCCCGAGATCGCCCAGCTCAAGGCCCTCTTCCGCGATGACGAGCCGCGCCTCAAGGTCAGTCTCCTCGGCAAGCGGACGGTGCGCGGAAGGGATGGCGAGGTGAGCTTGACCCTCCGTTTCGCCGAGCTCATCGCTGTGCTCGCTGCGAATTCCGAAGGGATCCGGGGCGAACAGCTTGCAGTGGCACTCTACGGGGACAGGGCGAACCCGAGCACGCTGAAGGCGACGATCTCCCGAGCGCGCAAGCTGGTACCCATCGATCCACTCCCGTACCGCATCGCGGAGGGCTACGAGGCGGATTTCGTGAAGGTCCTGGAGCTGCTGCAGGAAGGAAGGGTCCAGGCGGCGTTGGAGCTGTACCGTGGCCCGCTCCTCCCAGAGTCTGAGGCGCCCGCAGTCGTGGAGCTCAGGGAGCACCTCGAGGAGAGCTTGCGACAGGCCGTGCTGGCGTCGGGTGACCCGGATGCCATGATCGATCTCGCCAACCAACAAGGGGATGACCTCGAGTTGTGGGAGGAGACGCGGCGCCATCTGCCGCCCAACGATCCGCGGCGTCCGCTCGCCAACGCTCGCATCCGACGGATCCGCAAACGCTGGCGCAACGAGATGGGGTAGCTGTCTGAGAGCCGGCCGAGTGGATGGTCGGGTGGCCCTCCGTGGTCGCAGCATGATGCGGCGCCGCTCCCGGGAGTTGGAGCGGCGCTCGAAGGATGGGGGGGCGCCCGATGGGTCAGGCCTGATGGTGACTCAGGAGCCCGGCCACGAGTTGGGCGCGATTCTCGTACCCGAGCTTGCCCAGGACGTTCGAGACGTGGGCGTTCACGGTCTTGAACGAGATGCTGAGCTGGTCGGCCGTCCGCGTGGTGTCGTACCCCCTGAGCAGCAGCCGCGTCACCCTGAGCTCCATGTAGGTCAGGCCGGACTTCCACTGATACGAACGCTGGGAGGCGGCCGCGGCGTAGATGCCGCTGAGCAGCGCGGGTTCGTTGGTCGACTCGACCACGCCGCTGACGTGGTAGCTCGCCAGGCAGTCATGGTAGGCGGCGTGCGCGGATTGGGTCACGACGAGGGTGCGAGCGCGCTCGATGCTATTCATGGTGTCGAGCTGACCGAAGGCCCAGGTGAGGGGGTAGTCGAGGATGATCTCTGCAACGCCTCCGGATGCCGGGTCGGGCGAGGACAGGCCCGAGCGCGCGAGCACCTCGTCCACCAGGCTGCCGAACGTCTCGTGGGCCAACTTGAGTCTCACGCCAATCTTCTTCCTGGACATGCTCGCAACCTCCTCTTAAGGATTCCCGTTCCGGGAGCCTCATGGTGGACAGAAGCTGGTTGCCGGTCGGTTGCCGTGGGAGGTTGCACGGTCGCCGTGGGCGGATGGGCACGGCGATCGTGGTCGGTGTGAGGCAGCGGCGGCGGTGCCGAGTCGAGGGTCTGGGATCCCCGAGGAGGAGCGAGGTGGCGGAGCCGAGCCGAGGTGCACTCGTGCTTAGGAGCCGGGGGCGAGCGAGCGTTCCGCAAGACACCGTCCCGGCGACCACGAATGTCGTACGTCGCCTCGCGAGGCGTGGGGACGGATTTGGGCTCAGCGTCGCCGGCTGCGTGGGTCGGTGAGGTCGCGGAGGCCGTCACCGAGGAGACTCCAGCCGAGTACCGTCCATACGATCGCCAGACCCGGGACGAGGGCCGGGTACGGGCTCATGGCCAGGAACCCCTGAGCCTCGCGCAACATGTTGCCCCAGGAAGGCACCCCTGGCGGCGTACCGAGCCCCAGGAAGCTCAGCGCGGCTTCTGCCAGCACCGCTACGGCCATGCTGAGGCTGGCCTGCACCACGATCGGTCCGAGCGCGCCGGGCAGGATGTAGCGCCGCAGCAGGCGGCCGTCACCAGCGCCCAGCGCTCGTCCCGCCTCGACGTAGTCCCGTTGCTTCAGGGACAGGACGGACGCCCGCGTCACGCGCGCGAACATCGGTACGGTCGCCAGGCCGATGGCCGTCATGGCGGTGAGCGTTCCGGGCTGGTACACGGCTGCCAGCAACAGCGCCATGAGGATGGCCGGGAAGGCGTATAGCACGTCCACGACACGCATGACGACTTCGTCGAGGAAGGCACCCGCGTAGCCGGCCACGGCGCCCAGCAGGCTTCCCAATGTCAACGCCAGCCCCACCGCGATCACCCCGACGTAGAGGGTCCCACGTGCGCCGACCAGGACCCGGCTGAACAAGTCGCGTCCGAACTGGTCCGTACCCAGCCAGTGGTGCACCGACGGGCCGGTGAGCTGCGCTGCGAAGTCGAGCGCGTTCGGGTCGTAGGGCAGCCACACGAAGCTGAGCAGGGCGGCGCCCACGACGACACCGATCAGCACCGAGCCGAGCACGAGGTTGAGCCGCCGGACCATCAGTCGTACCGGATCCGAGGGTCGAGGAAGCCGTAGGAAACGTCGACCAGGAAGCTGAGCGCCACGATGGTGGTGGCGTAGACCAGGATCTCCCCCTGCAACAGCGGGAAGTCACGCGCGCCGATGGCGGTCAGGACGAGCCGGCCCATCCCGGGGAGGGCGAAGACCTGCTCGATGATGATCGAGCCGATGAACACGTTGGTGAGGCTGAGGCCGAAGATGGTGATGATCGTGACCAGTGCGTTGCGCAGGGCGTGCACGAGCACGACCCGGCGGCCGGCCAGGCCCTTGGCGCGCGCCGTGCGCACGTAGTCCTGATCGAGCTCCTCGAGCATCGCCGCGCGCGTCATGCGCGTGATGACCGCGGCCTGACCCAGGCCCAACGCCAGGACGGGAAGCACCAGGCTCTGCAGCGAGCGGACGAGATCGGTACCCCACCCCACGAAGCCGCCTGCCGGCAGCCAGTGCAGCCGCACGGCGAACAGCAGGATGAGCATCAGCCCCAACCAGAAGCTGGGAACGGCGGCGCCGAGCTGGGAGGCGGCCGTGATCAGCGGGTCGAGAACGGTGCCCCGTCGCAAGGCAGCCAGGATGCCCAGGGGCAGTGCGATGAGGCACGCCACCAGCGCCGCGCCGAGCGACAGCGGGACCGACACGGTCAGGCGGTTGCGGATGAGCGCCGCGACCGGCTGCTGGTAGTTGAGCGATTCGCCGAAGTCGCCACGCAGGATGCCGCCGAGCCACTCCACGTACCGCCGGGCGGGGGGCTGGTCGAGGCCGAGCTGATGCCGCAGCGCCGTGAGCGCCTGCGGGCTGGCGTTGAGCCCGAGGATGGCCTCGGCAGGGTCGCCCGGCACGGCCAGGAGCGCGGAGAACACCACGACCGACGCCAGCCACACGCTGATGACGGCGGTGAGGAAGCGGCGCGTGAGGAAACGGAGCATCGAAGGGTGCGGGAGGCGGTCCCTGCACCGCCTCCCGCTCGCCTATGCGCCTACGGGGCGCGGTACACGCCGGTCATGTCGATCGCCGGTGTGGGTTGGTTGGTCCAGAAGCCGTAGATGTCGTTGCGGGCCGCCACCAGGTAGGGGGGACTGAAGATCCACACGTTGACCGCGTCCTGCGCGATGATGCGGCCGACCTCCTGGTAGTCCGCCGTCTGCACCTCCGGCGAGGTGGCGGCTTCCGCCTGCTTGAGCAGGTTCTGGACGACCGGATTGTCGTAGTGGAAGTAGTAGTTGGGGTTGCCGTAGATGCCGATGTCGCGGGGTTCGGAGTGCCCGATGATGGTCATGTCGTAGTCGCCGCCCAGGAAGATGCGCTTGAGCCAGGTGGTCCACTCCACCACCGACACCTGGGCGTCGATGCCGACCTTCTTGAGCTGCTGGGCGATGACCTCACCCGTGCGGCGCTCGATCGGGTAGGGCTGCGGCAGCTCGAACTTGGTCTTGAAGCCGTTGGGATAGCCGGCTTCCGCCAGCAGCTGCTTGGCCTTCTCGGGGTTGTAGGGGTACGGGTCGGGGTTGATGTAGTACGGCTCCGCCGGCGTCATGTGCGTGCTGATGATGGTCCCGAGGCCGAACATCGCCCCTTGGACGATGGCCTTCTTGTCGATGGCCATGGTGATGGCTTCCCGGACCAGCTTGTTGTTGAACGGGGGCCGCGCGTTGTTGAG
>JARRMM010000176.1:0-4426 GCA_037386005.1 Deinococcales bacterium | reverse complement strand
CACGCCAACCTCTGGTACGTGAACATGGACATCATGAAGCAGGCGGGGCTCGTCAACCCCGACGGCACGCCCATGGTGCCCCACAGCCCGGAGGAGATGCTCCAGCAGGCCAAGATCGTCAAGGAGAAGACCGGCAAGGACTACCTCACCGCCGACTTCTCGCAGTTCCCGATCGGCGTGCGGCTGGTGCTCTCGCTGGTGTGGCAGCAGAACAGCGAGCTGTTCACCGCCACCAAGGCGAACATCGACTCGCCGCAGGCCAAGAAGGCGATCGAGACCATCGTCAGCCTCTTCAAGGGCGGCTACGCCGACCCGACGCTGAACTACAACGACTCGATGCAGGCGTTCATGGACGGCAAGGCGGCGGTCCTGGTGAACGGCGACTGGGTCGTCAACAGCCTCGACGCACAGACCAAGGATCCGAAGGTGGCGCTCAAGCACTTCTACGTGGCGGACTTCCCCACCCTCTTCCAGACCCCGGCCACCTGGGCGGACTCCCACACCTGGGCGATCCCCTCCACCCTCAAGAAGCAGAACCCCGACAAGTACTGGGCGGCGCTCAAGCTCGCCAAGTGGATCTACGATCACGATCTCGACTGGGCGCGCACCGGCCACTCCAGCGTCTCGAAGAGCGTCATCGCGAGCGCGGCCTACAAGGCGCTGCCGCACCGCCAGGAGTACGCCAACACCGTCAACATCGCCCGTGACGTCAAGCAGACCACGCACTACGACGCCATCCAGAACGTCCTCAACCGCGAGTTGCAATCGATCTGGCTCACCGGCAAGCCCATCGACCAGGCGCTGAAGGAAGCGAACCAACAGGTCCAGGACATCCTCGACCAGTAGACGACCGGCGCTCGCTACGAGCCCCCGGGCCCCTGCGCTCACCCGGCCTCGCCCCACCCGGGGCGGGGCCGGATTCCTGAGCCGCGGTCGGCCATGGTCCCTTCACACCTCGAAGGACGGATGCCTTCATGGCCAAGACTCCGCGCAGTGAGTACCCGCGCCCCCAGTTCCGCCGCCCCACCTGGACGAGCCTCAACGGGCTGTGGAGCTTCGCCGTCGATCCGCCCGCCGGCGCCGACCCGGACGAGCGACGAGCCAGCACCGGCTTCGACCTACCGATCCTGGTACCGTTCCCGCTCGAAAGCGCCCTCTCGGGCGTGCACCGCACGGAGTTCATGCCGTCGGTCTGGTACCACCGCGGCGTAACCGTGCCCGAGGCGTGGGCCGGGCAGCGCGTGCTCCTGCACTTCGGTGGCGTCGACTACGAGTGCCGCGCCTACCTGGACGGCGTACCGGTCGGCCACCACCTCGGGGGCTCGAGCTCCTTCACCTTCGACATCACCGGCGCCGTGCGCTTCGGTCACCTCCAGCACCTCGTGGTCCACGCGCTCGACGACGTACGCAGCCGGCGCCAGCCCGCCGGCAAACAGAGCGGCGCCCCGGAGTCGTACCACGTGTTCTACACACGCGTCACCGGGATCTGGCAGAGCGTCTGGCTCGAGCCTGTCCCCGTGCGCAGCCTCGACGACGTGCGGATCGCGGCCGACGCCGCCACCGGCAGGCTCCTGCTCGAGCCGCGCTTCCGGGACGCCGCCTCCACCGACCGTTGGGCCGCCCGGCTGTCGCTCGCGGGACGCGAGACCGCGCGCTTCGAGGGGCCGGCCCATGCCGGCGCCTTCGCGGCCCTCGAACCCGCGACGACCCGGCTGTGGACGCCCGACGACCCCCACCTCTACGATGTCGAGCTCGAGCTCCGCGACCGACACGGCGACGTGCTCGACAGCGTCACGAGCTACGCCGGTCTGCGCTCGGTGACCGTCGCCGAGGGGCGCGTCTGGCTCAACGGCGAACCCCTGTACCAGCGGCTGGTCCTCGACCAGGGCTACTACCCCGACGGCGTCTGGACCGCCCCGTCCGACGCCGCCCTGCGCACCGACATCGAGCACGCCAAGCGGCTCGGCTTCAACGGCGCCCGCCTGCACCAGAAGGGCTTCGAGGAGCGCTACCACTACTGGGCCGACCGCCTGGGCTTCCTCACCTGGGCGGAATCGCCCTCGTGGGGGTTCGACGAGTCCGATCCGGAGGCCGCGCGGCGCTTCCTCGACGAGTGGCGCGAGCTCGTCCTGCGCGATCGCAACCACCCGTCGATCGTGGCGTGGACGCCGCTCAACGAGTCCGATCCCGCGGTGCACCCGGAAGCCCACGCCCGCCTGACGCGCGACGCCACCGCCCTCACGCACTCGCTCGATGCGACCCGGCCCGTCAACGACGCCAGCGGCTGGGTCCACGTGTGCCCGGACCTGTGGACGGTCCACTGCTACGAGCAGGATCCCGGGGTCTTCCGGGCCTTGCTGGACCGGCGCGCGCCCGACGTCTACCGCAACATCCCCGAGCTCGAGCCGGAGTACGCCGGGCAGCCCTACCTCGTCGACGAGTTCGGCGGGATCAAATGGATCCCCGACGAGGCCCACGAACGTCCGGCCGACTGGGGCTACGGCGACGCACCAGCCGACGAGGCAGCGTTCTTCGCGCGCCTCGAGGGCCTGGTCGAGGCCCTTCTCGACCTCCCGCACGTCTCCGGCTACTGCTACACGCAGCTCACCGACGTCGAGCAGGAGCGCAACGGCTTGCTCAACGCCGACCGGAGCCCCAAGTTCCCCCCCGACCGGCTGCGCGCCATCTTCGAGCGGGCACCCGCCTGGGCAGACCCCGCGGAGCCGGCGCCGGCCGAGGGAGCAGGCTGAGGGCGCGACCCTTCCGAGCCCACCTGTAACCCCTCCGGCATCGGCAGCCTGCTAAGCTCACCGCGGGACGGCGGGCATCGACCCGCCGTGGCTGCCCACGTCGACGCGAAAGGAGGGGGTCATGCCCTTCGACCCCACCGAGCATCCTCACCGCCGCTTCAACCCCCTCACCGGCGACTGGGTGCTGGTCTCCCCGCACCGCCTGAAGCGACCCTGGCAGGGGCAGACCGAGCGCCTCGCGGAGGAGCGCAAGCCGCGGCACGACCCGGAGTGCTACCTCTGCCCGGGGAACGAGCGCGCGGGTGGCGCCAAGAACCCGGACTACGACGAGACCTTCGTGTTCACCAACGACTTCGCCGCGCTGCTCCCCGACGCCCCCCGCGCGCCGGAGCCCGACTCCCAGTTGACCCGCCTGCGCGGCGTACGCGGTACCTGCCGCGTGATCTGCTTCTCCCCGCGGCACGACCTCACCCTGGCCGAGTTCGACGTCGCCGGCGTCCGCCGGGTCGTCGACCTGTGGGTGACGCAGACCGAAGAGCTGGGGCGCAGCTGGCGCTGGGTGCAGGTGTTCGAGAACAAGGGGCCGCAGATGGGGGCCAGCAACCCGCACCCCCACGGGCAGGTGTGGGCGCTCGACGCGGTTCCCTCGGAGCCCACCAAGGAGGACGGACGCCAGCGCTCCTACCTCGCTGAGCACGGCACGCCGCTGCTGCTCGACTACGCCGCGCTCGAGGCCGAGCGCGGCGAGCGCGTCGTGGTCCAGAACGAGCACTGGCTGGCGGTCGTCCCGTTCTGGGCGGTGTGGCCCTTCGAGCTGCTGGTGCTGCCGCGCAAGCGCCGCGTCGCCCGCATGCCCGACCTCAATGACGACGAGAAGGACGCCCTGGCCGAGCTGCTCAAGCCCATGCTGGTGAAGCTCGACAACCTCTTCGAGACCTCCTTCCCCTACTCCTTCGGCTGGCACGGGGCGCCGTTCGGCGAGCAGGAGCTGGGCCACTGGCAGCTCCACGCCCACCTCTACCCGCCGCTGCTGCGCTCGGCCGACGTGCGCAAGTTCATGGTGGGCTTCGAGATGCTCGGCGAGCCGCAGCGCGACCTCACGGCGGAGCAGGCGGCGGAGCGGCTGCGGGAGCTGGGAACCGAGCACTACCGGGAGCGCGGGTGAGCCGACCCTCGCCCGCGGCCGTGGAGGCCGTCTTCCGGGACCGCTTCGGCGAGGCGCCCACGGCCGTGGTGCGGGCGCCGGGCCGCGTCAACCTGATCGGCGAGCACACCGATTACAACGACGGCTTCGTCCTGCCCATGGCCATCGACCGCGAGATCCGCATCGCGCTGCGCCCGCGCACCGACGACACCGTACGGGTGTTCGCCGCCGACGTCGGGCGGGAGGCGAGCTTCACGCTGTCGGCGTTGGGGCGCGGCGACGGCTGGCAGGAGTACGTCAAGGGGGTGGCCTGGGCGCTACGGTCGGAGGGCTACGAGGTCACCGGCTGGGACGGGGTGATGGCGGGGGACGTGCCGCGCGGCGCGGGGCTCTCCTCCTCGGCGGCGCTCGAGCTGGCCGCGGCACGGGCCTTCCAGGCGAGCTCCGGCTTCCTTTGGGACGCCACGCGCATGGCGCGCCTGTGCCAGCGAGCGGAGAACCGCTGGGTCGGGGTGAACTCGGGCATCATGGA
>JARRMM010000175.1:9002-10841 GCA_037386005.1 Deinococcales bacterium | reverse complement strand
GCCGCCGGGAAACCGAGGTCGGCGGCCGCAGAACCCCGCCATCTCGCCCTCATCCACCAGCGCGCGAACGACGACGGTCGACCATCGAGCAGGCGCGAGGCGCCCTCAAAGGAGCGGATTCCATGCCCGCAGCTCGTGCGCGCGCAACCACCATCGACGAGTACATCGCGGGCTTTCCCGAACCCGTCCAGACCAAGCTCGAAGCGCTCCGGCGCACCATCCGGAGAGCCGTTCCGCAAGCGAACGAAGCCATCCAGTACGGGATCCCCGCGTTCGAGCTCAGAGGCAACCTGGTGCACTTCGGGGTCTTCGGGGATCACATCGACTTCTACCCGGTGGCATCCGGCACCGAGACCTTCGCACGGGATCTCGCCAGCTACAGACTCGGTAGGAACTCTGCCCGCTTCCCGCTCGACCGCCCGCTCCCGCTCGAGCTCATCAGCCGGATCGTCCGGTCCAGGGCGACGGCGAACCTCGATAGGGCCTTCTCCCGTCAAAGGCTCGGCGGCTGAGCACCGCCGGGAAGGCGGCGCCCACGGGGTCAGGGACGACTCCACCTGCCGGACCGTGGTGAAGGTGTGCCGCTTCAGCAGGCAGCCACGGGCCTGGCAACCGACGCCATGCTGCTCCTTGACCCAGTGATCGACCCGGCCGATGCCCTCCAGAGAAGAGCAGCCGAGTCGCCTTGCGGGGCCCGCCCGAGCATCGGCTGGCCACCCGCCGAGAAGCATCGCTACCAGCGGTAGTGCCGATAGCGTAGCTCTTACGTCCTGCAGGAGTTTCTTGCGACACCTCTTGCGCCCCATGCACCGGCCGTCAACGCCCAGAGCAGGTGACGCCTCCACAGTCGCACCTGACCCTAGGTTGGCGCCCTCTCGCCAATCGGCGGCGCGAGCAGCTCGAAGCACCCCGAGTGACCCATTCTGTTTCTGCGCCTAGGCCCCAAGCAGCATGAACCCGTCCACGCCACGGAACCGACTCCACGACGCTCCGATCCTCCCGATCCCGTCCCAGTGCGAGGTTGAGAGGTCGGCGTCGACGCTTCCCGCCGTGCAGCCCTGCCACGCATCGACCCGAATGCCCGTGCAGGACAAGCCCGTCATTGCAGGACATTTGCCCCTAGCGACCAGGCGTTGATCGCGCTATTAGTTCCCGCATCCGTCATCGTTTGCGTCGCAGAAGTGGGGTCGGTACTCCTGTGCCTCACGGCGCGGCCCGATCCCTCACCTGACCGCGACACGTGGTGTCGCGGCAAGCGGTTGGTGGCCGTGTGAAGCACCGCCGGGAGGAGGTGAGCCGAAGGGGCGCCCGACCGTTTCGTCAGCACATCCTAGGGGGGATAGCTGTGATGACACGCAGGCATGGAGCGTGGCTGCTGGTCACGCTCATCACGGGAACCATGGGTTTGGCGTGCGCGCAAAGCGGCGTCGCGACCCCAGGGGCCAACCAGGCCTCGATCCTTCACGTCCTCGACCGCTATACCGCCACCATCGACTCGGGCGACGTCGACGGATGGATGTCTTTGTGGGCGCCTGGCGGCGTGCAGATGCCACCGAACACAACCATGAGGAGCGGCCTCGATGCCATCCGGGCCGGGATGGAGCCCGCCCTCACGCAGTACGTCGACGACATCCACATCAACGCTATCGAGGTCACGGTGGCCGGCGATTGGGGCTACGTTCGCGGCACCTACACGCTAGATTCCACCCCACGCGAGGACCGACGTGGCGAGGCCGGCAACGGCGGCACCCACGTCGACGGCAAGTTCCTGACCATCTTGCAGCACCAAGCCGACGGAAGCTGGAAGATCTACCGGGACATCTTCAACTCCAACGTCCC
>JARRMM010000175.1:0-8945 GCA_037386005.1 Deinococcales bacterium | reverse complement strand
CGCGACAACGAGCCAATGGGCCCCGTGAACCGTACTGGGTCATCTAGAGACTTCTCTCTCACGCGGTAGGACTCCTGAGCACAGAATGGGCCTGGAGGGACCACCAGTTCGGCGGCCCCGCTCGTGCCAGGCCGGGTCGCCAGAGCGTACCCTGAAGCGGACGAGGTACGGGTGTGGGACGGTCGTCCCTTGTGGCGTCTGTGCCGACCGCTCAGCCTGGGGCGTCGCCCCGGTGACGCCAGCGTTGGTCCGGGGCACGGGGGGCACCTCATGACCGAACGCACGTCCAGCATCCGGGCGAGCCTCCGCTGGTTCGCCATTGCCATTGTTGCGCTCGCGCTGCTAGGCGCGGTAGCGGAGTTCGCCATCGAAGCTCCGCATTGGGCGGATAGCACCCGCGTCATGTGGCGCGGCAGCTCGCGACCGGGGCACATCGGCGCACACTTCCGCTACTTCCAGGGCAACGACGGCCGACCCATCTCGGGCACCGCCGGCAAGACCTTGACCATCCGCTACGACCTCGAGCCCGAGCAGGGTGCCTTGGAGCTGCACCTGCTCTCGCCCGAGGGCGACGCGATCTGGACGCGCAGCGCCGCCGAGCCCGAGCTCGGCAGCAGCACGATCCCCCTGCCGGAGAGCGGTCGGTACTGGGTCCAGGTCACGGGTAAGAAGACCCGTGGCGGGTTCGAGGTGAACTACCAGCTCGACACAGCGGGCCCCCACTAGAAGCGGTGGCGGGCTGGAACCCGCACGCAGCCTGCCCACGAGACCCCGAGAGGGAACCCATGACCGAGAATCGCTCCCACCCCCGCGCTGCGCTGGCCATAGCGGCGTGCGCAGCGCTCTTCATGCTGGCCACCGCGCTCGCCCAGACGCCCACGACGTCGCCCATCGACCCCGCCACCGCCCGCGCCGACTTGCAGTGGGCGGCCGACACGGTGCTCAGCGTCCATCCAGCGCTCACCCAACCGCAGACACGTGCAGCGTTCGAGCAGACCCTCGCCGAGCAACAGGAGCGCCTGGGCAACGCACCGAGCCGCGACGACGTGGCCATCGCCCTCCAACTGATGCTCGCCTCCCTCGGTGATTCGCACACGACCGGCGCGCCGCAAGCGGGCTCGGCCCGCGTCCTCCCGGTGGTGTTCTTCGCCGCCTCCGACGCCATCCTGGTTTCGCCGGTGACCGGCGTCGACACGGGACTGCCCGACGTGGCCCGGCTCGAGCGCCTCGGCGACCTCTCGCCCGCACAGCTCGTGGATCGCTTGCATCGACTCATGCCCGGCAACGACGCGTGGGTGCGCTACCAGCTCGGGCAGATCGTCAACGCCGAGGACGTCCTCCGCTGGCTCGGCGTACTCCAGAACGGGCAGGTCCACATCACCGTGGTGCAGCCCGACGGAACGCACCTGGCCACGTCCGTCGCGCTGGCACCCGCCGCCGAGCTGGCGCACCGCGGCGCCCCGCTCCAAGCGCTGCTGCAGCGCGCCGCCGGCATGACCGAGGCATGGACGGCGCACGGCAATACGTACATGTGGCGGATCGACAGGGCCTCGGGGACCGGCGTCTTCTGGCTGCTGTCGTGCGTCGACTCCCCCGACTACCGCGCCGCGGTCGACGCCTTCTTCTCGGCCGTCCACGACGCTTCCGCTTCGCGCGTGGTGCTCGACCTCCGCTTCGACAGGGGCGGCAACTCCAACGTGGTGACCGCCTTCCTCAGGCACTTGCCGTCGCGCACCATCCACAGCTACGGTGTGGAAGTCCGCCCCTCCGACGCGCTCACCAAGAAGCGCGGGACGCCCCTTGCCGCACTGTCCAAGGCAGCGGTCGCGCATGATGGTGCCCTCCTCGTCATGCAGCAGCCCGGCACGAGGATCGCCCTCCCAGCCAAGGCGCCCGTCTTCCACGGCGACGTCGTGGTGATCGTCAACGGCGCCACCTTCAGCTCCGCCGGAATCGTTGCGGTGATGTTGCGCGACAACGGCCTGGCCCGTATCGCGGGGTCCCCCATGGGCGCCGATGTCAACGGCTACGGCGACATCCTCTCCTTCTACACCCCTGGCTTGCTCCTGCCGTTCAAAGTGTCGTACAAGCGCTTCGAACGTCCAGACAGCGACGCAGCTCAGCCCGACGCCCTGGCGATCGATACGCCGGTGGAACTCACGACCAGCGACATCCTGGCGGGACGCGACAAACTCGCCGCCTACTTGCGGACTGAAGGGCGGTAGCGACCGCAGGCACGTCCAACACCTGGGGTGCAGCAGCCACACGCTGCACGGCAAAGGTGAGACTCGTCGGTACCCTGACCCGGTCATGCCTGCCAGCGAACGGCGACTGCCGTGCCCCCCGCGTCACACCTCCAGAGGCCCTGTGCCTTCGAACGCCCACTTCTGGCATGGGGTCAGGCGTCTCTCGAACGTTGGGGCGAGCGTCCATGCTGGCGACGCAACGTTCTGGGCATGCCGCCCCGCACCCAGTATCCGCATCTGCGCAGGATCCGCGTGCGCCGGCGAGCCCAGCACGCACGCGCCGAAGCGTCGACGGGAGTCCCTCGACCCGAGCCGACGCGCCGGCGCCGGCCAGGGCAACCTGTTGACCACCCGCCGAAGAATCATCGCCCGCTCACCAGCGGTACTGCCAATCGACTAGTTTTTACGTTCTACACGACGTTCCTGCGACAATCCTTGCGCACATGACCTCAGGCCGTCAACGACCGGGGCGTAGACAAGAGCGACAGTCACCCCACAGCCAACCAGCAGCGTACCGACCGCTCGACGAACGCCGCATCGACGATCACCGCTTCAAAGGTCGGGATCGGTGAGACCGGGATCTGGCACCAAGCGCAACGGCGTCCACGATACTGGGCCAACTCCACCTCGCAGGAGGGGGGACCGCAAGCGCTCAGAGTGCTCCTCGCCTGCCCCAAGGTGACGTCCAGGAACGCCACGACGATCGGGGGGTATCAACCGTGCCGGCCGGCACAGCCAACTTCCAGCGGCTATGCCTTTGCTCCTCGACAACGCCGCACAGCGTCCGCATCCCGCACGCAGCCACGGAACCCAGAGTCCTTGGACACCCGACCTCCGCGCGGCGCCCATACCACGGGGGGATCTTCGTCCTGGGCGGGATAATTGTCCCTAGTGCCACGCTTCTCATGAGAGCGACCATGCTCCCCGTTGGCCCACCGGCCACACGGAGGTGAAGAGATGAAACACGCCCGCACCAGCTTCGTACTGCTCCTCGCCGTTCTCGGCGTGATGGCGCTCATGCCCGCGTTCGCTGCCGGCACCGCCCAGCCCATCACCATCACCATGTACTCCTTCGGCCACAACCTCCCCTCAGGCGCGCCCGGCAAGCCCGGTCCCGACGGCATGACCCACGACGCCATCCTCCCCTCCGACATCGTCGTCCAACCCGGCCAGCAGGTCACCATCAAGGTCATCAACTACGACGAAGGCCCCCACACCTTCACCGTGCCCAGCCTCAACCTCAACGAGATGATCCAGGGCGGCAACGAAGACGAAGCCACCGGCAAGGTCACCCCCGTCACCACCACCTTCACCTTCACCGCGCCCGACAAGAGCGGCACGTACCGCTGGCACTGCGCCATCCCCTGCGACGGCCACGCCAAGGGCTGGGCCATGACCGACTCCAAGGACGGCCCCAGCCAGGACGGCTACATGGCCGGCTACGTCATCGTCAACTGACGCACGCCACCCACATCTGAAGCGAACACTCTCCCGGCAGGCGCTCCTCAGCGAGCGCCTGCCATTCCTTTGCGACGGCGCGACAACACGCGGGACGACACGCCGGGTTGCCCCTGCGGGGCAATTGTCCCGGTTCAGAAGGACCAATGTCCCTCATAATCAACTCACGTTCACTCATGCGGGTCCCATGCGGAGGGCGGGAGGCCAGCAATGCTCAGAAGAGTAGCCAGGTGGGGCGCTGTCGTCGTAGCAGCAACACTGATGATGGTGTTCGCCCAGAGCGGGTCCAACAACCCCGACATCTTCAACGGCAGCACCCAAGACAGGGTCGACGCACTCGCCAAGATCCAACCCGGCCTCGGCACCATCATGATCGAATACGGCGACCGCATCACCAACACCTACTACGCCGCCCAAGGCGGCAACTGGGGCCTCGCCCAATACCAGCTCCACGAAGCCACCGAAATCCAAGAAGTCGGCGAGATCACCCGGCCCGAACACGCCGAAATGCTCAAGGCCGTCGAACACAGCTACCTCGACCCCCTCAACGAACGCATCATGGCGATGGACTGGCCCGGCTTCCAGCAAGCCTTCGACACCATGGTGACCCAGGGTTGCAACGCCTGCCACGCCGCCACCGGCCACTCCTACATCGAATACAAACTGCCGCCCCAACCCGCGGAGAGCTACCTCAATTTCGATCTCTCCACCCAACCCACCCAACCCTGAACCCGCACCCTGACCCGACGTCGGATACCATCGGAACCGGAACACCAAGGGCATTCCAACGGGACCTGCGCGTTGACTCGGCGGACTCGGCGCGCGCAGGTCCCGCCACGTCAGGCGGCACGCGAACGGACCAAGCCGAGTCATCCGCTTCGCGCGCAACACGCCATCCTGCAAGCACTGTCCAGAACAAGGCCCAGCCTAGAGTTGTGCCGGTTCAACGGACAGCCGCGAGCCTGGCAACGGACGCCAGTTCGCGCTGCGCCTACGCCACGGTCAAGTGATCAACCCGGTCGATGCCCTCCAGGGTCGAAGCGGCCATCCCGCCGCCTGAAGGACGCACCCGAGCATCGGTCGACCACCTGCCGAGAAGCCATCGCCCGCTCACCAGCGGTAGTGTCGTTCCGCCAGCTTGTGTGTTCTACACGAGGGTTATGCAACCATTCTTGCGCGCTCGGTTCGGCGGTCAACATCCGGCGTACGCACAAGCCCGACAGCCACCCCCAACGGGCACAGTGAGATCCGCTCGACGATCACCGCAACCATTGCCGAAGCTTCATCAGCCCGTCCATTCCTGACAGCTCGGACCGGCACCAAGTACGACAGCATCCACCAAGCCGACGCAACCCCACTCCCCTCGCGCCGCAGCGCGTGGGGGTCTGCCGTTGCACGCGCTGGATGACATATGTCAGGAGCTCGAGCTCACGATTCGCACTGGTGAGCGTCGCCCCCTGGTGAGAGAGTGAGCGCATGCATGCCATCCAGTTCTCCTCCGTGGTCAAGCAATACGGCGCCGTGCGCGCCGTCAACACCTTCGACCTGACCATCGGCAGCGGTCAGAGCGTCGCGCTTCTCGGTCCCAACGGTGCCGGCAAGAGCACAACCATCAGCATGCTGCTCGGTCTCGCCACTCCGGATGCGGGCAGCATCGAAGTGTTCGGCCACACGTCCCAAGAGGCCGTCAAGGAGGGCCTGATCGGTGCGATGCTGCAAGAAGGGGACCTCGTCCCCGGCATCAAGGTTCGCGAGCTGATCGATTTCGTCCGACGCCTGTACCCGAACCCGCTCGAGCTCGACGAGATCTTGCGCCTCGCCGACCTCACCGAGCTGGTGGATCGCCGCACCGACAAGCTCTCGGGCGGTCAGGCCCAACGCGTGCGTTTCGCCCTCGCCATCGCGGGACAGCCGCATCTGCTCGTACTCGACGAACCCACCGCCGCGATGGACGTCGCCTCGCGCCATGCCTTCTGGGCCAGCATGCGCGCCTATGCCGCACAAGGCCACACCATCCTGTTCGCGACCCACTACCTCGAGGAAGCCGATGACAATGCCGACCGCATCGTCGTCATCGACCACGGCCAAGTCATCGCCGACGGCACCGGAGCGCAGATCAAGGCCACGACCGGTACCCGCGCCGTCCGCTTCACGCTGGGAAGCCAGCCAGCGGCCGGCCTGCAGGAGCTGGCCGGCGTCACAAGCGTAGAGATCCGAGACGACGTGGCGCTATTGCGCACCGACGATCCGGACGCCACGCTCCACGCGCTGTACGCATCGGGCCTGCGCATCCGCGACCTCGAGACCGACGGCGCCAACCTGGAAGAGGCGTTCCTGTCCCTGACAGGCGACGCCGCCTGAGGAGGAAACGCGAATGAGTGCCACGCTCCGCTACACCAAACTCGAAGTCCAGCGCATCCTTCGCGAACCGCGCTTCGCCATCTTCACGATCGCTGTTCCCCTCGCCCTGTTCATGGTCGACGCCAGCATCTTCAAGAGCTCCGGTGGATTCGACGGCATCGCCATCGCCAAGTACCTCATGGTCAGCATGGCGGTCTTCGGAGCCATCTCCGCCGCGCTGAACGCCACCGGCGCGCGCCTAGCCGAGGAACGGCGAAACGGTTGGCTCCGCCAACTCGACATCACCCCCCTGTCCCCCTGGTCGGTCGTGACCGCCAAGACGCTGGCCGCCATGACGCTCACGCTTCCCGCCGCGGCCCTCATCTACCTCTTCGGAGCCCTCACGCAAGGGGTCACCCTGGAGGCCTGGCAATGGCTCGCGCTCCTCCTGGCAAGCTGGCTCGGATCGCTCCCCTTCGCCGCGCTCGGCGTGCTCATCGGTTCCGCCGGCAACGTCGACACCTCGCAACCCCTGGTTACCGGCTCGATGTTCTTCCTCAACATCTTCGGCGGCGTCTTCATCCCGCTGCAGGTGCTCCCGAGGGCCATGGGGCACATCGCCACGATCCTGCCGTCCAACCGGTACGCCGAACTCGGCTGGGCCATCGCCGACGGTCGCGCCCCGAGCGCCGTCGGCATCACCGTGCTGGCGGCCTGGACCGTCGGGCTCTGTGTCACTGGCGTCCTGGCCTACCGCAGAGGTAGCGTTCGTACATGAACCTGGGCAAGCCCGGGACCGCGGCGACCGTTGCGCAGTCTCTCACCGCTCGCAACGGTCTCCTCGGTCGCGTCCTGGGAATCCTGTTCCTCGCCTACCCCGCCGTCGACATCGTCACGCACCAGCGGGGTGCCAGTGCGGCGATTGCCGGCGCGCTCCTCGTTCTCTTC
Source organism: Deinococcales bacterium (assembly GCA_037386005.1). Lineage (GTDB taxonomy): Bacteria > Deinococcota > Deinococci > Deinococcales > Trueperaceae > JASBRS01. Next base: position 1,953 of record JARRMM010000175.1, on the reverse strand, counting down.
GCGGGCGCCTACTTCGGAGCCTTCGCGGGAAGCGTCGCTCGTACCAAGGGCGGCGGTCGCCTGGCCGTCGGCGGCATCGTGCTCATGGCGGCGCTCGCCGCGACCTTGCCCTTCCTGTACGGGGACAGTTGGATCGTGCTGTCCTTCTACGTGGCCATCCTGCTGACCTTCAGGCTGCCACGACGACCCGCCATGATAGGCGTCGGGCTCGTCGTCGCCTTCCTGTTCGTCCAGGCCCTCCTCATCCACGAACCTGTCGAGAATGCGGCCATGAGCGCCATCGCGGCGGCTGCCATCGGCGGCTTGATGCTGGCTTTCGTCCAGACACGAAGGCTCGTCACGGAGCTCCGAGATGCGCAGGCCGAGGTCGCGCGGCTTGCCGTCGCCAACGAGCGACTTCGCTTCGCCAGGGACCTGCACGACCTTCTAGGCCACACGCTGTCGCTCATCGCCCTCAAGAGCGAGGTCGCCAGGAAGCTCGGCCGCGACCACCCCGAGCGGGCGGCACAGGAGGTCGCCGACGTCGAAAGGATCGCCCGCGACGCCCTCACCGAGGTGCGCCAAGCGGTGACCGGGTATCGCCAACAAGGGATGCAGTTCGAACTCGACCAGGCGCGCTCGACCCTGGCAGCAGCCGGCGTGACAGCGATGGTGCGAACCAGCGGGGCCTCTCCTCCCGAGGCCCTCGACCAACTCTTCGGATGGGCCCTGCGTGAAGCCGTCACCAATGTCGTGCGGCATGCAGAAGCGCACCGCTGCGAGATCACCGTCGGCCGCGACGACCGTGGCGTTCACTTGCGCGTGAGCGATGACGGCAAGGGCGGATCGACGGTCAACCCGGGCAACGGGCTCACGGGGCTGGCCGAGAGGGTTGCGGCCGCCAACGGCAGCTTCAACGCGGGTCCCGGACCCGCCGGCGGGTTCACCCTCGACATCTCGGTGCCGCTCACGGGCCAGCGCCAGGAGCAGCCTGGGACAGGGAGCTCCAGCGCTGTCGGGGGGATCTCATCATGATCCGCGTGGTGTTGGCAGAAGACCAGGCCATGGTCCTCGGAGCCCTGGCCGCGCTCCTCGAGTATGAAGGGGACATCCAGGTCGTGGCGCAGGCCACGGACGGAGATGCTGCGCTGAAGGCCGTTGTCGAACTCCGTCCCGATGTCCTCGTCACGGACATCGAGATGCCCCGCATGACCGGGCTCGAGCTGGCGGCGGCCGCGCGAAGCCAGAAGCTCGCCACCAAGGTTGTGGTGCTGACGACCTTCGCGCGCCCCGGATACCTACGCCAGGCCCTCGACGCCGGCGCAAGCGCCTACCTCCTCAAGGCAGCGCAAGCCGACGAGCTCGCGGAGGCCATCCGGCGCGTCCATGGCGGCGGCACGGCGGTCGACCCAAAGCTAGCGGCCGAGGCCTGGGGCGAACCCGACCCGCTCACCCTGCGCGAACGCCAGGTGTTACGGCTAGCGGGCCGGGGCCGGACCGGCGCGCAGATCGCCACCGAGCTCGGTCTCACCGAAGGCACCGTGCGCAACTACCTGTCCGAAGCGATCAGCAAGCTCGGGGCAGCCAACCGCGTCGACGCTGCACGCATCGCCCTCGAGCGCGGCTGGCTGTAGGGCCCGCCAAGGACAGGCACACTCCTTCTGGAACCATCTGCCGTCAGCGCCCCCGGGGAAGTGCCCCGCGGCACAAGACCACAAGCATCCGTGTCAGCCGTACCTGCCACCAGACAACGGCATGTCCACCTGCCGGACAATCATCGCCCGCTCACCAGCGGTCCTGCCGAACTCCCAGTCCTTACGTCCTGTTCGATGTTGCCGCGACTACTCTTGCCCCGCCAGGCTCGCGTCGCCAACGCGCGAACGACGACTCAACGCACCAGGCAGCACCGGCGCACGACCTACTGACCGTCCCCAACTCGCCACGTCTCAGCCATGAGCCGGCCAGGGCTGAACC
>JARRMM010000174.1:0-4528 GCA_037386005.1 Deinococcales bacterium | reverse complement strand
TCGCGCCAGCCGAACGTCTCCGGCCAGCACTTCTGGAACGCCTCCTTGGCCGCGAAGCGCGCGGCCAGGCCGGGCACGCGGTCGGCCCGCCCGGCCAGCTCGGCGAGCTCGTCGGGGTGGAAGTGGCGCTCCAGGAAGCGTTGCGGGTGCCGCGCCAGCACCGCGCGCACCCGCTCCAGCTCGATCATGTCGATGCCGACCGCGACGATCATCGTCCCCTCCCGCGTGTCAAGCCGCGTGCCGCGCCACCAGCTCGTGCACTCCGTCCTCGCCCGCGATGAAGGCGCGTTCCGCCATACCCAGGAACAGGCCGTGCTCCACCACGCCGGGGAGGGCGGCGAGTGCCGCGGCCAGCTCACCGGGTGCGAAGCCGTGGGGGAACGTGAGGTCGTAGATCAGGTTGCCGTTGTCCGTCGTGTCGGGTTCGGCCTCGCCGCCGCGGAGGGCCGGCTGGGCGCCCAGCCCCTCCAGGAGGGCGCGCGTGCGGCGCAGCCCGAAGGGGAGGACCTCGACCGGCAGCGGCGCCCGCTCGCCCAGCCTCGAGACGCGCTTGCGGTCGTCCCCGATGAGCACGAAGCGGCGGGCGCTCGACGCCACGATCTTCTCGCGCGCGAGGGCGCCGCCCAGGCCCTTGATGGCGTCCAGCCCGGGCGTGACCTCGTCCATGCCGTCGACCGCGAGGTCGAGCCCGCCGGCCGGCAGGTCGACCAGGGGGATGCCGAGCGCCGCCGCCTGCTCCTCGCTCTCGCGGGAGCAGGGCACGCCCCGCACGCCGGTCAGGGCGCCCGAGGCGAGGCGCTCGCCGAGGCCGGCGATGAAGTGCCGCGCGGTGCTCCCCGACCCCAGGCCCAGCAGCATGCCGGACTCCACCAGGGCGAGCGCGCGCTCCGCCGCGTCTCGCTTGAACCGTTCCAAGGACTCCATGTCGCGCCTCCCGCGGTAGTCTACCCCTCGCGCCCGGCGCGGCGCCGGGTGGCCGCGCGGCGCTCGGGGCGCCCGCGCCAGCGCCGGGTACCCTGGTGGGGTGACGACGATCGTGCTGGCCCGCGGCTCGCCCCGACGCAAGGACCTGCTGAGCGCGTTGGGCCTGAGCTTCGAGGTGTTCCCCGTCGACATCGATGAGACGCCGCAGGAGGGGGAGACGGCGGTGCCGCTGGTCCGTCGCCTGTCCAAGCAGAAGGCCCGGACCGCGGCCGACCGGCGGCCGCCGGGAGACGCCCTGGTCCTCGCTGCCGACACCGTGGTGGTGCTGGACGAGGCGCTGCTCAACAAGCCCGAGGACCCCGAGCAGAATCGCGCCTTCCTGAGGCAGCTCTCCGGTCGCGTCCATCATGTGTTCACCGGCCATACCCTGCTGCACGCGGGCCGTTGCGAGACCGTCGTGGTCGATACCGAGGTGCGCATGCGCCAGCTCTCCGAGGGCGAGATCGAGCGCTACGTGGCCAGCGGCGAGGGCCTGGACAAGGCGGGCGGCTACGCCATCCAGGGCCGTGGGTCCGCCCTCGTCAGCGGTCTGGCCGGCTGCTACTTCAACGTGGTGGGTCTGAGCGTGCCGGCCGTGGTCGAGGCCGCGGCGCGTCTAGGGGTCCCCCTTGTCTAGCCTGCTCCGCGCCTGGTACGTGCTGCTCGCGCTGGGGCTGCTGACGTTCGTCATCACCGCGTTCGTGGGCCGGGTGCCTGCCGACCTCACCGCCTCGGTCGCCCTGCCGCACGATCTGCTCTACCGCTCGGGCCTGAACGTCCGCGCCACGCTGCGCAGCCTGGCCGACCGGAGCGACCTGCGGCATGAGGTCTCGGCTCTGCAGCAGAGGGTTGCCGGCCTCCAGCAGAGCAACCGCGACCTCCAGCTCAAGCTCGAGCGCCTGCAGGAGGTGCTGGCGGTGCGGCAGGAGCAGTCGCCCGGTGTGGTCACCACCGCCCCCGTCATCGGCGGCAGCAGCGGTCCGGCCTTCGCCCGCCTCAGCCTCGGCAAGGGCACGCAGGACGGCGTGCTCCAGAACATGCCGGTCACCGTGCCCGAGGGGCTGGTGGGCATCGTGACGGATGTGTCGCCCCACAACGCGGTGGTCCGTACCGTGCTCGACCCGCAGTCGCGGGTCGGGGTGACCGTCCGTGGTCGCGGCGGTCAGGGCATCGCCGTCGGCGAGGTCGGCGGCCGCATCCGGGTCAACGACTTCATCGCCAACAAGCCCGTCCAGGTGGGGGACAAGGTCGAGACCTCGAGCTACGGCGGGTTGTTCCCGAACGGCGTGCTGGTGGGCACGGTCGAGCAGGTGTTGCCCCCGAACCCCAACGAGCTCCGACGCAGCTTCATCGTCCAGCCGTCGGTCGATCTGTCGACGATCAGCGAAGTGGTGCTGCTCGCACCGCAGTAACGGGGCCGCGCCGGCGTCGCGGCTCGTCTCAGCGCACGACGAAGCTCACCAGTTTGCCCGGCACGACGATCTCGCGCTGGACGGTGCCGGCATCCAGGTAGCGGGCCACGTTGGGCTCGCTGCGCGCGCTCTCGAGCACCGCGTCCTTGTCGGCGTCAGGGGGGACCTGGATCTGACCGCGCACCTTCCCGTTGACCTGCACCGCCATGGTGATGGTGTCCTGCACCAGGGCGTCGGGGTCGTACTCGGGCCACGGCTGCAGGTGCACGGAACCGCCCTGGCCGATCCGTTCCCAGAGCTCCTCGGCGAGGTGCGGCGCGATGGGGGCGAGCAGCAGGAGCAGCGTGCGCTGCGCCTCGCGCCAGGCGTCGGTCTGCGTCAACGCACGGTTCTTGGCCTTCGCCATGGCGTTCTGCAGCGTCATCAGCTCCGCGACCGCGGTGTTGAACTGGAACGCCTCGAAGTCCTCGGTCACGGCCCTGGTGGCCGTGTGGACCGCTCGGCGGAGGTCGCGCAGGCTGGTGTCGTCGGCGCGCCCGTCGGCCTCGGCGGGGTCGAGCACGACGCTCCACACGCGACCCAGGAAGCGGGTCACGCCCTCGATGCCCTGGTAGCTCCACGGCGCGCCCTGGTCCCAGGGCCCGATGAACATCAGGTAGGTGCGGACCGCGTCGGCGCCGTACTCGGCCACGAGGGCGTCGGGGTTGACCACGTTGCCGCGGGACTTCGACATCTTCTCGTTGTCCTCGCCCAGGATCATCCCCTGGTTGCGCAGGCGCAGGAAGGGCTCGTCGATGTCCACCAGTTCCAGGTCGCGCAGCACCTTGGTGAAGAAGCGCGCGTAGAGCAGGTGCAGGATGGCGTGCTCGATGCCCCCGGTGTAGGTGTCGACGGGTGTCCAGCGCTCGACCAGCGCGCGGTCGAACGGCGCGTCATCGCGATGCGGGCTCAGGTAGCGGAACCAGTACCAGGACGAGTCCATGAAGGTGTCCATGGTGTCGGTCTCCCGCGTGGCGGGGCCGCCGCAGCTCGGGCAGGTCGCCTCGAGGAAGGCGGCATGCGTCTTCAGCGGGGACTCGCCCGTGGGCATGAACGCCACGTCGTCCGGCAGCACCACCGGCAGGTTCTCGTCCTTCTCCGGCTGGATGCCGCAGCGCTCGCAGTAGAGCATCGGGATGGGCGTCCCCCAGTAGCGCTGCCGCGAGATGAGCCAGTCGCGCAGGCGGTAGGTGACCTTGCCCGTGCCGATGCCGCGCTCCTCCAGCCAGTGGGTGACGGCGCGGATGCCCTCGGCGTTCCCCTCCTTGCCGCTGGGGGTGCCGTCGAAGGGGCCCGAGTTCGCCATCACGCCGTCGCCGGTGTAGGCCTCGGTCATGGCGGCGCCGTCGAGCGGCGCACCCTCCGGTTGGATGACGGGGACCACGTCGAGCCCGAAGCGCCGCGCGAAGTCGAAATCGCGCTCGTCGTGCGCGGGCACGCCCATGATGGCGCCGGTGCCGTAGCCCATGAGCACGTAATCGGCGATCCAGATGGGGATGCGCGCGTCGTTGACGGGGTTGACCGCGTAGGCGCCGATGAAGGCGCCCGTCTTCTCCTTGCCCTCCGCCTGCCGGTCGAGCTCGCTCATGCGCGAGGCGCGGTCGACGTACGCCTCCACCTCGGCGCGCCGCTCCGGGGTGGTGAGCTCGTCGACCAGCGGGTGCTCCGGCGCCAGCACCATGAAGGTCGCGCCCCAGAGCGTATCCGGCCGGGTCGTGAAGACGGTGATGGGGTCGCCCGGCTCGCTGTGGAAGGTGACCTCGGCGCCCTCGGAGCGCCCGATCCAGTTGGTCTGCATCACCTTCACGCGCTCGGGCCAGTCGAGCCCACTGAAGTCGAGCAGCTCGTCGGCGTAGTCGGTGATCTTGAAGTGCCACTGCGGCATGAGGCGGCGTTCGATGAGGGCGCCGGAGCGTTCGCCGCGGCCGTTGACCACCTGTTCGTTGGCGAGCACCGTCTGGTCGACCGGGTCCCAGTTGACGAAGGACTCCTTGCGGTAGGCCAGGCCGCGCTCGAACATGCGGATGAAGAACCACTGGTTCCAGCGGTAGTACTCGGGGTCGCAGGTGACCACCTTCTTCGACCAGTCGAACATCGCGCCCATCTGGCCGAAC
>JARRMM010000173.1:0-4608 GCA_037386005.1 Deinococcales bacterium | reverse complement strand
CGCACGGTGTTCACCGGGTACATGTCCGGGGAGGAGCTCGCCGCCGCCTACGCGAGCGCCGACGTGTTCGCCTTCCCTTCGGACACGGAGACGCTCGGCTTCGTGGCGATGGAGGCGATGGCCTCCGGTGTGCCCCCGGTGGGCGCGCGGGCCGGCGGGATCCCCGACGTGATCCGCGAGGGCGAGACCGGTCTGATGTTCACCCCGGGCGACCTGGGCGACCTCACCGACAAGCTCGGCACGCTCCTGTTCGACCCCGCCCTGCGCGACCGGATGGGCGAGGCCGCCCGGCGCGACATGGAACGCTTCAGCTGGCGCGCGGCCACCGAGGAGCTGGTGCGCTTCTACCGCCTCGCTGTACGTGTCCGCGAGCGCTTCGACCCTCCCAGCGCAGCCTGAGGCCGGCGCCGGCCTCAGGCCCGGTCGAGACGCGGCACGATCAGCGGACGCGTGCCCAGCCCATGCACGTCGACGTCCGTCCCGTAGACGCGCGACACGAGCAGTGCGGTCAGCACCTGCGCCGGCGCCCCCTCCGCCACGACACGCCCCTCCTGGAGCACGATCAGGCGGTCGCACGCACCCGCAGCGAGGTTCAGGTCGTGCAGCACGACCAGGGCGCCGATCCCACGCTCGACCTCACGCCTGGTGAACGCCAGTACCTCCACCTGGTAACGCAGGTCGAGGTGGTTGGTGGGTTCATCGAGCAGGAGGTAGCGCGGGCGCTGCGCCAGCGCCCGCGCCAGCACCACCCGCTGGCGCTCGCCCCCGGAGAGGTGGGTGGCTCGTCGATCGGCCAGGTGGAGGGTGTCGGTGGTCCGCATCGCGACCTCGACCGCGCGCCGGTCCTCGTCGCCTTCGCGCCTCAGCAGTCCCACGTGCGGCGTGCGGCCCATGGACACCAGCTCGCGCACCGTGTAGCCGGCCGGGAGTTCCGGCATCTGTGGGACCACGGCCAGCTTCCTGGCCAGCTCGAGGCGACCGAACCGGTGAAGCGGGCGGCCGTCCACGCTGACCCTGCCGCCCCGCACAGGCAACCGCCGCGTGAGCACCCGTACCAGGGTCGACTTGCCGGCGCCGTTCGGCCCGATCACCCCGACGACCTGGCCCGGCTCCACGCGCAGATCGCACGAGCGCAGCACGTCGCGCTCGCCGTAGCCTGCCTGCAACCCGCGGATCTCGAGGCTCACGCCGGTATCAGCTCCCCGACCGTTGCCGCCGGAGAAGCAGCAGGAAGAACGGCCCACCGACCAGGGCCGTGACGATGCCCACCGGGATCTCGGCCGGCGCCAGCACCGTACGTGCGCACAGGTCGGCCAGCACCAGGAAGACCGCCCCCCACACGGCCGACAGTGGGATCAGGCGGACGTGCCGCGGACCGAACGCGAGCCGGACGGCATGCGGCACCACCAGCCCCACGAAGCCGATCACCCCCGCCACGCTCACCGCCGCGGCCGTCGCCAGCGTGGCGGTGGCCAGCAAGACCAGCTTCACGATCTCGACGGGCACGCCCAGCTGCGCGGCCGACTCCTCCCCGAGCTGCAGGACGTCGAGGGCGCGTCCCGCGAGCAGCAGCACCAGCACGGCGGGGACGAGGAGCGGCAGCATCGTGAGCACCTGGTCCCAGCTCGCGAAGGCGAAGCTCCCGAGCAGCCAGCTCAGGATGCCTGCCGCTCGATCCCGCGCTGCCAGCATCAAGAACGAGGTGGCGGCGCTGAGACTGGAGCCGAGCACGACGCCGGCGAGGATGAGCGACACCGGCGGCAGCCCGCGCTCCTGGCGGGCCAGGAGCGTGACGGCGCCGACCGTCGCGAGGGCGCAGACGAACGCCGCCCACCCGACGCCGAGGTGCGTCAGCCACGGCACCACCCCGGCGAACACCAGCACCACGCTGGCCCCGAAGCCTGCGCCGCTGGCGGCGCCGAGCAGGTAGGGGTCGGCCAACGGATTGCGGAACACCCCCTGGAAGGTCGCCCCCGCCAACGAGAGCGAGGCGCCGACCAGCGCCGCGAGCGCGACGCGCGGCAGCCGGAGTTGCCACACGATGGTGTCGACGGTGCCGACGGGATGGCCGCGCAGGCCGTCCAACAAGGCGCCGAGCAGGGCACCCGGAGCGACCCTCACGCTCCCCACCGAAACTGCCGCTCCCACGACGACCACGAGCGCCAGCCCCGACACCAGCAGCGGAGTGGGCCCCGTGCGCCGGGAGGCGGCCTGCCGGGCGAGCGCGCGCGCCACGACTCAGAAGCGTCCCGGGTGGAGGAGCTTGGCGAGCAACACCACCGCATCGCCCATCCGTGGACCGGCCCGGCTCAGCAGGTCCACCTGCTGCTGATCGAGGGCAAGGACGCGGCCGTTCCGGACCGCCCGCAGCGCCGACCAGCCGGGCCTCGCCTCCGCCTTCGCCACCGTCTGGCCGTAGGGCGCGTCCATCAGCAGGACCACCTGCGGGTCCTGCTGCACCACGTACTCGGGGTCGACCTGCGGATACTGGCCCATCGCCTCCGACACGATGGTCCGGCCGCCCGCCTTGCGCAGCAACGTCCCCAGGTAGGAGCCGGGGCCCACGCTGTACGGCGTCGCGTCCAGCTCGACGAACACGGTCACCGGCGGGAGATCGGCCACCTTGGCGGCCACCGCCGCCACCTGCCCCTCGATCCGGCCCTGCACCAGCGCGGCCGCGGTCTCGCGGTCGAGCAGTCGGCCCATGACAGCGAGGAAGTCGAGGGCCCCCTGGTAGGTCTGCGGGGTTCCGGCATACACCGGGATGCCGAGCCGCTCGAGCCGAGCAGCGAGCCCGCTGTACTCGTCGGTGAGCACCAGGTCGGGCTTGAGCGCGACCAGCCGCTCGATGTTCGGATCGTTGGCGTTGCCCAGGTGCGGCAGCGAGGACACCTGCTGCGGCCAGTCGCTGAAGGCGTCGACCCCGACCAGGGCATCGCACGCGTGCAACGCACACACCGTCTCGGTGTCGCTCGGGATCATCGATACGATCCGCGTCGGGGGATGGGTGAGCGTCAGCTCGTGCCCGAGCTGATCGCGCACCGTGAGGGGATAGGTCGTCGCCAGCGCCGCCTGGAACGCCAGCAGCAGGACCACGAGGACAGCCGTGCGCTTGATCACAAACGCCTCCTCAGCTCCTGCGATTGGAGAAAAAGAGAGATCCATCCTTGGGGATGGACGCCGTTGGCCGCTCGTGCGGCTTCTGGGCAGCCCTTCCTCGTCCTCGCAAGGGGGTGCATCGTCGGGTCCCGGTACTCGGGCTTCGGCCGCGTTTCGCGGCTCCTTACCGTTGCGGGACAGCGCCGGACTCGCACCGGACTTCCCCGTGAACCGACACGACAAGCCTACGACGCCCCCCCGGGGGTGTCAAACGGGACGGCAGCGCCGCGCGGGCTGCGGGCGCGCCGCGGCGTCCGTGGTAGTCTCCCGCCTGTGAAGCCCCTGCGCCCCCTCACGGAGCTCGCCGCGCCAGGAGCCGCGATCGCCGATCGACGGGTCCCTCCTCCGCGCTTCGAACGCGTCTCGTTCGAGGGCTATCAGCCGCAGCACCCGAGCCAGGCCGAAGCCATGGCCAGGGTGCGGAGCTTCGTCGAGGAGGCCGAGCACAGCCTTCGCACGCCGCCCTCCCGACGCTTCCCGTGGCCCGGACGGCGTCGCCGCGTACCCGGTCGGGGCCTGTACCTCGATGGCGGCTTCGGGGTCGGCAAGACCCACCTGCTGGCCGCCGCCTACTTCCACGCCGATCTCGAGGACAAGCACTACCTCAGCTTCCAGGAGCTCGTCTACCTGATCGGCGTGCTGGGCATGGAGCGCGCCCGCCAGGCGCTCGGCGGCGCGCGGCTGCTCTGCATCGACGAGTTCGAGCTCGACGACCCCGGCAACACGCTGATCGTCAAGACCTTCCTGGGCTCGGTCGCGGACGCTGGCGGTTTCATCCTGACCACGTCCAACACCGAGCCGGAGGCCCAGGGTCGGGGGCGCTTCAACGCCGAGGACTTCCGGCGCGAGATCCAGTCGCTGGCCGAACGCTTCGAAACGGTGGCGATGGACGGACCCGACTTCCGCCACCGCATGCGGGTGGGAGGCCTCGCCGCTCGCACCGCGTTCGAACGCGCCTGCCGCGAGGAAGCGGCACCTCCACCACGCGTCTTCGCCGAGTTCGACGCCCTGCTGGAGCTCTTGGGAACGATCCACCCTTCGCGCTACGACGGTCTGCTACGGCAGGTGGGCACGCTCTACCTGGCGGATGTGCACGCCATCGCTACCCAGAACGACGCTCTCCGCTTCGTGCACTTCATCGACAAGCTCTACGACCTGGGCGTCGGGCTCCGCGCGACCGGCGGCGTCACGCTCGCCGAGCTCTTCGACCCCAGCTACCGCGACAGCGCCTACGCCAAGAAGCACCAACGCTGTCTGTCACGGTTGAGCGAGCTCCTGAGCGAAGCGACGGCTCCGGCGCCTGTGGCCGTCGTCTCCGCGGGAGCCTGAGCCTGGCCGCTCCGCTAGCGGACCGCCGCGTCGAACGCGGGCACCAGGCGCCGCAGCCGTAGAAGCAGATCGCGGGCGATGGCCTCGCTGCCGCCCGGCCCACCCATGCGCTCGGTGCCC
>JARRMM010000172.1:0-4644 GCA_037386005.1 Deinococcales bacterium | reverse complement strand
GAGATCCTGCTGGTCGACGGAGGTCTCGCCTTCCCCGATGCCGACATGCTCGGCGTCGACATCCTGGTCCCCAAGATCGACTGGGTGGTCGAGAACGCCCACAAGATCAAGGGCTGGGTGCTCACCCACGGCCACGAGGACCACATCGGTGGGCTGCCCTACATGATCAAGCTGCTGCCGAAGATCCCCATGTACGGCGCCAAGCTCACGCTCGGCCTGCTCCGGGGCAAGTTCGAGGAGTTCAAGCTGTCCGAATCGGACGTCGACCTCCACGAGATCACGCCCGACGACCGCATCAAGATCAGCAAGTACTTCACCGTCGACTTCTTCCGGATGACCCACTCCATCCCGGACAACAGCGGCCTGGTCATCCACACGCCGCTCGGGCGGGTGGTCCACTCGGGCGACTTCAAGCTCGATTACAATCCCGCGGACGGCAAGACCAGCCATCTCCACAAGCTCGCCCAGGCGGGCGAGGACGGTGTGCTGCTGCTCATCTCCGACTCCACCAACGCCGAGCGGCCCGGCTACACGCCCAGCGAGCGCGACGTCATGAGCGCGGTCGAGGACATCGTCGCCAAGGCGCGCGGGCGCGTCATCGTGACCACCTTCTCCAGCCACGTGCACCGGCTGCAGAACTTCGTCCGCATCGCGGAGAAGTTCGACCGGCGCGTGATCATGGAGGGACGCTCCATGGTCAAGAACGCCACCATCGCGCAGGAGCTCGGGTACCTGGAGGCGAAGGAACCCTTCGTGGCCAGCGAGAACGTGGGCGACCTGCAGGACGACAAGGTGCTGTTCCTGTGCACCGGCTCGCAGGGCCAGCCGATGGCGGCGCTCAGCCGTCTCGCCTCCGGGAGCCACCGCAAGATCAACCTCAAGCCGGGCGACACCGTCATCATGTCCTCGAACCCCATCCCCGGCAACGAGGAGGCCGTGGGGCGCGTCATCAACCAGCTCTACGAGCGCAACGTCAACGTCTTCTACCCGCCCACGTACAAGGTGCACGCCTCGGGGCACGCCTCGCAGGAGGAGCTGAAGCTGATCCTCGACCTTACGCGGCCGCGCTTCTTCATGCCGTGGCACGGGGAGATGCGCCACCAGGTCAACCACCAGCGCCTGGCCGAGGGGATGAGCCACCCACCCAAGAAGGTGCTCATCGCCCACAACGGCGACGTGCTGGAGCTCACGCGCGACAACCTCAAGGTGACCGGTCAGATCGAGGCGGGCGTGGTCTTCATCGACAGCGTCGGGCGCGTCGGCGACGAGGTGACGGAGCCGATCATCCGCGACCGGCAGATGCTCTCCGCCGAAGGCGTCATCGTCATCATGGCGCTGGCGGGGCGCAAGCCATCGGTGGAGGTCATCACCCGCGGAGTGGCGCAGGGCGAGAACGGCCTGGTGAAGGAGATCGAGCGCATCGCCCTCGAGGGGCTCCAGCGAGGGGTGCGGGAGAAGCGCCGCCTGAACGACATCCGCGACGACATCTTCTATCCCGTGAGGCGCTACATCCGCAAGGCCACGGGGCGCAACCCGCTGATCGTGCCCACCGTGCTGCAGGGCTGAGCAGGGCCGGGCGCCGGCGGGTCCGGGCGCGTGGGCGGGCCGCGGCGGGCGCCAGGCGGACCCCGCGGCGGCGAGCGGCCTCCGGGGGACCGCCCCAGCGCTCAGGCGATGGGATCGCTCGCCCAGCGCTCGGGGTCGGTGCCGCTGAGCCAGTCACGCAGCCGCTCCAGGGCCCGCACGGTGAGGGCGCGCCCCTGGTCGATCACGTCGTCCTCCACCAGCAAGGCGTTGCTGACCCGCCGCTGGCAATCGTAGCCGGCGGCGGCGACGTAGCGCCCCTCCCGGTAGAGGTCGATGGCGCGTTCGATCGGGACCTCGTAGAGCACCTCGACCTCGTCGCAGGGCAACGCGTACTCCGTCAGGGGGCGCTCGTCGCGCACGGCGTAGACGTCCTGGATCTCGCGGTCGAGCCCGCCCTCGTAGCTGCGCACCGAGCGCGCGCTGCCGAGGAACGTCAGCTGGCCCGGGCGCACCGCCAGGCCGAGCTCCTCCTCGGCCTCCCGCACCACGTCGACCAGCGTCTCCCCCACCCGGACGTGGCCGCCGACGGTGACGTCGAGCTTGCCGCCCTCGAGGTCCTTGTGCCGCGAGCGGCGCTGTAGCAGCACCAGCCGCCCCTCGCGCACCACCCACAGGTGGAAGGCGCGGTGCCAGTCGCCGTCGACGTGCACCTGCGCCCGCGCCTTGCCGCGGCCGAGCGGCAGGCCGTCGTCGTCGAGGAGCTCGAGCTGCTCGTCGGCGGGGCTCTGCATGCGGCCATTGTAGGAAACACGGTCGCACGCGAACGAGAATCCTCACGCATGTGCATTCCTGCGGCCGGTAGGACGCTGCGTGCCCGCATGAGGCGGCGTGCACGCCATCGTCACAGCCGCACCCAGCCGCCTCCGAGTAGAGTGAACGCCAACTTCCGAAAACTGGATGCCATCGTCGACGACGGAGGTTCGCGCTAGGAGGAGACATGAGAACGATCCTTCCGTTCCTGGTCGTGGCGCTCGTGGGAGGGAGCGCGCTGGCGGCCCCCACCTACTTCGTCATGGCCGATATGGTGCGCGCCGAGGAGGGGACCCCCCGAGGACCGGTGTGCGTGCCCAACTCGGTCTTCTTCCCGGGTGAGAAGATCGTGTTCCGCGCGGTGGTCGTGGACGCAGCCACGGGCGAGCAACTCAGCTTCGACGAGGTCCAGGCGCGCGGCGTCAAGGCGGTCGTCAAGTTCGACGACCACGACGATATCGCCATGTTCTTCCCACCCCCCGAAGCGGGATCGCCCCCCGGCTCCGGCTTCTTCCGGGGACCGTGGCCGGTCCCGCAGGACCAGGCCGCCGGCATGTACAACTGGCACATCGAGGTCAGCGACGCACAGGGGAACAGCGCCAGCTACCAGCCCATCGGGCAATCGTTCGGGGCCAACGCGGTGACGATCCAGTCCGCCCCGTAACCCGCGCGAACCTTGCGAGCCAGGCCGGTGCCGCCTCTCCAACGGGGGCGGCACCGGCACGACGCACCGCGCACCCAGGGGGTGCGGAAGGAGACCGTCTTGACACGCCTGCTACTCATGCTTCTGGCGCTTGCCGGGCTGGCCTTCGCCCAGCCCGCGGGAACGCTCGAGCTGCAACCCGCGAGCGGACCCGTCGGCACCCAGGTCACGGCGACGGCCCACGGGCTGGAGGCCGGAGCCACGATCGAGCTGGCCTGGATGAGTGCCGACGCTTCCTGGAACGTCGGGGAGGGCACCTTCGAGGGCATCACGGCGGTCGAGACGCGCACCGTGGGAGCGGCGGCCACGGTGGGCGACGATGGCTCGGCCACCATGCGCTTCACCGTCCCGGAGGACTACGGATACGTGCACAACGTGTTCGTGGAGTCGGGCAAGGAGCGGTGGGCCAGGCAAGGCTTCACGGTGGTCCCGCAGCTCGCCGTCTCCCCCACCTCCGGCCCGGTGGGGACGCCGATCACCATCACCATGACCGGCATCGGCTACCGCTTCTGGCAATCGGTGTGGCATCTGCTCTACGACGGCGCGCACGCGGGTTGGATGTCGGCCGTCACCAGCCACGGCACCGCCGTCGTCACGCTGCCCGCCGCGGGCGCGCCCGGCGCGCACACGCTGCAGGCGCTGTCGGGGACGCACCCGGTGCCCTACCTCAACCAGCAGCAGTCGCCCAACTACCAGGCCGTCATCCCCACGGTGCTGTCCGGCGTGTTCGAGGTGACGCCCGGCGCGGCCGTGCCGCCGCCGGACCCCTCGACCCAGACCCTGCCCCGTCACCCGGGCGTGGCGGGCGGGGACCCGGAGGGGGTGAACCTGCGTGCGGACTTCGGCTCGGGACCGGTCGGGAGCCCCTTGACGCTGTCCGGCAGCGGCTTCCCGGCCAGCGCCCCGGTCGAGCTGCGCTGGAGCACCGTCACCGGCAACCGCATCAGCGGCGCCGGCTGGGAGGAACGTGAGCGCGTCTTGACGAGCGTCACCGCCGACGCGGAGGGTGGCTTCGAGGTGAACCTGGCCACGCCCGACGACCTCGGCGGGGAGCACCGTGTGCGCGCCGTAGCGGGGGACGCCACCGCCACGCTCGTCTACACCGTCACGCCGAGCATCGCCGCGGTCATGCCGCAGGTCGTCGAACCCGGCGGGGACCTCACCCTCACCCTCAAGGGCGTGGGCTGGACCGCCACGGCGAACATCTACACGGTGCTGATGGACAACGGCTACATCGGCTACGGCTGCGGGTTCAACAGCCAGGGCGACGTGACCATCCACCTCAAGGCTCCCGGGCGCGAGGGCACGCACTTCCTCGGCGTCTTCCCCTCGATCTACCAGGGCACGGCCGTGGCCCCCGGCGGACCGTCCACGCCGGACGCCAACGCTACCTACCTGCAGCTCCCCATGTTGCACGTCGCCGACCACCCGGGAGAGGAGCTCCCCGCCTTCCTGCTGGCGTTCGAGGTGCGGCGGCCGTGACCCAGAAGGTCGTGCCGCGCTCGGAGCGCCCGCGGCACCTTCGGGCTCGGGCTGACGCAACCCTGTGCACTTGCTTGACGGGCCACGCGGGGCGCTCGTACACTTTGAAGGCAACGACGCGC
>JARRMM010000171.1:0-7472 GCA_037386005.1 Deinococcales bacterium | reverse complement strand
TGTAGTAGGGCTCGGCCGGGGTCATGTGGGTGCTGATCACGGTTCCCAGCCCGAACATGGCGCCCTGGACGATGGCCTTCTTGTTGATCGCCATGGTGATCGCTTCGCGCACGCGCTTGTCGTTCAGCGGCTTGCGCGCGTTGTTCAGGGCCAGCGTGATCTCGGTGGTGGCGGTGCCTTCGGTGCCCTTCACGCCGGGCACGCTCCCCTTCTTGATCTGCAGGTACTGCTCGGGGGGCAGCGAGCTGGCGATCATGTCGATGTCGCCGGCCTGGAGCGCGGCGAAGCGCGTGTTGGGATCGGGCATGATCTTGAACACGACCCGGTCGAGGTAGGGCTCGCCCTTGATGTAGTAGTCCGGGTTGCGCTCGAGCACCACCTCGCTGCCCGGCACGTACTTGACGAACTTGAACGGCCCGGTGCCGATGGGGTGGCTGCGTTGTGTGCTGGCCTCCGACGGCGGGTAGATGATCGAGTCGGGTCGCGCCAGGTTGAACAGCAGGGTGGAGTTCGGCTTGCTGAGGTGGAACACCACCGTGTTGTCGGGACCGGCGTCGATGCTGTCGATCGAGGCGTAGTACTCGGGGTGGGTGTGCCCGGAGTTCTTGTCCTTGGCGCGCTCGAAGGTCTTGACCACGTCTTCGGCCGTGAAGGGGGTGCCGTCATGGAACTTCACCCCGCTGCGGAGCTGGAAGGTGAGCGTCTTGCCGTCCGGGCTGACCGTCCAGGACTTCGCCAGCGCCGGCACGATCTTGCCGTTGCGGTCGAGCCGGACCAGGCCCTCGTAGACGTTGTGGTACACGACCCTGGCGATCTCCTGCGAGGTCGAGGCAGTCGGGTCCCAGCCGGGCGGGTCGGCGGTGATCGCCACGGTCACGGTGCCGCCGTGTTGGGGAGGCGGGTCCGCCGCCCAGGCCAGGCTGCCCACCATCGTCAGCGCCACCAGGAACAGCAGTACTCGCTTCATCTCGTTCCTCCTTCGAGGACCCCCGGTCCCCCCGGTCCGGCGCGCCTTACCCGTCGACACCAACGGGTTGCTTGGAAGTGTCCAGTCCAAAGTACTCCACGGCCGCGGCGGCGTAAAGGCGAGCCGCGTCCACGACGTCCGGCAGACGGACGAACTCGTCCACCTGGTGCGGGATGGTGCGATCGCCTGGCCCGAGCGTCACGATCGGCACACCCCGCCAGGCGCGGAGGAAGGTCCCGTCGGTCGCTCCGGGCACCCCGCCGTAGCGCGGCGCACGGCCCAGCACCGCGGGGTAGGCCCGTTCCACCGCTCGGACCAGCGGATCGTCGGTCGGCGTCTCCGTCCACGGCCGGGACTCGAAGCACTCGACGGCGACCTTCAGCCCGGGCGTCGCCTGCTCGACCGTCCGGCCGAGTCGCTTTAGGCGCGCGAGCAGGTCGTCGTGGTCCTGGCCGGGCACGGTGCGAACGTCGAGCGCCAGGTAGGCCGCCTCCGGCATGACGTTGTGCTGAGCTTCACCGCTGGGCGGTGCCGACACGATGGTGGGGGTGAGCCAGGGGAGGCCGAGGTACGGATGGCCCCCCAGCCGTTGCTGCTCGGAGCGCTCGATCTCGCGCACCCCGGTGACGAAGTCGGTGAGACCCAGGATGGGGTTGATGCCGGCGTACGGCATCGCTCCGTGGCTCATGACGCCCCGCACGCGCACGTGCAGCCGCATGGCTCCCTTCTGGAACAGGCAGATCTCGTTCTCCTCGGGCTCGCACACGATGGCCCCGCTTACGTCGTCGGCCCAGCCGCGCTCGATGAAGTGCTTGATGCCGAGCATCATGCTCTCTTCGTCGACCACCACGCCGAGGCGGACCCGGCCAGGAAGCTCGGGGGCCGCCCGCCGGAGCGCCTCGATCGCGGCGATGGCCGCCGCCACACCCGCCTTCATGTCGGCACTGCCGCGCCCGTACAGGACCCCGTCCTCGATGCGCCCCTCGAACGGCGGCACGGTCCACTGCGAGGCGTCCCCCTCGGTGACCACATCGCTATGCCCCTCGAAGAGCAGGGTGCGGTGCACGCTGGGATCGAAGGTGCTGCCGGTCCAGTCGCACACCACGTTGGGGCGCCCGGGGGCGACCTCCTCCACGATCGGCTCGAGCCCGCCCTCACGGAGGGCCTCCACCACCACCTGAGCTGCCTCCTGCTCGGTGCCGTCCTGCTCCGGCTCGACGACGCTGCGTGCCCGCACCAAAGCCTGGGCGAGCGCCGCCACGCGGTCGGGGTCGACGGCGTCGGCAGCTCGGCGTGCCGCCTCGCCGAGGTTCACAGCGGTGGGGTGAAACGCCCGTCCACGGCGGTCCAGCCACCGTCCACGAAGAGCAGGGAGCCGGTCACGAAGCTGGCGGCGTCGCTGGCCAGGTACACCACCGCGCCGACCATCTCGCTGGGCTGGGCCCAGCGGCCCAGGGCGCCCTTCTCGGCGTAGGCCCGGTACCAATCCGGCTGGTTCTTGATCTGCGCGGTGAGCGGTGTCTCCACCACGCCTGGTGCCACGGCATTGGCTCGCACTCCCTTGGGGCCGAGCTCGGCGGCCAGGGCGCGGATCATCTGTAGGGTGCCGGCCTTGGTGGCGGCGTAAACACCCTGTCCCGGCTCCACCACCTGCGAGCGGATCGACGAGAAGAACACCAGGCTCCCCTTGCCCTGCTCGGCCATGCGCTTGCCGGCCTCGCGCATCACCAGGAAGCTGCCCTTGAGGTTGAGGTCGATCACGCGTTGGAACTCCTCGGACGTCACCTCGAGCAAGGGCTTGCGCACGTTGATCGAGGGCGTGCTCACCAGGATATCGAGCGCGCCCAGCCCGCCGATGAGGTCACGCACCTGCGCCTCCTGCGTGATGTCGACCGTCGCCGCCCGCGCCTCCCCACCGCGGCCCTTCACCTCGGCCGCGGCCGCTTCAGCGGTCTCCGCATGGACATCGGCGCAGATCACGTGCGCCCCGAAGTCCGCCAGTCCCGCCGCCACCGCCCGGCCGATGCCGGACCCCGCGCCGACGACGAGCGCATGCTTGTCCGAGAGGTCGAACAGATCACGGTAGTTCATGGAGTCATCCTTCCCACCAGCGCTTCGTAACGCTCCACGCGCTCGCGCGCCACGGCGAGCCCGTCCCGCCAGAAGTCAGGGTCGTGGATGTCGATGCCGAAGTCGCTCGCCAACGTAGCTGCGTTGGCCATCCCAGTGCTGGACAGCAGCGCGTCGTAACGGTCGAGGAACGACGCGGGGTCCTCCCGGTACGCGCTGTACAGCCCCCGACCGAACAGGAAGCCGAAGGTATAGGGGTAGTTGTAGAACGAGCGGCTGCTGAAGTAGTAGTGCGGCTTGTCGGCCCAGGCGAGGCGGTGCCGCCCGTCCTCGGCCACTGCGTCGCCGTAGACCTCCCGCTGGTATCGCTCCATCATCTCGCTGAACTCGGCCGGTGCCAGCGCCCGCTGCGCCCGCCCCTCGAAGACGGCGGACTCGAACCGGAAGCGCGACTCGATGTCGAGCACGAGGGTCGTGCTGTGACGCAGGTCCTGCTCCAGGATGGCGAGCTCCATGGCCTCGTCGGCCTCGTCGAGCAGCCCGTTGGCGACCAGCGTCTCGCAGAAGATGCTGGCGGTCTCGGCCAGCGCCATGGGCAGCTGGGCCTGCAGCGCTGTCCGCTCGAACCGGTACAGGCAGTCGTTGTGATAGGCGTGGCCGAGCTCGTGCGCCAGGGTGAACACGTCGGAGAGTCGCCCGCCGAAGTTGAGCATCACGCGCGACTCCTTGCGGCCAGGGACGCGGCTGCAGAAGGCGCCGTTGCGCTTGCCGGGCCTCGGTGGGGCATCCACCCACCCCTCGCGGAAGGCCCGGTCGGCGAAGGCCGCCAGACGTTCGGAGTAGCGTCCGAACCGTTCCACGACGAACGCCTTCGCCTCCTCCCAGTCGAACCGGCGTTGCTCGCCCATGGCCACGGGTGCCTGAAGGTCGGGCCAGCGCAACGCCTCCTTGCCCAGGTACCGGGCCTTGGCCTTCAGGTAGCGCTGCATCACCGGCGCCGCCTCGGCCGTGGCCGTGCGCATGGCCTCGAGGCTCTGCGCGTCGATGGCGTTCTCGAAGAGGGTGGCGTCCAGCACCGACGGCCAGCCCCGCCGCCGTGCCAGCTCGAGCGTCTGGCCCTTCACGCCGTTGAGCGCGGCCGCGAACGGAACCGCGTCCTGCTCGAGCAGCTCCGTCAGCGCGGTGAAGGCCGCCGAGCGGACCTCCTCGCGCTCGTCGGAGAGCCGTACGCCAAGTTCCGCCAGGGCGTAGGGGCGCGCCTCGTCGTCGCCGGGAAGCTGCACCGTGATCGTGCGGCGGCTCACCAGATCGGAATGGAGGCGCTCCCATGCCCCCGCGCCGCTGGCTTCGAGCGCTGCCGCCAGCGCCTCGGCTTCCTCGCCCATGAGGTGGAGCGCCTCGGCCTGGATGCGCCGTAGGGCGTGGCCGTGGTCGCGCAACAGGGATGATGCCTCGCCGAGTGCGTCGACGTCGAGCGCGCCGACCCAGGCGGTGATGCGGGCGATGAGGGCGCCGAGCTTCGCCTCGGCGGGATCGAGGGCGGTGAGCTCGGCCCGCCCGCGGGCTCCTCGGCGTCGCTGCCCGGCTGCGGGGCGCGGATCCCGTGGCTGTCCAGGAAACTCTCGAGCTCGTCGATCCTTTCGAGGAGCGCGTCGCGGTCCGCTCGGAACGCCTGGCTGTCGATGCCGGGGTAGATGCTGTCTAGTTGCCAGCGTGGTAGGTCCGCGTGGGACACGAGACCACCGTCCCTTCGTCGTGTCGTACCGGTTCAGTCTACCGAGCGTGCGTGGTGGTGGGCCCCGGTGGACCGTCCGCTGGGCGCACCAGCAGTCCGGTGGTCGACACCCGGATGACGTAGCGGCCGCCGTCCCGGAGGCGCACGAAGGTGCCGCTGCCGTACCGAGCGTCGACCAGCGGCACGAGCACCGGGTAGCGCCGCGCCAGGTCGAAGACGTCGACGCGTCCGCCGGGTTGGAGCACGTAGACCGTGTGGGGCTGCGAGCGCTCGTCCTCGATGCTGGCATAGCGCCCGGCGATACGGTCGAGGCGGTACGCGGTGTGCAACCCCAGCAGGTTGGCGATCGGCTTCCACTTGAGGATGTGGGCGTCCACGTAGAGCTCGTCGCCTTGGAGCCGGAAGGTCCGGCTGGCACCGTCGGGGAACCGGACCTGCGCCCGGTAGGTGCGAGGCGCCAGCCGCGTGACGTCGACGGTGGCCGCGGTCACCTCCTGCGTCAGCGCCTGGTAGCCGTGCACCCCGACCGCCACGGCGAGCGCAAGCATCGCGACCGCGAGGAGCAGGAGCGAGGCCAGGAGCTGCAGGGCGTCGCCCCAGCGCCGGTAGCGGCGCATGCCGGTCAGCGCGGACACTGCCAGCAGCACCGCCATCACCAGTGAACCGACGACCAGCAGCCACAGCGGGCTCACCGCCTACAGCTCCTCGTTGCCGCTGGGCGGCCACTCGCCTCCGAGGCGGAGCCAGGCGCTCACCATGTCGACCGGGACCTGGGCGATGAACGTGATGGCTTGGTTGTCGCGCGGGTGGGGGAGCGTGAGGCGGTAGGCGTGGAGTGCCTGGCGGTCGATCACGTCGGAGGCCCGGCCGTAGACGGTGTCACCGAGTACGGGAGCGCCGAGGTGGGCGAGGTGCACGCGGATCTGGTGGGTGCGGCCCGAGTGCGGCTTGGCCTTCACCAACACGTATCCCGGGATCCGCGCGATGACGCGGAACGCCGTGACCGCCGGCTTCGGGTTCTCGCCGCCGACCACCATCTGCTGGCGCCGCACCGGGTGACGGCCGATGGGCGCGTCGAGGTGGACAGCGTCATCGAGCGAGCCCACCGCGATCGCGACGTACTCCTTCTCGGTGAGGCGCTTCTTGAACGAGGCTGCCAGGTGCCGGTGCGCGGCGTCGTTCTTGGCGACCACCATGACGCCGGAGGTGTCCTTGTCGAGCCGGTGCACGATGCCGGGCCGGTAGGCCTCGTCGGCCGGATCGTAGAGCTTCTCCTTGGACAGCTCCATGCGCCCGAGCAGGGCGTTGACGACGGTGCCCGAGCGCAGCGTGGCAGTCGGGTGGGCGACGAGGTTGGGCGGCTTGTTGATGGCGGCGAGGTCGTCGTCCTGGTAGATGATGTCGACCTCGATGTCCTCGGGCTCCACCATCATGGGCCGCGGAGGCGGGAGCAGGACGGAGACGATCTCGTTGCCGCCCAGCTTGTGGGCCGCCTTGCCGACCGGTCGCCCGTCGATCGTCACGTAGCCCTCGCTCACCAACTCCTTGGCGTAGGTGCGGGACAACTCGAGCGCCATCGCGATCGCGACGTCCAGCCGCTCACCGCTGGGCGCCTCGAAGGAACGTACTTCCACGTCCGACAGTCTAGCGGCTGCCCGGAAGAATGCGGCCGTGGCGCTATACTGCCCCGGTATGAACCCGATCGCGCTCGACGCCATGGGGGGCGACCGGATGCCGGACGCGGCCCTCGACGGCGCACTCATCGCTGCTCAGGAAGGCCTACCCGTCGTGCTCGTCGGCGACGAGGAACGACTGCGCGCTGGGTTGGCGCAGCGCGGCGCGACGCTTCCCATCCGTCACGCCGACGACGTCATCGGCATGACGGAGGCAGCCGCGGACGTCCGCCGCCGTCGCGCGAGCAGCGTGATGGTGGCGATGCGCATGGTCAAGGATGGGGAGGCTTCAGCAGCCGTGTCGATGGGGCACTCCGGGGCCACCATGGCCGCTGCGCTGTTCGTCCTGGGTCGTCTCCGCGGCGTGGAGCGCCCCGGCCTCCTCGTGAACATCCCGGTCAAGGACGGTTTCGTGGCGCTCATCGACGCCGGCGCCAACGCCGAGTGCCGCCCCACTCACCTGCAGCAGTTCGCTGTCATGGGCTCGGTCTTCGCGCGTGCCATCTGGAACATCCCGGATCCGAGCGTGGGGTTGATGTCCATCGGCGAGGAGGCCGAGAAGGGCAACGAGCTGGTCGTGCGCGCGCACGAGCTCCTCAAGGGCACGCGGGGCATCCGCTTCTACGGCAACGTCGAGGGGCGCGACCTCTTCCGAGGCCTGACCGACGTCGTGGTGACCGACGGCTTCACCGGCAACGTGATCCTCAAGCTTGCCGAAGGCGAGGCCAAGGAGCTCTTCTCGTGGGTGCGGGATGCGCTGCGAGAAGACCTGCGCGGCCGCATCGGAGGCATGCTGGTGAGGCCACGCCTGCGCGCCATCGCAACGAAGCTCAACCCGTCCGAGTACGGGGCGCAACCCCTCCTCGGGGTCGATGGGCATGCCTTCATCGGGCACGGCAGCTCCGACCCGCGAGCCGTGACCACGGCGCTGCGTATTGCCCACCGTGCTGTCGAGCAGGGTCTCGTCGACCGGATCCGCAGTGGGATCGCGGGGCTGGGGGTGACGCGGCAGCCGGCGTAGCGCGAA
>JARRMM010000170.1:0-4771 GCA_037386005.1 Deinococcales bacterium | reverse complement strand
GACCCGGACCCATCGGCATCCTCGCCGCCCTGGCCGCCAGAGCCGCAGGCGCCCGCGCCGTCGCGCTGGTTGGACGCTCCAGTAGCGCTGGGCGACTTCAACTCGCGCGAGAGCTAGGGGTGGACCATGTGATCGAGGGGGACGCCGACCACGCTGAGGCGGAACTCCTTCGTCTTACCGGGGGCCTGGGCGCGGACACGGTCGTGGAGGCGGGGGGCTCGGAGGCCGCTGTCAGGACGAGCCTGAGGCTAGCCCGGAAGCTCGGCACCGTCGTGGCACTCGGCGTCCACTCAGGAGACTACCGTTTCCCGTGGAACGACGCCGTCTTCAAAGCGCTGACGATGGTCTTCTCGTTCAGCGCGAGCTACCTGGCGTTCGAACGGTCTCTCAGCCTCCTGGCGCGTGGAGCGGTGCCCGCCGAGCGGCTCCAGTCCGGCCGCATGCCGCTCGAAC
Organism: Deinococcales bacterium; assembly: GCA_037386005.1. Lineage (GTDB taxonomy): Bacteria > Deinococcota > Deinococci > Deinococcales > Trueperaceae > JASBRS01. Next base: position 4,318 of record JARRMM010000170.1, on the reverse strand, counting down.
GCTGGCGCGACGCCTTCGAGGCCCTTGAACGCCGCGATGCCCTCAAGCTGGTACTGGACCTTTAGGGAAGGGCTGTAGAGTCCATGAACCTGCACGACAAGGTCGCCCTCATCACCGGCGCCAGCCGCGGAATCGGCCGAGGCATCGCCAAGGTGCTGGCGACACACGGCATGCGGCTCGCGCTGAACTACCGCCACAACGAGGCCGCTGCAAGCGAGACGCTGGAAGCCGTGAAGGCCTTGGGGGCTGGAGCGATCCTCATTCGTGGCGACGTCCAGGACGAAGAGCAGGTCGCGGCCATGCTCGCCTCGGTCGAAGCGCGCTACGGCCGACTGGACGTCTTGGTCAACAACGCCGGCGTGGACTCGGCGTATGCCCCCAACGAACTCAGCCTCGAAGAGTGGAATCGCATCGTCGGGGTCAATCTCACAGGAGCGTTCCTTTGCTCCCGTGGCGCACTCGGCATCATGCGAGAGCAGGGCCGAGGGCGAATCATCATGATCTCCTCCATTGCCGGGCTCCGTGGAACGGGCAATGTGCACTACGTCGCGTCGAAGGCTGGCATGCTCGGACTCACCATGGCACTGGCACGCGCCACGGCGGGCAGCGGGATCACCGTGAACGCGATCGCGCCGGGCCTGACACGGAGCGAGATGCTCTTCGAATCCCAGCCCCAGATCGAGCAGGATCTGCACGCCGAGGTTCCACTAGGCAGGCTCGGTGAGCCAGAAGAGATCGGCGAGGCCGTCGCCTTTCTCGCGCAACACGAATACATCACCGGCGAGACCGTGAACGTGAGCGGTGGGAGGTACATCGGTCTCTAGCCCTGGGATTCAACGATTCGGCTCAGGATCTGGCAAGCGAGATCTCAGCGCCAACCTGCTGGCGCCAGCGGGTCCACCGGATGCGTTCGCCGGCCTCGGTGCTTCTTCCCCTGCCCCGCGTATGGGGATGCGCGGCCCGCTCACCGTGGCGTCGTCAGTGAATGGCGCCCTGAGCGCTCATTGCCCAGCTGTAGACTTCACGGTACACGCACGGTCGCGCGCAGGCTGGAACGGGAAGCGGAGCCGCGGAAGAGCCTGGTCTTCGGACTCAGGATCCCAACTGCGCCGGCTGGTAGCCAGCAGCAATCAGTTTCCGAGTGATGCCCTTGGCGGTGTCGACCACCGCCTGGCCGAGCCGTTCGAAGTCGGTCGACGGCACAGCCTGCTTCGATCCGCTCAGGCTGATGGCCGCAACAACCGAGCCGTCGCCCCCGATGACCGGGGCGGCTACGCACTGGATGCCCACCTCCCGCTCCTGCCTATCGGTCGCGTAGCCTCGCTCCCGTATCAGCGCCAACTCGTCACGCAACTCCTGCGAATCGCAGATGGTGTTTTCGGTGAAGCCTACGAGAGGTACAGCCGAGAAGAAGGCGTCCACGAAGTCGTCGTCCATGTAGGCCAACACCGCCTTCCCCAGCCCTGTGCAATAGAGGGGTGCCCGCCGTCCTTGCGACGAGTAGTTGATCTTCCGCTTCGGCGGGTGGACCGCATCCAGATAGAGCAACTCGAATCCGTAGGGGATGGCCAGGTATGCGATTCGCTCGTCGTGGCCGAGTAGTTCCTCAAGATGTGGTGCGGCAAAATCCCGTAGTACCATCCGCGACGATGCGAGATAGCCGAGTTCGAGGCACCGGAGCCCGAGCTGGTACCTTCTCGTGGCCCTATCTTGCCGTAGCATGCCGGCGGCTGCCAACGTCGCCATGGTTGTGCTGACGCTGCTCTTGGCGATGCCGGTGGCCCGACTCAATTCGCTCACGCCCCAATCGGGACGCAACTCGGTGAAGCATTCGAGTACCGCAAGCGCCTTCTGAAGCGACCTATTCAACTGCGGCTGGGCGGCACCGGAACGGCCGACGGCTGCACGTCTCTTGGGCTCACCAACCCGCGTCGATTTCTCGTTCATGCCACCTCCCATGGGCCGGAGCCGAAGCGGCCTCGGCGATCGGAGCGCCGCCGATTCGCCGGTCACCGCTGTGTTCACCGTGAAACGGTTCGCGACTTGACGGTATCGATGCCGTGCCATAGAGTAGCGCGTTCACAACGGAGAACGGTGTTCTCAAATACCGAACACCGCTCGATGCGCGCCGTCGGCCAGCGCGGCTACGCCAAGGGTTGGTGAGGCGATGGAACACACGAGGCTGCAAGGCGTTATCGTCCCGATGCTTACGCCGCTCTCGCTTGATGGCTCGCAGCTTGCGGTCGACGCAATCCCGTCACTCGTCGAGTTCCTGATCGGGGGCGGGGTGCATGCGCTCTTCCTGGCGGGCACCACCTCCGAAGGTCCATTGCTGAGTGTTTCAGAACGGCGAACGCTGCTGGAACGCACCGTTGAAGCTGTCGACGATCGCGTTCCCGTCGTGTTGCACGTGGGAGCGGCCGCAACGCGCGATGCCGTCGGTCTTGCCGCCTTCGCAGCGGACGCAGGAGCGTCCGCAATCGCCTCGGTGACGCCGTACTACTACGCGTATGGCCGAGACGAGCTTTCCATCTACTTCCGCGAGGTTGCTGGCGCGGCTCCGAACCTCCCCATGTACCTGTACTCCATCCCGGCCCGCACCGCGCACCACATCGGCGCAGACCTCGCCCTCGAGCTCGCGGAGGTGCCCAACATCGTCGGCATCAAGGACTCGACGGGCGACATGCAGATGCTGCTTTCCTATCTCGAAGTGCCCGGCTTCACGGTGCTGTCGGGAAGCGACATCCTCGCGGGCGCCGCGCTCACCGCAGGATCTCACGGCATCGTGTCCGGTCTTGCAGGGGTCATCCCCCAGCCCTTCGTCGAGCTATGGAACGCCCATCGCGACGGTGACGAGGGGCGCATGCAGCGAGCCTATCGCACGGTCTTGCGCGTCGCCACGGCTCTTGGCTATGGCAGCAAGCTCTCGCTCCTGAAAGCGCTCGCCTCGGAGCGCATCGCAGCATCAGCCACCTTGCAGGATGGGCCGGCTTCTCCGACCGGGCCCCTTCTGGGGGCCGCACGGTCACCACATCCGGCCGCGCTTCCGGCCGAGGTCACCCAAGCGCGTGACGCTTTGGCGGCATTGGTCGAGCTGGGAGCACTTGGCGCCGCAGGACCCGACCACGCCTTGCGAACGCGCGGGGACAGCGGCCAAACGCAAAGGGGGTGATCACTTCCAGCTAGCGAACGAGCACGACGGGCGAAGGCGGTAGCCGAGCTGGGACCGCCCTCAGCATGTCTCGAGGTCCCCACGCGGGAGGAACGAGGATACACGTGAAGATCACCCGATACGTATGGACGATGCTGATTGGCCTTGCCATGGCCGTGGGCCTGTCGGCGGCGACGGCATTCGCTGCCAAGCCCATCACCATCCGGATCTCGACTACGTCCGTGGCCAGCGACTGGCACACGAAGGCCCTCTACCAGCTCAAGGACTACCTGAACCAACACGCGCCAGGCCAGTTCGACGTTCAGATCTACCCCAACAGCTCGCTCATCCCAGCCGATGCAGAGGTCAGCGAGCTGGAGCGGAACAACATCCAGATGGCCTACGTATCCGCGCAACAACTGGCGCAGGCCGGCTTCAAGCAGGTCCTCCCCCTCACCGCGGGGTATGTGGTGAAGAGCCCGAACGAACTGTGCTCTCTCTGGTACAGCAAGCTGGGCAATCAGTGGGCTTCGGAGATCAGCAAGAAGTCGGGGATGCACGTTCTCGGAGAGCTGTACCTTGGCACCCGCGAGCTCGACCTCCGCTTCTCCCGGAAGATCAACACGCCCGCGGACCTCAAGGGCGTGAAGCTCCGCATGCCCCCCGCGCCAGCCTGGGTCTTCCTCGGCAAGGCGCTCGGTGCGAACCCCACCCCGGTGGCCTTCAGTGAGCTCTACCTGGCCCTTCAGACGGGCACCGTTGATGGGCAGGACAACCCCCTCCCGACCGACAAGGCTGCGAAGTTCTACGAGGTGACCAAGCAGATCGTGCTGACGAACCACCTCGTCGACGGCGTCATCCTCATGACCAACGATCAGACGTGGAACAGCCTCACCGCGGAGCAACAGAAGGTCCTCAACGACGCTACCGTGGCGGCCATCAAGTACAACAACACGAATCGCATCCAGGACGAGAAGAGCCTGGTCAGCTTCTTCAAGTCGAAAGGCTTGGAAGTCTACTCCCCCGATGTTGCCGCGTTCCGCAAGCATGTCCTCGACGCCTACGCCAACAGCGACCAGTCCAAGGAGTGGCCGCCCAATATCGTGAGCCGCCTGGACTCGATCCCTTCAGCGCCGCAGTGCAACTTCGGTCAGTAGCCTACTTCTG
>JARRMM010000169.1:0-4830 GCA_037386005.1 Deinococcales bacterium | reverse complement strand
TGGATGGGCAGGGTCGCGAGGTCGAGCGCAAGTTGGAGCCTGCCGGGCGGAAGCTGGACGTCGAAGCGACCGTCCTTGTCGGTTCGGGCTCGGTACGCGCCGACCTTGACCGTCACCCCTGGGATGCCCGCCGACCCCGCGTGCACGTATCCATCGAGCGTCCCCAGGCGGCGCCCACCGGCGGCGCGCACCACCTCGTCGGGAACGTCGAAGTCGACGGCCACGTGCCCGGTGACACCCAGCCCGAAGCTGAAGGCGTCCGTGCTCGTGTCCAGTCCGGCGTCGCCGTTGACCTGGAGGCTCCAGGGGCCGCCGTCCCATGTGAATGCGCTCCCCACGCCGATGGTCTCCTGGCCCAGGTCCCAGCCGCCGCTCACGCTGAAGGCGGCAGGCCCGAAGCCTGCGGCGTAGCGCGCAGATACGCGACCCGTGACGCTCCCGTCGGCCGGGGTGTAGGTGAGGTCGGCATCGGCGCCCATTGTGTTGCCCGGACCTGCCACGTAGGCCCACGAGGTCGATGCGTGCACACCCGGGGCCCCGCCGGCGTTGGTGATGCCCAGGCTGTCGCTCGTCTGGATCCCACTGCCCAGCGCCGCTGCGTACCCGAGCGAGGAGAAGCACTCGTCGGTCCCGCCCTGCAGGTGGAGGAAGAGGCTGCCGGCGATCGGCACCGGTAGCCGTAGCACCATCCCGCCCTTGGCGCTTCCCACCGCCTGGGATCCGATCGGGGCCGTCGCGCTCCCATACAGGCTGGCGAGTGCATCGCTGTATCCAGCGGTGAATTGGAGTGTGCCTGCGTCCGTCAGCAGTCGAGAGACGCCGACCGAGACGTTGGCCGTTCCCTTCGTTTCGGGGTCCCGCTGGCTGGCGGTCACCGAGCCGGAGAGCGAGCCGTCGAGCAAGGTCGTGGTGATCGTCCAGGCGCTCGCCTTGTGGATCTGTCCCGCCGACAGCATCGCCATGGGAGCGCCGGCGTGCATGCCCAGGGCGCCGGCGTACACCGTGTGCTCGTCCTTCCTACCGCCGAAGACGTAGCCGGCAAACTGGTTGCTGCCGATCCAGGTCGCGCCGCCGCCGATGGTCCAGGGGCCGTCCTTGTAGGCGCCGCGGACCCCCAATGCGGACGGTAGCGATAGTCCGAGCGGTGCAGCGCCAAGCGCACCGATGGACGCTTGCCATCCCGCCGCATCCAGGGACAGCGAGCTGGACCTCGGCCGGTCGGCGTAGAGCGCCCCGGACGTCGTCAGGTAGTCTGAGAGCGGTCCCTTCACTCTCACCGAGAATCCCCACGCCGCACTCGTGTCGAGCGATCCCGTCACGTCCGCGTGGAGTTGGATCGGCGGCGGTGCCGGGACGCCCTCCTGGACGACCCGTGTGAGGGCGCGCGCCAGCTCCTTGCCCCCGACCGAGAAGGTCGCCTGGTACGACCCAGCTGTGGCCACAGGCACGGTCACGTCCTGGCGGGCGCTTCCTGCGAGCGTGACGACGCGCTCGAGGACCTTCGTGCCGTTCTGCGTGACCAGGAACGTACCCTTCTCCTCGACGTTCCCCTGGTTGACGACCGTGAAGGTGACCTCGCCGGCCGAGGCCGGTACCGTCGAGGCCGCCTGGATCGCCACCCCGCGCTTCTCCCCGACGGTGACGTGCACCGTGCCTTCGGCCTTGACGCCGGTCATGGTCACCGACACGGTCACGGCGTCCACGGTCAAGGCGGGCGCTCCCTCTGGGATCTCCACCGTCACCGGTACCGGCGCGGACACACCGGCCGACAGCTTCAGCGTCGGTGGTGGTGCGAGCAGCGTGTAGCCGCGCTGTGAGGTCACCTCGACCTGGGCCTGGCCCGTGGTGGAGCTGTTCACCATGTAGACGAGCGTCACGAACGCACCCGGGAGCGCCAGCCGGTCGGGGGGCGCGTTGACCTCGATCGAGGCCGCCTGGGCCCAGGCGGCAGTACCCAGGAGGGCGGCGAGCAGGCAGGCCAGCTTGGGGACGAGCTTCATGGGCAAGGAGCGCTCCAGCACGTAGCTGGCGCCATCCTAACCCTGTCCCGAGCCCCTCTGTCGTCGAAGATGCCGCGTCTGAGACGGCCCGAGCCGGGTGCCCTAGGGGCTTACTCGATCTCTACCACGCTCGGCGCCGCTGGATAGCTCCCCAGGAACTTCACGAACGCCGCCTTGCGCATCAGCGCGGTGATCGCCGTGGCCACGTTCTCGTCCTCGATGTGGCCCTCGATGTCGACGTAGAACAGGTAGCTCCACGGCTTGTCGCGGCGCGGGCGGGACTCGAGCTTGGTCATGTTGATGCCGTTGCGGGGGAACTCCTGCAGGCAGTCGACCAGCGAGCCGGGCTTGTGGCGCGTGGCCAGCACCAGGCTGGTCTTGTTGGTGTCCGACTCCTTGGGCCGCTCGTCGGTACCGAGGACGAAGAAGCGCGTGAAGTTGAAGTCCAGGTCCTCGATCTCCTCGGCCAGGACCTCGAGGCCGTAGGCCTCGGCCGCGCGCTTGCTGGCGATGGCCGCCTTGCCCTGCCCGCCGTTCTCGGCGAGCAGCTTGGCGGCACCGGCGGTGTCGAAGTCCGTCACCGCCTCGAAACCGTGCTTGCGGATGAAGCTCTGGCACTGCTGCAGCGCCTGGGTGTGGCTATAGACGCGCTTGACGTCCTCGAGCTTCACGCCCGGTTTCACCAGCAGGTTGTGGTGCACCCGCACGATCTGCTCGCCGACGACGTGCAGGACCGAGTCCGTCAGCAGGTCGTAGGTCTGGTTGATCGACCCCGCCAGGCTGTTCTCGACGGGCAGGCAAGCGAACTGGCACTCGCCATTGACGGCCGCCGAGAACGCCTCCTCGAAGCTGGGGAAGCCCACCGGCTCTGCGTCAGGAGCGAACTTGAGCGCGGCCTCCTCGCTGAAGGCCCCGACTACGCCCTGGTAGGCGATGCGGGGACGGGAGCGGGTCGGCATGCGGGCAAGTGTAGCACCGACACGAGTCCGTCGGCAGACGGTCGGCGCCGCCCCTAGTTGGAGACGGCGCCGATATGCCCTAGCTAGCTCCTAGGAGTTTGGGTCGTTCGACGGGTTAGGTCCGGATCCCCGTCGGACTTGGTCAAAACCGAGGATTACGGTGTGCCGGAGTCTTCCTTGAGGACAGGGGGGACAGCAGGCCATACGTGGGCCTGGGAGCGGGTGATCAGCATGGTGAATGCTGCCGCGACCTGTTCCGACGAGAACTCGCAGTGGCCGTAGTCATAGTCGGTTGTCGTTGTGCTCACCGGGTTGAGGAGTTTGAACTAGCCATCCGGGCGCCAGGGATGCGCCTGCTGCGACAGGCGCCGGTCCAGGCGATCGTGCTCGATGGGCACGTCTGGGTCGTACAGGTTGTGTAGGGCGACCATCGGCACGAAGGTGCGGCCGTTCGGCTGGTAGTACCGCCTGAAGTAGTCGAGGGCCTTACCATCGCCTACGAAGGCTGTGGGGTCCCCCTCGATATCGCCCGGGTTCAGGGTCACGAGGCTGCCGGTCAGGGGGTTCCTATACGTCATGCTCGAGTTGTCATACGGGGAGCCTCTCGCCGTGTCGATCGCATCGGCGCCGCCGGTCAGCCAGTAGTACATGGGGCCGTCGAAGACGTTGGCGACGCGGGCCTGAAGCTCGGGGTCGGTCAGCACCGCGGGACCGCTCGCGAGAAGGTCGCCGAACTGCAATATCGGAATCGGCCCGAAGGTGTCCAGCTCGGGTGCGCCCGGAACCGAGCCCTGGGCGGTCGTTGCCAAGAGCGCGAGGAACTTCAGGCTTGGGTCATTCGGATCCGTCGGGTCCTGGGGGGTGGCGGCTGTCTGGAGTGCCGGGTGGAAGTAGAGATCCCGCCAGGTCTCCCAGGTCTGCGGGCCAGGCACTGGTGGCGGTGGGACGATCTGCGGGTTTCCGTTCGCGTCGAGCGTGCCGCCCAGGCCATAGTCGTACGGGTCCCCGATCGATCCCAGGAGACCCTGTCGCTGCGCAGCGCCGAGTAGCAGCCTTACGTTGCCGATGTAATCGAGCTGGAACAGGCTGCCGGCGTCCGGGCCACACACGGGCATGGCGCCTGCGTAGCGCCAAGGGAACCGCTCCGCCAGCGCGACGGTGATGATTCCTCCCATCGAGTAGCCGAAGATGTACGTGTGCTTCGGGTAGCCGAGGCCGAGGAACCAGAAGATGGGATTGAGCAGGTGCGTGTCGCGGATGCCCTGCTCAACCGAGTACCCTTGCTTGGAGAACTGCGAGAGCCCGATGGCATAACCAGCGCAGAGGAGCCCGTCCCTGGTGTTCTTCACAAGGGGGATCTCCAGCCCTTGTTGGAACGGATCCTTGCCATCGACTGTCCATGCGTCCGTGTTCGGCGGCAGGTAGCCGTGGGCGGCCAGCACAAGATCATGGTTCCAAACAGTCTCTTCCGGCATCCAGAAGACGTCCACGTACGGTGCGAGCCGGCCGTCGATCCAGTCCGCGACGGTGACGGTCATCTGAGTGACCTGGAGGTCTTCGGCAGAACCGGGACACCGGACGCCGGTCAAGGGCTCCTTGTGGATCAAGCCCTGGGGGTTGACCAGGTTTGGATCTGCGCTCTGCGTCGACAAGATCTCGGCCTTGTAGCCGTCGATCTCCACGATCGGGTTCTCCGACGGCTCCGGTGCCGGCGCTTGTGGTGTTGAGCAGGCTGCGAGCACGAGGGCCAGAAGTCCGATCGCGCCGAATAGCCAGCGTTTCGTCGGTGAGATCATGCGGTGCTCCTTGGCGAGTGATGTGAGAACGGTGCCGGTGGCCCGAACGGCCAGCAATCCCACAGGGTCTTGGCT
>JARRMM010000168.1:0-4925 GCA_037386005.1 Deinococcales bacterium | reverse complement strand
TCCCGCTGCCGGACGGCCACGTGGTGGTGGTGCTGGACACGGGCACGCGGCGCGGGCTGGTGGGCTCGGCCTACAACGAGCGCCGCGCGCAGTGCGAGGCGGCCGCCCGCCACTTCGGGGTGCCGGCCCTGCGCGACGTCTCGCAGGAGGTCTTCGAGGCGGGCGCCGGGGGGCTTCCCGAGCTGCCGCGGCGGCGCGCCCGCCACGTCGTGGGCGAGAACGCGCGCACGCTGGCGGCGGCCGAGGCGATGCGGCGCGGCGACGCCGCGGCCCTGGGGCGCCTGATGAACGCCTCGCACGCCAGCCTGAAGGAGGACTTCGAGGTGTCCTCGGAGGCGCTCGACGCCATCGTCGCCTGCGCTCACGCCCGGCCGGAGTGCCGGGGCGCACGCATGACCGGCGCGGGCTTCGGCGGCTGCGCCGTGGCGCTGGTCGAGGAGGGCGCCGTCAACGCCTTCGTGGCGGCGGTGGCGGCGTGCTACGACGACGGCGAGCGGCAGGCCTCGGCCTACGTCTGCCGCCCGGCCGACGGCGCCAGCCGGCTACGCTGAAGCGCGGGCCAGGGGCCGCGGTGCCCCGGTGAGGAGCGACGGTGACGGAGGGAGACCCGCTGCCGTCGGCAGCGGCGCCGGCACCCACCGAGTTCTGGAAGCTGTGGAGCGGGCAGAGCATCTCGCTTCTCGGGTCCCTGGTCAGCCGCATCGTGTTGCCGTTCGTGGTGATCTATTCACTCGGCGCCAGCGCCGATCAGGTCGCCTGGGTGCGCGCCGCGGAGATCGCGCCTGGCGTCGCCGCGGGATTGTTCGCGGGGGTCTGGGTGGACCGGTGGCGACGACGGCCGCTGATGGTCGGGGCCGATCTCGCAAGGGGGCTGATGCTCCTGTCGTTGCCGGCGAGCTACTGGCTCGGCCTGTTGTCCCTGGTGCAGGTCCTGGTCGTGGCGGCAGCGGTGTCGGTGCTCAGCGCGACGTTCGGCGCGGCCTACGAGGCGTACCTTCCCGGCCTGGTGGGGGTCGCGCGGCTGGAGAACGCCAACAGCCGCCTGGGGGCAAGCGCCGCCGTGGCAGAGGTCGCCGGCTTCGGGCTGGCCGGCTTTCTGTTTCAGGTCACCGGCATCGCGGCCCTGGTCGTGGACGGCTGTTCATACTTCCTCTCGGCCCTGAGCCTGTCTAGTATCCGCCACCGGGAAACGGTGTCGCCCAGACCGTCGGCGGCGTCGCCGGTACGCGAGATCCGGGAGGGTCTTCACGCGCTGCTGTCGCGACCGTTGCTCGTTCGGCTGGCCCTCGCAGCCTGCGCGAGGGCGCTCGGCGGCGGGGTGATCGGTGCCGTGTACGTGCTCTACATCAGCCGCGGCCTCCAGGTGGCGCCCGGGCTGCAAGGGCTGCTCTACGCCCTGGGCGGGGTGAGCGCCTTCGCCGGTGCGTGGCTCGCCAGCCGGGTCAGGCGACGATGGGAGTTGGGTCGGACCCTGGCGGGAACGGCGGTTGCGGCCGCGGCGGGGATCGCACTGGTCCCCCTGGCCTTCGGCCCCATGGGGCTCATCCTGGCTTTCGTGACGGGTCAGCAGCTCATCAGCGACGCGGCGGACACGATCTACGAAGTCCTGGAGACCACCGTCCGCCAGGCAGCGGTCGAGGGCCACCTGCTCGGGCGCGTCACCTCCGCTTGGCAAGTGGCGACCGGCAGCTTCCTGCTGGTGGGCACGTTGGCAGGGGGCTACCTGGCGACCGCCAGCGGCCTGCGGGTCGCGCTGTGGACAGGCGTGGGGGTGCAGGCGGTCTCCGCCGTCTGGGTGATCGCACGACTGCGGACGGTGCGAGCCGTGGACGTCGACCACACGACGTGAGGTCCGGCTGACGTCCGCGTAGGGTGCCGGGCCGGGTCAACGAGCCGCCGGTGCGGCGCGTACCACGCCGGCACGCTCCAGCGCGTCGACCTCGTCCTCCGTCATGCCCAGATCGCTCTCCAGCACGGCCCGGCTGTGCTCACCCAGCCGCGGCGGCACCGGGCACGCGCCGGCCTCGGGCGCCAGCCCGACCGCGTGTCCGTCCGGATCGGTGGCGTGCCACAGCGGGCTCCCCACCATCCGCAGCGGCCCGACCCCCGCATGCGTGCCCTGCACGACGAGGCCGCGTGCGCGCGTCTGCTCGTCGGCCAGCGCCTCGGGGAGCGTCGCCACGGGCGTGGCGGGCACGCCGGCCTCACGCAGCGCCTCGAGCCACTCCCGGCGCGGGCGCGCCAACAGGCGCTCGGCCAGGCGCGGCACCAGCGTGTCGCGGGCCGTGACCCGTCCGGCGTTGGTGGCGAAGCGCTCGTCCTCGGCCAGCTCCGGCATCCCCAGCGCCTCGCACAGCCGGCGGAACTGCTCGTCGTTGCCCACGGCGATCATCATCGAGCCATCGGCCGCCTCGAACGCCTGGTAGGGGACGATGCTCGGATGGGCGCTCCCCAGGCGCTTCGGCGCCTCGCCCGTCAGCAAGGCGCTCTGCGCCTGGTTCACCAGGCTCGCCAACGCCACCTCGAACAGCGAGATGTCCAGGTGGACGCCGCGTCCCGTCCTGCCGCGCGCTACCAGCGCGGCCAGCACCGCGGCAGCGGTGTGCGAGCCGGTCAGCACGTCGATCCAGGCGACGCCCAGCTTGACGGGAGGGCGGTCGGCCTCGCCGGTCAGCTCCATCAGACCGCTGAGCGCCTGCAGCGCCGCGTCGTACCCCGGCTCCCGGGCGCGCGGGCCGTCCTGTCCGAAACCGGTGATCGAGGCGTAGACGAGCCCGGGGTTCGCCTCCGCCAGCGAGGCGTAGTCGAGACCGTAGCGGGCCAGATCGCCGACCTTGAAGTTCTCCACCAGCACGTCGGCGCGCGCCGCCAGGCGCCGCACCGCCTCCTGCCCACGCGGGTCCTTGAGGTCGAGCGCGACGCTCTGCTTGCCACGGTTGACCGACAGGAAGTAGGCGCTCTCCTCCCCCACGAAGGGCGGCCCCCAACCGCGCGTGTCGTCGCCACGCGGCGACTCGACCTTGACGACCCGGGCCCCCAGGTCGGCCAGGAGCTGCGTGCAGTAGGGGCCCGCCAGGACACGGCTGAGATCGAGCACGAAGACACCATCGAGCACAATGGCCGCAGTCTATCGCGGCGGCCCGGCCCGAGGGCGGCGCGCTCCACCCTCGCCGTCGGCCTGGCCCCTCAGACCCCTTGCAGCTCGTCCACCGGCCGGAAGTTCACCAGGGTCACGCTCACCGTCGGAGAGCGCGGATCGTCCGGGTCGACCACGTAGGCGTAGTCGCTCAGCGAGCTGATCCGCACCTGGGCCGTGACGGTCTCCTTCTCCGGCTGTCCGGGATCGTCGAGCCGGCCCTCGAAGCGCAGCGTGCGCCCTTCGCGTAGGGCACGCTCGAACGCCTCGCGCTCGCCGTCCTGGGGCGCGTCCTCGAGGTCGTGGCGCCAGGTGCCGGCGTACTCCAGCTTCTGTCCGTGCTGTCCGCGCCAGACCTGCAGCACGCCGATGCCGAGGTGGCCGTCGATGCGCGCCTGACCGATGTGTCCCCCGTGCCGGACCGGGTCGTGGCCGGCCATCCGTGTGGTGTCGAAGCCCATGCTGGTCCCCCTTCCGCAAGGGAACGGGAGGTCCACCGGCAGCGTGGCCGGTGCCGTCCCGCCCGGACCTCGGTCCAGGCTAGGCCCGTACGGCGTGGGTTCGATGGGACCTGGATGGGAAACCCTAGGGGGCCACCCCGGGCGCCAGCGTGACGTCGTGCGGCCGCCCCAGCAGCGCCAGCAACCGGTCTGGACGATCGGTGATGATGCCGTCGACCCCCATGTCGATGAGACGCCGCATGTCCGCGGTCTCATCGATCGTCCAGACGTGGACGAGCATGCCGCGGTCGTGCGCCGCCCGCACGAAGTGCGGCGTCACCACCCGGAGCCCGCCCTGCGCCTCCGGCACCTGCAGGGCATCGGTGTCCGGCGTGAACAGGTGCGCCAGGTGGGCGCGGGCGAGCACGTAGAAGATCTTGATCTCGGTCGGATCGCCGGCGGTGGCCACCTCCGGGCAGTCGCTGCGGAAGGCGCGGATGGCACCGGGGTGGAACGACACCACCATCACGGTGTGCTGGCGGTCGTTCGCACGGATGAGGCGGCACAGGTCGGCCGCCACGCGTGCGCTGTCGGGTTTGATCTCGATGTTGATGGGCTTGCCCGGGAAGGCGTCGAAGACGGCCTTCAGGGTGGGGATGCGGATGCCCTGCCCGCGGTAGGGGAAGGTCGTGCCGCCATCCGGCGACCAACGGTAGCCGGCGTCGAGGGCCTGGAGCTGCGCCAGCGTCATGTCCGCCACGGCTCCGCTGCCGTTGGTGGTGCGGTCGACGGTGTCGTCGTGGATCACCACGATGCGGCCGTCGGCGGTCTCGTGGATGTCGAGCTCGAGCACGTCGGCGCCGAGCGCGGCGGCGTGCTGGAAGGCGTAGAGCGTATCGCCCGGCCACAGCCCGTCGCCCCCCTGGTGCGCCAGCACCGTCACGCCCTTGGGCAGAGCGTCCAGGTAAGCGGAGCGCGGGCGCGGCTTCACTACCAGCGCCAGCACGCCGTAGGCGGCTGCGAGGACGACGATGATCAGGACCACGACTCGGACGACGCGCATGCTCACCCCTCCGGCCCGGGCTCGGGCTCGCTCGCCGCCCAGTCTACGGTTCGCGTCGCAGCTGTGCGCCCGGTCCGGGCCCCGGACCGGGTGCCCGGCACAACGCGGCACCCCTCGACGCGAAGCGCCCCGGCCTGGCGGCCGGGGCGCGGGTGGTCACGCTGGAGCGGGTGTCGTCAGTCGAGGAAGTCCCGCAGCTTGCGGGTGCGGCTCTCGGGGTACTTGAGCTTCGTCAGCGCCTTGTTCTCGTTCTGCCTGATCCGTTCGCGGGTCAAGCCTAAGTGGC
>JARRMM010000167.1:0-6831 GCA_037386005.1 Deinococcales bacterium | reverse complement strand
TCCACCCCGCTCCGCCTTACCTCACGCTCAACAATTTCACCAAAGGCTGGACTACCTTTCATCTGGGATCTGGTAAACCACTCGGGTGACGGCGAAAACCTCGGCACGGCGGCCTGCGGGCGCGGTCCCCCCCGAGACCCTCCCACGCCGCCGCGCTGCGACGTCTCCGCCGGCACCACCCCCACGCGCATCGACGACCGCGAAGTCGGGAGGTCCAACTTGGTCGACGTTCAGAACGTGACGAAATCGTACGGCGCGGTTAGGGCGCTGTCCGACGTCAGCTTCCGGATCGAAGCGGGCACCATCGTGGGGCTGCTCGGGCCGAACGGCGCCGGCAAGTCCACGTTGATGAAGATCCTCACGGGGTACCTGCAACCGGATGCCGGCGCCGTCAGCATCGAGGACTTCGATGTCCTCACCCGGCGCAAGGAGGCGCAGCAACGCATCGGCTACCTGCCGGAGAACGCTCCCCTGTACCCGGAGCTCACCGTGCAGGAGTACCTGTGGATGATGGCCGAGGTCCGGCGCATCCCGCGCCAGGAGCAGACGGAGGCCCTCAAGGACGCGGTCCTCGCGACCGGGCTCGGGCCCATGCTGACGCGCCCCATCCAGCAGCTCTCCAAGGGCTACCGGCAGCGAGTGGGGATCGCCCAGGCGATCCTGCACCGCCCCAAGCTGCTCATCCTCGACGAGCCGACGGTGGGCCTCGACCCTACCCAGCTCGCCGAGATCCGGCAGCTCGTGCGCACGCTGGCGAAGACCAGCACGGTCCTGTTCTCGAGCCACATCCTGCCCGAGGTCGAGGCGCTGTGCGACCGCGCGGTGATGATCATGGGCGGGCAGATCCGGGCCGACGCGCAGCTCTCGGAGCTGGCGAAGAGCGGCACGGCGCGGCTGGTGCTGGAAGGCACCGCCGCCGATCCCGCCGTGAACACCGCCTTGCGCGAGCTGCCCGGCGCAGCGGACGTCCGGGACGAGGAGCTCCGCAACGGACGGGTGGCGTACGTCGTGCACGCCGAGGACGACCGCGACCTGTGCCCCGCCATCTTCGAGCTCGCCAAGCGGCAGGACTGGCCGCTGCGCGAGCTCCGTAGCGAGACCCGCACGCTGGAGACGGTGTTCATCGAGCTGGCGCGCGAGAGCGCGCCCGCCCCGTCGCCCGCCTAGGGAGGTAGAGACTTGCGACAGACCGTCGCCATCGCCAAGAAGGAGCTCTCCAGCGCCTTCGGATCGCCGCTGGCGCTCATCTTCATGGGCACCTTCCTGCTGGTCACCTTCTTCGTGTTCTTCTGGGTGGCCACCTTCTTCGCACGCGGCATCGCCGACGTGCGTCCGCTCTTCACCTGGATGCCGCTGCTGCTCGTGTTCCTGGTAGCGGCCCTCACCATGCGGCAGTGGAGCGAGGAGCAGCGCTCGGGCACCCTCGAGATGCTCCTCACCCTGCCCGTCGACGCCTGGCGCCTGGTGCTGGGCAAGTTCCTGGCCGTGATGGCGCTGGTGACGGTGGCGCTGGCGCTCACCGTGAGCCTGCCGATCACCGTGGCCTTCCTGGGCAACCTCGACTGGGGCCCCGTCATCGGCGGCTACGTCGCCGCCCTGCTGATGGCGGCGGCCTACACCGCCATCGGGTTGTTCGTGTCCTCACGCAGCGACAACCAGATCGTGTCGCTCATCGTGACGATGCTGGTCGGCGGCGTGCTCTACTTCATCGGCACCAACGCCGTGCTGGACTTCGTGCCCAACGGTGTCGCGGCCGTGTTCCGGGAGCTCTCCACCACCACCCACTTCCAGTCGATCGAGCGGGGCGTGCTCGACCTGCGCGACCTGGTGTTCTACCTGTCGCTGGCCGGGCTGTTCCTGAGCCTCAACGTGCTGTCGCTCGACAGCAAGCGCTGGAGCCGGACGCAGCTCACCCGTCCGTATCGCAGCGCCCGGCTGGTCGGCGTGGGGCTGGTGGCGCTGAACCTGGTGCTGCTGAACGGCTGGCTGCTGCCGCTCTCGGGGCTGCGCCTCGACATGACGCAGAACCACCGCTACAGCCTGTCGTCCACCACGCGCGACCTGCTCGACTCGTTGCAGCAGCCGCTGTTGATCCGCGCCTACATGAGCAAGGACACCCACCCGCTCTTGAAGCCGCTCATCCCGCAGGTGGCCGACATGCTGCACGAGTACCAGGTCGCCTCGCACGGCCGCGTCAAGGCCCAGGTGGTGGACCCGGCCTCCAACCCGAAGATCGAGCAGACGGCCAACCAGGACTACGGCATCCAGCCGCACCCGTTCCAGGTGGCCAACCGCTACCAGTCGTCGGTGGTCAACGCCTACTTCGCCATCCTGGTGCGCTACGGCGACCAGACGCAGGTGCTCCACCTGAACGACCTCATCAACGTCACGCCCAACCCAGGCGGCGGCGCGCCCAACGTCGAGCTCAACAACCTCGAGTACAACCTGACGCGCGCCATCAAGAAGGACGTGGCCGGCTTCAGCAACCTCGATAGCGTGCTGGCCTCGCTCAAGCAGCCCGCCAAGCTCACCCTGCTGGCGACCCCCAAGTCGCTGCCGTCGGGGCTGCAGGACGCCCCCGGCATCGTCAAGAAGGTGGCGGCCTCGATCCAGCAGGGCGCCAAGGGCAAGTTCAGCTTCCAGCAGGTCGACCCGCGGGCGGCGAACGCCCCCTTCACGCCGCAGCAGCTGCGGCAGCGGTACGGCATCCAGCCGATCCCTGAGGGCCTGCTGTCGTCGAAGACCTACTACCTGCAGATGCTGCTTACGGTCGACGGCAAGAGCCAGGTGGTGGTGCCGTCCGGCAGCTTCAGCCAGAAGACGGTGAAGGACGCGGTCACCGCCGCGCTCAAGCGCTCCACCTCCGGCTTCCTGAAGGTGGTCGGGTTGTGGACTCCGCCGGCCCCGAACGGCCCCAACGCCTTCGGCCAGCAGCAACAGCAGCTCTACAAGACGCAGCTCATCCAGCAGCAGCTCCAGAAGGATTACAAGGTCCAGAACGTGTCGCTCTCCAACGGCACCGTGCCCAACACCATCGACACCCTGGTGGTGCTCTCGCCGCAGGGCATGACCGACAAGCAGCGCTTCGCCATCGACCAGTTCCTGATGCGCGGCGGCTCGGTGGTCGTGGCGGGGGGCCACTACGCCCTCACGCAGCAGCCGTACTCCGGCAGCCTGGCGCTGCGCAAGGTGAACAACGGCCTCTCAGCCATGCTCAAGAGCTACGGCGTCACCGTAGGGGACTCGGTGGTGCTCGACAGCCAGAACGCGCAGTTCCCCGTGGTGGTGCCCCACAACGTCGGAGGCGTACCGGTGCAGGAGGTCCAGGCCGTCGACTACCCCTTCTTCGTCGACGTGCAGCCCAACGCCATGGACCACGCCTCCCCGATCACCTCCAACCTGCCCGCCGTGACGGTGCCGTGGGCGTCGCCGCTGACCGTGGCGAAGGGCTCGAGCAAGGCGCGCTCGGTCGACGTCCTGCTCACGTCGAGCCCCGACTCCTGGACGTCGGCGAGCACCAACATCATCCCCGACTTCAAGACCTACCCGAAGCACGGCTTCCCGGTGGGCAAGAAGCTGCAGAGCTACCCGCTGGCGGTGGCCATCCGGGGCTCGTTCACCAGCTACTTCAAGGGCAAGAAGGATCCGCTGCAGTCCGGTAGCGGGAACGGCTCGAGCTCGTCGACCGGGTCGAGCGGCAGCTCCTCTAGCGGCAGCGGCTCCTCGGGCCAGGTCGGCGTGCTCACCTCCTCGCCCGACAACGCACGGCTGGTGGTCATCGGCAGCGGCGAGATCGCCAACGACACGGTGCTCAACCTGGCGTCGCGACTGAGCCAGAACCTCGCCGCCGAGGACCTGCAGCTCCTGCAGAACGCGGTCGACTGGTCGACCGAGGACGCCAGCCTCCTGAGCATCCGCGCGAGCGGCGCCACGACGCGCGTGCTCAAGCACCTCACGCAGGCCCAGGAGACCGACTGGGAGATCGGCAACTACGTCTTCGCGCTCCTCGCGCTGGTGCTCATCGCGGGCATCTGGCAGTGGCGCAAGCGCAACCGCACGTCGATCCTCGACATCACCCCCGGCTCCCGCCCCGAGCGCGCGATGGGAGGTCAGTCGTGAGCACCGCCGAACGCCGACTCCGCACGCCGGCCGGAACGGGCCGCGGCAATCTCTGGCTGGGCATCCTCGCCGTGGTGCAGGCGGCGGCGCTGGCCTTCGTGCTGCTGACGGTGGCGCGTCCGCCGATCGAACACACCGGGCCGCTGCTCGGCAAGAACGTCACCACCGCCGACATCACCGCCTTCACGGTGACCGGCTCCGACGGCAGCGCCGTCACGCTCAAGCGCGACGGCGTCAACTGGGTGCTGCCCGACCAGGGCGGCTACCCGGCGCAGAACTCGCGGGTCAAGAGCTTCCTCCAGGAGCTCACCGCGCTGCAGCGAAGCGGTCTGGTCGCCACGACCCAGGACGCCTACAAGCGCCTCAAGGTCGCGCCCGACACCTACCAGCGCAAGATCGACCTGACGCTCAAGGGCGGCGGCAAGGAGACGCTGTACATCGGCTCCGAGCCGAGCTACGGAAGCACCCACGTCCGCCTCGCCAAGGACAAGGGCGTGTACGTGACGCACTCGCTGCACGCCAGCGACGCCCGCACGGACGCCTCGGGCTACGTGGACACCACCGTGCTCAAGCTCGACCAGGCCAACGTGAAGCGCATGGAGATCAAGAACGCCAACGGTGACTTCGTCTTCACCAAGGGGGCGGGCGGCTGGTCGTGGCAGGGCCTGCCGAACGGCAAGAAGCTCGACACCCAGGCGGTGACGAACATCGTCGGCGCGCTCACGAGCCTGCAGCTCAACGAGCCGCTGGGCAAGAAGGTGCAGGCCTCCTACGGCTTCGACAAGCCTCGACTGCCTCCAAGGGACCGAGCTCGACCGGGTCGACCTCCAGCGCTTCGAGCTCAGCGGGGTCGAGCGCCACCGGATCCAGCGCCAACGGGTCCAGCGCGACAGCGAGCACGGCCAAGCCCGGCGCTGCGACGGCGTCGACCGGCGGATCGTCCACCAGCGGCACGTCGACCAGCGCGGCCGCCCCGAGCGGGACCAGCACGGCCGCCAAGCCGGCGACGCCACCCGCCAAGCCCGCGACCAGGACCGTCACCACCCAGACCACCATCACCGTGGGCGCCAAGAACAAGGCGGGCTTCTACCCGATCCGCCTGTCCAACTCGCCCTACATCGTCCAGGTGACGAGCGCCGCGCTCGGCGGCGCGATCGGCAAGAAGGGCAGCGACTTCATCGCCGCGCCGCCCAAGAGCGGCTCGAACGGCACGGGCGCGTCCGGTGGGACCTCGGGGCTCCGTCCGATCCTCCCGGGAACGGGCGGCGCGAGCAAGCCCTAGCCCCACGGCACACCAGGATCCATGGCCCTCGGACGGGCGTCGCCACCAGGCGGCGCCCGCCCGCCATGACGCATCCGAGGGCGACGGCCGGGCCGGCGCCCGAGCCGGCGAGCGGAACGCCTGCCGGCCACCCGCTTAGCCGGCGGCGGCGCCCCGTCCCCACCCGCAACCGACAGCGACGCCCCTCCGGTCGTACAATGCCAGCGCCCTGACTCCCGCCGCCCGTGCGGGCGGCACGTCCCGTCCTCCCGAGGAGGTTCCCGTGGCCTACCAACCCGCCCCCGACCGCTACCAGCAGATGCAGTACCGCACGACCGGCCGCAGCGGGCTGCGCCTCCCGGCCATCTCGCTCGGCCTGTGGCACAACTTCGGCGAGGACTGGCCGCTCGAGACGCAGCGCGCCATCCTGCGCCGCGCCTTCGATCTGGGCATCACCCACTTCGATCTGGCCAACAACTACGGCCCCCCGCCGGGCAGCGCGGAGACGCACTTCGGCCGCTTCCTGGCGGAGGACTTCGCTCCTTACCGCGACGAGCTGGTCATCTCCACCAAGGCCGG
Organism: Deinococcales bacterium; assembly: GCA_037386005.1. Classification (GTDB taxonomy): domain Bacteria; phylum Deinococcota; class Deinococci; order Deinococcales; family Trueperaceae; genus JASBRS01. The sequence continues at coordinate 872 of JARRMM010000167.1, read as the reverse complement.
CTACCTGATGTGGCCGGGCCCCTACGGCGAGTGGGGCTCACGCAAGTACCTGCTCGCCAGTCTCGACCAGAGCCTGGAGCGCATGGGGCTCGACTACGTCGACATCTTCTACTCGCACCGCTTCGACCCGAACACGCCCCTGGAGGAGACCATGGGCGCGCTCGCCTCCGCGGTGCAGCAGGGCAAGGCGCTCTACGTCGGCATCTCCTCGTACTCGGCGGCCAAGACGCGCGAGGCGGTCGCCATCCTCCGCGCCATGGACGTCCCCTGCCTCATCCACCAGCCGTCCTACTCGATGCTCAACCGCTGGGTCGAGCCGGAGCTGCTCCCCGCGCTGGAGGACGAGGGGGTGGGCTGCATCGCGTTCTCGCCGCTCGCCCAGGGGCTGCTGACCGACAAGTACCTGGGCGGAGTCCCGGAGAGCGCCCGCGTCAAGCGGGCGGACAGCTTCCAGGAGGACTTCCTCCGGGAGGAGAACCTGCGCAAGGTGCGCGCCCTCAACGACATCGCACGGCGGCGGGGCCAGTCGCTGGCGCAGATGGCCCTGGCCTGGGTGCTGCGCGACGCGCGGGTCACGTCGGTACTGATCGGCGCGAGCAGCGTGCGCCAGCTCGAGGAGAACGTTGCCGCCCTCGACCAGCTCACGTTCACGGACGACGAGCTGGCCGAGATCGACCGCCACGCCACCGACGCCGGCATCAACATCTGGGCGCAGTCGAGCGAGGCAGGCTGAGGGCTCGAGCCGCCTGCCACCGCCCGCCGCCCCGGGCCCAGCCCCGGGCCCAGCCTAGGGCTCCGGCCTCGGACCCTGCCTCGGACCGCCGCGCCGGCCGACGCGAAGCCTCCGGCCACGCCGATCGAAGCGCCCGGCG
>JARRMM010000166.1:0-7537 GCA_037386005.1 Deinococcales bacterium | reverse complement strand
GGGGGTGTTGGTGATGGTGCGGGGCAACAGCCACCGCGGCCATCGATTTGGGGGGCCTCCCCGAAGGGAGGCAGACCGCAGGGTACCCCCTGTGACCCCACCGTGTCGTGGGGTCCTTAACGTGCGGCCGGCCGGCGGAGCCCGCGATGAGCGTTCTCGCGGGTTCCGATCAGGGAGGCAACATGGCAAAAGTTGCAAAGACTTCGTAAACTATCTCCATGCCTTCGCTCGACGCCGTGTTGCGCCAGCAGGCGATCACGGATCTCCTCGCGCGGTTCGGCGTGGTTCGCGTGAGCGCGCTGGCCAAGGAGCTCGGCGTGTCGTCGGTGACGATCCGTTCCGACCTCGACGAGTTGCAGCGCAAGGGGGCGCTGCGGCGGACGCGCGGCGGTGCGGTCCCGGTGGACCTGGCCAGCCCGGAGCTGCCGCTGGAGGAGACGAGCCGGGTGCGCTTCGCCGAGAAGCGCAAGATCGGGGCGCGCGCGGCGAGCCTGGTCCGCGATGGTGAGACGATCATCCTCGACGTCGGCAGCACCACGACGGAGATGGCCAAGGCCCTGTCGCCGACGCTGCGCGACGTGGTGGTGGTGACGAACGCGTTGAACATCGCGCTGCTGCTGGAGTCGCACCCAGGGGTGTCGGTCATCGTCACCGGCGGGATGCTCCGGCCCCTGCAGCACTCGCTGGTCAACCCCTACGCCACCACGCTCTTCGGGCAGCTCAACGCCGACAAGGCCTTCCTCGGCTGCAACGGCGTCGACCCGCACAAGGGCCTCACCAACACCAACATGCAGGAGGCCGAGGTCAAGGCGCACATGCTGCGAGCCTCCCGCGAGGTGGTGGTGCTCGCCGACCACAGCAAGCTCCAGCAGGTGGCCACGGCCCGCATCGCCAGCCTCGATGCCATCCACGTGCTCGTCACGGACGACAAGGCCAAGCCGGAGGCGCTCCGTGCCCTGGCCGATGCCGGCCTGCGCGTCCTGGTGGCGGATGGCGAGCGCTGAACCCGCGGTCGGGCAAGCGAGCAAAACCGAGCATCGCCGAAAGACAAGACTTTACAAGAAAGCGTAAGAGCGAGTAGCCTTGGGGCGGCAACCGAAAGGAGTCCTATGAGGAAACTCTGGCTCGTGGCGGCCGCCGCCGTGCTCTCGTTGGCGGTGGCGCAGACCGCTCCCTCTCTCCCCAGCTACAGCGGTCCGCCAGTGACCCTCACCTTCTGGTCCTGGGTGCCTGGCATCGACAAGGCCGTAGCAGCCTTCGAGAAGGCCTACCCGAACATCACGGTCAACGCCAGCAACGTCGGCTCGGGACCCAACGAGTACACCAAGCTCCTGACGGCGCTCAAGGCCGGAACGGGCGCTCCGGACGTGGTGCAGATCGAGTACGACTTCCTGCCGAACTTCATCGACTTCGGCGGCCTCGCCGATCTGTCGAAGTACGGCGCCGACAAGTACTCGTCGCTGTTCGTGCCCTGGACCTGGAGCCAGGTGTCCCCCCAGGGCAAGGCGGTCTACGCCATCCCGCAGGACACCGGCCCCTTCGCCCTCGTCTACCGCGAGGACCTGTACAAGAAGTACGGCCTGAGCGTCCCGAAGACGTGGGCCGAGTTCGAGGCCAACGCCAAGAAGCTCGCCCAGGAGACGAACGGGAGCGTCCAGTACACCGACTTCTACTCGACCTACGCGCCCTGGTTCATGGGCCTGGTGTGGGCCGACGGCGGCCGGCTGTGGACGCACTCGGGCAACAGCTGGACCCAGAGCCTGAACAGCGCCTCCGCCAAGAAGGTCATCGACTACTGGGGCAAGCTCGTCGACAACAAGTACGCCGCCACCCTGCCGGACTTCACCAGCGAGCTGAACAGCGCGCTGGCCAAAGGGCAGATCACCACGCTGATCGAAGCCGCGTGGGGTCCCGGAAGCCTCGCCAGCCGGCTCGGCAGCGAGTCGGCCGCGGACTGGCGCGCTGCGCCGCTGCCGCAGTGGGGCACGGACGGCACGTTCCATAGCGGCAACTGGGGCGGCTCCTCCACCGCGGTCACGGTGCAGAGCAAGCACCCCGACGCCGCCACCATCTTCGCGCTCTGGCTCAACGCCAACGGCACCGCGCTGGGCCTGAACTGGGAGAACGGCGGCCTCTTCCCGGCGGCCAAGGCCGGGCTCGACCTGCCGGCGCTGCACGACTCGAGCAAGAACCCCAGCAAGTTCTTCGGTGGCCAGGACATCGCCAAGGTCTACGCCGACGCATCGGCCGGCGTGCCCACCGACTTCCAGTGGGCGCCGTGGTTCCTGTACGCCAACAACAGCTTCAACAAGTACATCGCGGACGCCGTGGCCGGGAAGACCGGCTGGAGCGCCGCCCTCGACGCCTGGCAGCAGGACGTGCTCAACTACGCCAAGACGCAGGGGTACCAGGTCAGCGGCCAGTAGTCTGACCTGACACGGTTCGCAGGTGGGGTGGAGCCCGGCCCGGGCCCACCCCACCGGACGGGTGGATGATGCGAAGACGCTGTATCTGAGCCTGTTCACGCAGCACGGCATCCGACCCAAGGTCTTCACGGGGCTCGCCAACTACGTCCGCGTGCTCCACGACGGTCAGTTCCTGAGCTCGCTGGGCACGATCGCGAAGTTCGGCGTCATCCAGATCCCGGTGATGCTGCTGCTGGCGCTGGCCCTCGCGCTGTATCTCGACGGGTTGCGGAGCGCGCGCTGGCGTAGCTACTTCAGCCTCAGCTTCTTCCTGCCCTACGCCATGCCCACCGTGATCGGCGGGCTGCTGTGGGGCTATCTCTACTCGAAGGGCCTGTCGCCGTTCAACCAGATGCTGGCGCCGCTGGGGGGCCAGATCGACTTCCTGGGCCGGAGCGGGCTGCTCTGGTCGCTCGGGAACATCATCACCTGGACCTGGACCGGCTACAACATGATCATCCTGTACTCGGCGTTGCGCGGCGTCCCCGGCGAGCTCTACGAGGCCGCCCGGATCGACGGCGCCACCAACCTGCAGGTGATCCGCTTCATCAAGTTGCCGATGGTCGCGCCGGCGCTGGCGCTGGCCGCCCTGTTCTCCATCATCGGAACGCTCCAGATCTTCGCCGAGCCGTTCGTGCTCGGTTCGCTCACGTTCGTGCCGACGAACCTGATGCCGAACCTCTACATCTACTTCACCGCCTTCAACTACGGCAACTTCAACTACGCCGCGGCGCTGGCGGTGGTGCTGGCCATCATCACCTTCGCCCTGTCGCTGGGCATGCTGGCGCTGCTCAACTTCCAGCGGAGGCGCCTGTGAACCGGCTCAACGCCTCCGCAGTGACGTGGCGCGTGCTGGTGCTGCTGCTGTCGCTGTACTTCCTGCTGCCGCTGGTGTGGCTGATCGTGTCCTCCACCAAGAGCACGGGGCAGCTGTTCACCACCTTCGGGCTGTGGTTCGCCAGCCCCTGGCACCTGCTCGACAACATCCGCGGCATGGCCGCCTTCCAGGGGGGTGTGGTCGGCCGCTGGATGCTCAACACCGCCGTGTACTCGGGGGCGGTCGCCCTGCTGTCGACGCTGTTCTCGGCCATGGCGGGCTACGCCTTCTCCCGCTTCGAGTTCCCGCTCAAGACCGTGCTCAACCTCATGATCCTCTCGGCCGTGCTGCTGCCGATCACGGCGCTGGTGCTGCCGATCTTCCTGATCCTGCACGACCTCGGGCTGATCAACACCTACTGGGCGGTGATCCTGCCCTTGCTGGTGAACCCGCTCGGCGTCTACCTGATGATGATCTTCTGGGACCAGGGGTTCGCGCGCGAGCTGCAGGACGCCGCCTACCTCGACGGGGCGGACGAGTGGCGCGTGTTCTGGCAGGTGGGGTTGCCGCTGGTGCGCAACGGCCTGTTGACGGTGGCGCTGTTCAGCTTCGTGAGCACCTGGAACAACTTCTTCCTCCCGCTGGTGGTGCTGTCCAAGGGAAGCCTCTACCCGATCACCCTGGGCCTGGCGATCTGGAACTCGACCGCGCAGACGGGCGCGTCGGTCGACTACCCTGCGATCCTGGTGGGCGCCTTGATCTCCGTGCTGCCTCTCATCATCGCCTTCTTCACGTTGCAGCGGTACTGGCAGGCGGGCCTGACGTCGGGCAGTCTGAAGTGAGGTGAGCGTGCATGCTCGGTGTCTGTTACTACCCGGAGCAGTGGCCCGAGGCGATGTGGCAAGGCGACGCGCGCCGCATGCGCGAGCTGGGGCTGCGCACCGTACGCATCGGCGAGGTCGCCTGGAGCCGGCTCGAGCCTGAGCCGGGGCGGCTCGAGCTCGACTGGCTGGGGCGGGCCATCGACACGCTGGCGGCCGAAGGTCTCGAGGTGGTGCTCGGCACCCCCACCGCTACGCCCCCCAAGTGGCTGGTCGATCGCTACCCCGAGATCCTCGGCTACGACCGCGAGGGGCGGGCGCGACGCTTCGGCTCGCGCCGCCACTACAGCTTCAGCAGCCGGCGCTACCTGGACGAGAGCGTGCGCATCGTGAAGGTGCTGGCCGAGCGCTTCGGCCGGCACCCGGCGCTGGTGGGCTGGCAGACCGACAACGAGTACGGCTGCCACGACACGGTGCGGAGCTACGGCCCGGAGGACGCGCGCGCCTTCCGGGCGTGGCTCGCGCGGCGCTACGGCACGGTCGAGGCGCTCAACGAGGCCTGGGGGGCGGTGTTCTGGAGCATGGAGCTGCGCAGCTTCGACGAGGTGGACCTGCCCAACCGGACGGTGACCGAGCCCAACCCGGCCCACGTCCTCGACTTCTACCGCTTCGCATCGGACCAGGTCGCGGCCTTCAACCGCGCCCAGGTGGAGGTGCTGCGCGCCGCCTCGCCCGGCCGCTTCATCGTGCACAACTTCATGGGCTTCTTCGACCAGTTCGATGCCTACCACGTCGCGGCCGACCTCGATCTGGCGAGCTGGGACAGCTACCCGCTGGGCTTCACCGACCTCATGCCCCTCGACGACGCCACCAAGGCGACCTACGCGCGCTCCGGGCACCCCGACGTGGCGGCCTTCCACCACGACCTCTACCGCGGGGTGGGCCGCGGCCGCTTCTGGGTGATGGAGCAGCAACCGGGCCCGGTGAACTGGGCTCCCCACAACCCCTCGCCGGGGCCCGGCGTGGTGCGGCTGTGGACCTGGGAGGCGCTCGCGCACGGCGCCGAGGTCGTGTCGTACTTCCGGTGGCGCCAGGCGCCCTTCGCGCAGGAGCAGATGCACGCCGGCCTCCACCGCCCCGACGGTGCGGCCGACGACGGCGCCGAGGAGGTGCGGGCCGTCGCGCACGAGCTCGCCGGGCTGCAGCTGGGCGCCACGGCACCCACCCGCGTGGCGCTGGTCCACGACTACCCCGCCGCCTGGGTGGGGGAGATCCAACCCCAGGGGGCGGAGTGGAGCGCGCCCGCCCTACCGTTCGCCTTCTACAGCGCGCTCCGTGCGCTGGGGCTCGACGTCGACGTGGTGCCGGCCGGCGCCGACCTGCAGGGCTACGCCCTGGCGGTGGTGCCGACCCTTCCGATCGTGACGGTGGGCGCGCTCGAGGCGCTGCGCGCGTTCCGCGGCCCGCTCGTGCTCGGGCCCCGCTCGGGCAGCAAGACCGAGAGCTTCCGGATCCCGCCCGAGCTGCCGCCCGGCCCGCTCCAGGCCCTGATGCCGGTGCGGGTGACGCGGGTCGAGAGCCTGCGCCCCGGGCTGGAGTCGGGGCTGACGTGGGAGGGCGAGCGCTTCTCGGTGGGGACCTGGCGGGAGTGGATCGAGCCGTTGCCCGGCTCGCGCGCCGCCCCCAAGGGGCACTTCGACGACGGTCGCGGTGCCGTGTGGCGCTCCGGCGAGGTCCGCTACCTGGGCTTCTGGCCCAGCCCGGTCTTCCTCGGCCGCTTCCTCGCGCACGTGGCGGAGGTAGCAGGGTTGGAGGTCCGGCCCTTGCCGGAGGGCGTCCGCCTGCGCCGGCGCGGCAGCTTGACGTTCGCGTTCAACCACGCCCCCGAGCCGCGGCGTTTCGAGGGACCGCCCGGCGCGCGCGCCGTGCTCGGCGGCGCGGACCTCCCCCCGTACGGCGTCGCCATCTGGGACGAGCGCCGGTGAGGCTCGGTCCCGCCCAGCTCCCACCGGAGGCGGAGGCGGTGGAGGGCGGCTTCGAGCTGCGCGCCGGCCACGTCGCGCTCGCCGGCGGTGGCGCTACCCGCTTCTACCGCCACGGCTGGCAGAGCTGGAGCGAGGCCCGCTGGTGTGAGCTGAGCGAGCCGGTGGCGCCGATCGAGCCGCCGGAGCGGCGGCCGCAGGCCGACGATCCTCGTTACGCCGAGGCACCGCGCCACGGCGGCAGCGGCGTGGGCGCTCTCGCGGGAGCGGACGGGACGGTGTTGCTGCTCGGCGCACTGGAACCCGGCGCCCGCGTCGAGGCCGACACCGCCGGGATGGAAGGTCACTACGAGGAGGGGGAGGGAGCCTGGTTCCTCGCCTACGGCGCCGAGGACGAGGTCTTCGCCGCCTACGCCGAGCGGCTCGGCGAGCGCCTCGGCCGCAGGCCCGCGCGTGACCCTGCGCGTGAGCCCGCGCCCGCACCGCGGCTGTGGTCGAGCTGGTACGGCTTCTACCGAGCCATCTCCGAGGCCGCCCTGCACGAGGTGCTCGAGGGGCTGCGTGGGCTCCCGTTCGACGCCGTCCAGGTCGACGACGGCTGGCAGCGCGCCATCGGTGATTGGGAGGCGAACGACGCCTTCCCGTCCGGCATGCAGGCGCTGGCGGGCCGCATCGCCGCCGCCGGGTTCACGCCCGGCCTGTGGTTGGCGCCCTTCATCGTGCGACCCTACAGCCGCCTTTGCGACGAGCACCCCGGCTGGCTCCTCCGCGATGAGGACGGGGTGCCGGTGCCGGCCGGCGTCAACTGGGGCGGCCCCTTCTACGCGCTCGACACCACCCACCCCGAGGTGGAGGCCTGGCTGGGGGAGACCCTGCGGCGCGTGCGGAGTTGGGGCTTCGAGCTCCTCAAGCTCGACTTCGTCTACGCCGCCGCCCTGCCGGGCGCGCGCCACCGGCCGGTGCCGCGCGAGCGCGCCTACCGCCAGGCGCTGGGTCTGGCGCGCGAGGCGATCGGCGACGAGGCGTACCTGCTGGCGTGTGGCGCGCCGATCCTGCCGTCGCTGGGGCTGGCCGACGCGCTTCGCATCGGCCCCGACACCGCCCCCTACTGGGACAACGAGGACCGACGCCGGTGGCTGCACGACCCCACCGGCCCGGCGGCGCGCGGCGCGCTCCTCACCAGCCTGGCGCGGCTGTGGCTGCGCCCGCTGGTGCACCTCGATCCCGACGTGGCGTTCTTCCGCAGCCGTTACGACCTGCTCACCCCGCCGCAGCGGCGCGCGCTGCAGGACCTGGGGCTGGTGGCGGGCTTCAAGGGCTGCTCCGACCCGCCTTCGTGGCTGCTGCCGGACGAGCGCGAGGCGCTCGCGGCGTGGCTCCGGCTCGAGCCCACCGTGACCCGTCTGGGCGAGCGGCGCTTCCGGGTGGATGGCCGGCCGCTGACGTTCGATC
>JARRMM010000165.1:0-5049 GCA_037386005.1 Deinococcales bacterium | reverse complement strand
GCTTGCCGGCCAGCACCGCCACGCCGGCGGCCTCGTCGAGCTGCAGGCTGTCGGCGGTGGTCACCCGGTCCTGCGAGGTGACCTTGACGTTGCCCAGCAGCGTGGCCTGCCGGCTCTGGGTGTCGAACAGCATCCGGTCGGCGCTGGCGGTCAACGCGGGCGAGTCGCCGCGGGCCGCGCGGTCGAGCTGGATGGGGCCGTCCATGGTGCCGGTGTCCGACCCCTGGTCGAGGAAGAAGCGCGTCCCCTTGACCGTGGTGCGCCCCTGCACCAGCGTGACGCTGGGCTCCTGGCTGCGCTTCTCGCTCTCGATGCAACCCGGACGGCGGAGGGTCACGGTGCCGTCGTAGAGCTCGAGGGTCTGCTCCTCGCCGGGCGCCGGCGTGGTGGCTGGCTTCGTGGCTGGCTTGGTGGCCGGCTGTGTGGGGCTCGCGGCCGCGGCGTCGCTCGGCGCGGCCGCATCCGCCCCCGCACCCGCGGCCCCCGCCGTCCCGGCGGTTCCCGTCCCGGCCGTGCCCGATGCAGCGGCTCCCGCCTCGCCTGTGCCGCTCCCAGCGGCGGGCCCCGTTCCGGGTGCTCCAGACGCCGCGCCCGTCCCGCCGGACGTGTCCGGCGTCAGCACGATGGCCACGTTCGAGCGCAGCTCCGTATCGTTCCCGACGCGCGTGTCGACGTAACCGGGGTCGGGCCCGTAGAGGAGCGTCTGACGCATCCCCGGCTTGCAGTTCGGGTTGTTGCCGATGAAGCGCGCTCCGTCGGCGTACTGCGCCTTCAGGGTCACGACGATGGTGGTGTCCTTGCGGGTCAGGGTGACCTGCGACTCGGTCTGCGCCCACGCCACCGGCGGGAGGGCGGTGGCCAGCAGCAACGCTCCCACGAGGCGGGCCACCCGACCGGTCGACGGCGGGGCGTCGCGTCCGGGCGCCGCCTTCGCCGGGTGACGCACCCGGCGGCCTCGCATCAGGGGCTGGAGCTGCCGGACGGCGGCGTCATGGCGAACGCCGAGGTGTCGAACAGGCTCGGGGCGGACGCGTCCATGGCCTCGAAGTAGTCGTACTTCACGTCCTGCTTGATGCGGTCGGCGCGCAGCGAGGAGCCGTTCTTGCTGTCCACCGCGGTCGCCGGCTTGCCGGCGGCGCCCAGGATCTCGGCGATCGCCTGGTTGTCATCGAAGAACACGGTCGCACCCTTGCTGGTGATGCTGCCGTCGACCACCGTCACGTTGCCGGTCGCGTAGAGCTTCTTCTGATCGGTGAGGACGCGGATCTCGTCGGCCGTGATGACGAGCTTCTTGCCGTCGGCGTCGGTCCGCGTGATGGTGACCTGCCCGCCCTGCTCGGTGAGCTGGCCGAGGTTGCGCTTCTCCTCGAACACGAGCTTGCCGGCCTGGGCCGCCTGGTTGCCGTTGACCAGCGACACGTGCCCGCTGCTCGTGGACCGGTCGGTGTCGACCTGGAACTGGACCTGATCGGCCTTGATCGTCACCGGATCGCCGCCCTGCTTCTCGGGCGCGACGGTGACGTCGGCGCCCCCGGACAGGGTGCCCAGGCCGGTCGCCTCGCTGTACACCAGGCTGGGGCCGGTCGCGGTGAGCCGGCCGCGCTCGACCTTGACGCCGCCGTCGAAGGTCGCGGTGCGCTCGCCGCCCTTGAAGATGGAGACGCCGTCGGGCGCCTTCAGCACGGCATGGTGGCCGTAGATGGTGAGGGTGGAGACGGTGGCCTTGATGCCGAACGGGTCGGGGTGCTCGTAGACGATCGGCCCGAAGCGCAGGTTGCCCGACTGGGTGCCGCCGCTGTCGTCGATGGTGATGACGCGCTGCTGGTTCGTCTGGGTGGGGGCATCGGGGCTGGCAGGCTGACTCGTGCCGCCCGGAGCGCTCGGCGGCGGGCTGGTCTGGTCCTGCGCCGAGCCGAAGGCGGTAAGGCCGACCGCGAGCAGCAGCAGGAGGAAACGGGAGGGGTTCAAGGGGACTCCTTCCGGGGCGGCGACACCACGAACTCACCGTAGCCGACGGTCCCCGGACCGCCGGCCTGGAAGGTGGTGAAGTCGAACCCGATGCGCATGTCCTCGAACACGATGGTGTTCTTGTCGGGGTCCGTGACGGTCACGCGTGGCACCTCGAACTGGCCGCGCCGCTGGTTGATGAGCACCTGGCGCCCGCCCCTACCGACCATGTCGAGGTTCACGTCCTCGGAGACAAGGTGGGCCTGGATGTGCTCGCCGTGTAGGTTGTCGTTGTGGTCGATGACCACCCGGTCCGACGCCAGCGTGAAGTCGGTCTTGCCGTTCAGCACGCGGCGACCGTCCTGGATGTGCAGCAGCGTCGTGTCCTGGCTGTTGGGGTCGAAGGTCACGTCGGGGGCACGGAACGACCACACGGCCTTGGGATCGGCCTGGGGGTAGAGCGCCACCGTGGCGTCGTGCAGCTCGATGGTGGCATCGGGAACGGTCCGCCGGTGTTGTGGCAGGATCGCCACCACCACCAGCGCGACGAGGACCGCCGCCAACGCGATGAGGGCCGCGCGAGGCACACCTGAATCTACCAGCGCCACCCCCTGAGAAGCGTGACCTCAGGCAGAGCGTAACTTCATCCGTCCGGCCTGCGAGCAGCCGGGCCTCGCGGTTGTCGGAGCGTCGGTCGCGGCGCGGGATGCCGGGCGCTCGGGCCCGGGCGGGCGCCTCGCCTACTCGAAGTAGACCGAGACGACCTTGTAGTTGACCTTGTTCGAGCCGAGCGGCAGCTCCACCTGGTCTCCCGCGCGCTTGCCGAGCAGGTTCTGACCGAGCGGTGACTCGTCCGAGATCTTGTTGTCGAGGACGTCGGCCTCGTGCGTGCCGACCAGATGGAACACGATGCGATCGCCGGCGGTGTCCTCCAGCTCGAGGCTGGCGCCCAGGCGGGCGGTGGCGTTCTCACCCTCCTCGGCCTCGACGACGACTGCCCGGTGCACGATCTCCTCGAGGTCGGCGATGCGGGCCTCGTTGGCGCTCTGCAACAGCCGCGCCTCGTCGTATGCGGCGCTCTCGCGGAGGTCCCCGTCGGCGATGGCGGCCCCCATGTAGTTGGAGAGCTCCTCGCGCTTCTCCTCCTTGAGGTAGCGCAGCTCCTCCTTGATCTTGTCGAGCCCCTTCGGCGTCAGATAGATGGGTTCCTTGGCCACGGCTTCGCTCACCTCACAGCTAGGGTTGCCTCGGGCCGAGGTCCACGCACCTTCGGCCCTTCCGGCCCGGCAGGAGGCGCCGGGTCCAGTTCTGGATTATACGCCGGCTCCTCCGGACCCCTGGCCGCCCCGATACCCGGATCGGCCGTGGCCGGCGAGAGGACGTCCGGAGCGGCGTTGCTGCCGGCCTACGCCGGGGTCGGGTAGGCTCGGGCATGACGGCATCCAGGGAGCACGACACGGGCCGGCCGGGGGATGGCGGGCAGGGGCGCAGCCTCGAGCTGCTCGAGCGACTCGTCCGCATCGACTCGGTGAACCCGGCGCTGGTGGAGGGGGCTGCCGGGGAGGACGCCATCGCCGGCTTCGTGGCGGCGTGGGGCGAGGCGCGGGGCATGGAGGTCACGCGGCTCGAGCCGGTGGCCGGCCGCCCCAGCGTGGTGCTGGTCGCGCGCGGCAGCGGCGGCGGTGAGAGCCTCATGCTCAACGCCCACCTCGACACGGTCGGCGTCGAGGGCATGGAGGCGCCCTTCCGGCCGCGCCTCGAGGGCGGCCGGCTCTACGGCCGCGGCGCCCTCGACATGAAGGCGGGCCTGGCCGCCGCCATGACCGCGCTCGAGGCCGCCTCCCGGCTCGAGCTGCGCGGCGACGTACTGCTCGCCGCCGTCGCCGACGAGGAGCACGCCTCCCTCGGCACCGAGGCCGTGCTGGAGCACTTCGGCGCCGACGGCGCTATCGTGACCGAGCCCAGCAACCTCGAGCTCCACCTGGCGCACCGCGGCTTCGCCGTGTTCGAGCTGGAGACGCTCGGCGTGGCCTCGCACACCTCGCAGCCCGAGCGCGGGGTCAACGCCGTGGCCCACATGGGGCACGTGCTGGCCGCGGTCGAGGCCTTGCAGAAGGAGCTGGCGGCGCGCGAGCCCCACGCGCTGGCCGGCCGGGGGAGCGCCCAGGTGGTACGCATCCGCGGGGGCGAGGAGCTGTTCGTGACGCCGGCTTCGTGCCGCGCGAGCTTCGAGCGGCGCACGGTGCCGGGTGAGACCCTACGGACGGTCGAGGGCGAGCTGGAGGCGCTGCTGTCGCTGGCGGCGGCGGGGGGCGAGGGCTTCCGGGGCCGGGCGGAGCTCGAGCTGCTCCGCGAGCCCTTCGAGGTCGACGGCGGGGCGCGCATCGTGCGCCTGGCGCGGGAGCACGCCGGGCGCGTGCTGCAGCGCGAGCCGGTGACGGCGGGTGCCCCCTACTGGACCGACGCGGCGCTGCTGCAGGCGGCCGGCATCCCGACCCTGGTGCTGGGGCCGTCCGGCGAGGGGCTGCACGCCGCCGACGAGCACGTCGAGGTGGCGAGCGTGGCCGCGCTGGAGGCGATCCTCATCGGCGTGGTGAGTGAGTTCTGCGGCTGAGTGACCACGGCGCGCGCGGCGCCGGGCCGAGCAGGGGGAGGGGTCGGCTCGGGAGCCTTCGAACGAAGGTAAAGCCTGGTTTCCGGTTCGGCGCGAGCGTCCACGGCGACGCGGTCCGGAGCGCCGCCGCCGGCTGGCGCGAAGGTGGTCCGTTACACGGGACGCTGACCGGGCCGACCGTCTCACCCGCACACTCCCACGCTGACCGGGCCTGGGACCGCCCTGTTGGACGGCCCGGGGAGCCCGACGCCTGCCCGCCCGACCCCTGCCCGCCCGCACCCTGCACATGGGGCTTTACGTCGATACCCCACCTCCGGCAACGACCCCCCGAACCTCCGGAGCCGTGCGGGCCCCGGCCCGGCCTCGGCCCCGCCGCCCCCTCACACCCCGAATCGTGAGACGGTTTCACACATTACGTCACGGTTCCGCGGTGGGTGCTATCTCCAGGGAGAGCGATCTTCGCGGAACCCCACCCCAGTGCCCGTGGG
>JARRMM010000164.1:0-5070 GCA_037386005.1 Deinococcales bacterium | reverse complement strand
GGGAAGGCCCTGGCTCTCAGTCGCTGGCCGTCGCCTGCTGGGCGGCGGGAGCGGCCGGCCCGACGGGCAGCACGGAGCGCCCGTAGGCCTCGTTGATGACCTCCGCGGCCGACAGGTAGAACGCCAGGATGGCGGTGACCAGGCCGACGTAGCCGCCCAGCGTGTGGAAGAACGCGCCGAGGCCCCACTCGCCCAGGGCGAGCAGCACGAACGTGATCCACAGCGCTAGGAAGACCAGGTTCAACGCCGTGTTGGCCCTCATGCTGGCGATCCACATGTAGAAGGTGAACACCCCCCACACGAACAGGTACCAGCCGACGAACGCTCCCGGGACGCCGGTGCCGAAGAAGAACACGAACAGCGCGAAGGACCACCAGAACGCCCCGTAGGAGAAGAACGCCACGGTGCCGAAGGTGTTCCCGCGCGGGAACTCCAGGATCCCGGCCACGAGCTGGGCGGTCCCCCCGTAGGCCATCGCCAGGGCGATGACCATGCCCATGCTCTTCGCATCGAACCAGCCGGCGTTCATCATGCTGAGCATCCACGTGGTGAATGCGAAGCCGGCGAGGCCCAAAGGTGCAGGGTTGGCGAGCTTTCCGTTCATCCGATCCGCCTCCTTACGGCGCCTCCGCTGGGCGCGGCGGTCGCCCCCATCACCGAGGTCAGGTGTCGAGCCTCATCACCGCAGCGGTCAGTCCTGCACCTGGTTGCGGATGGCTTCGACGACCTCGGGATTGGCCAGAGTCGTGACGTCGCCGGCGTCGCCCTTGTCGCTGAGCGAGCGCAGGACGCGGCGCATGATCTTGCCGGAACGGGTCTTGGGCATGTCCGGCACGATCCACACGTGGCGGGGCTTGGCGATGGGGCCGAGCTCGGTGGCCACGGCGTCGATGATCTTCTTCTGCAGGGCCTCGGACGCCTCGTAGCCGGGGTGCAGCGCGACGTAGAGCTCGGGCAGCACGCCCTTGATCTCGTCCTTCGCCGGCACCACGGCCGCCTCGGCGACCTCCTTGACGGTGAGGGCGGCCGACTCGATCTCCTTGGTGCCGAGCCGGTGCCCGGCCACGTTGATCACGTCGTCGATGCGGCCCAGGATGCGGTAGTAGCCGTCCTCCGCCTGCACGGCGGCGTCGCCGGCCATGTAGGGCCAGTCGCGCCAGTCGGTGCTGGAGCGGTCCTTGCAGTAGCGCGCGAAGTAGGTCTCCACGAAGCGATCGGGCTGCCCCCAGATCGTCTGCGCCAGGCCCGGCCAGGGGTTCTGGATGCAGATGTTGCCGGCCCGCCCCGAGCCCTTGGGCACCACGTTGCCGTCGTCGTCGTAGATGATCGGGTGGATGCCGGGGACGGCGGGGCCCGCGCTGCCGGGCTTCATCTTGTGGAGCGCCGGCGTGGTGCTGCACAGGAAGCCGCCGGTCTCGGTCTGCCACCAGGTGTCGACGATGACGGCTTCCTTCTTGCCGACGGTGTCGTAGTACCAGCGCCACACCTCGGGCTCGATCGGCTCGCCGACGGTGGTCATGTGCTTGAAGTGGAAGTTGTACTTGGCGGGTTCGTCCGGGCCGACCTTGCGCAGCGAGCGCACGGCGGTCGGGGAGGTGTGGAAGATGGTGACGCCCAGCTCCTCGGCGATGCGCCAGGGGCGGCCGGGGTCGGGGAAGGTGGGCGCACCTTCGAACATCACCGTCGAGGCGCCCAGCGACAGCGGCCCGTAGACGATGTAGGAGTGGCCGGTGATCCAGCCGATGTCGGCCATGCACCAGTAGACGTCCTCGGGCTGGATGTCCTGGATGAACTTCGATGTGCCCGTCACGTAGGAGAGGTAGCCGCCGATGGAGTGCTGCATGCCCTTCGGGCGGCCGGTCGTGCCGCTCGTGTACATCAGGAACAGCGGCGCCTCGGCCGGCATGGAGACGGGCTTGACGCGCTTGCCGCGGAAGCTGGGGAGGCGGTCGTTGACGACCACGTCACGGCCCTCGACCAGCGCGGTCGGGCTGGAGTACTTGCCGGGGTAGCGCTGCCAGATCAGCACCGCATCGAGCTTGTGGCCGGCCTTCTCGGACTCCACGTAGGCGATGTCCGCCTTCTCCTTGTGGTCGAGGAGCTTGCCGGCGCGCCAGTAGCTGTCCATGCTGATGAGCAGCCGGCTCTGGGAGTCCTCGGCGCGTTCGCCGGCGGCCTTGCCGCTGAAGCCGCCGAACACCACCGAGTGGATGACGCCCAGGCGGGCGCAGGCCAGCATGCTGATGGGGAGCTCGGGCACCATCGGCATGTGGATGGTGACGCGGTCGCCGGCCTTCAGCCCCATGTCCTTGAGCAGGGCGGCGAACTCGTTCACGCGCACCCACAGCTCCTGGTAGGTGATGTGCTCGACCGCCTCCTCCTCGGGCTCGGCCACGTAGTGGATGGCGGTCTTGTTGCGCTGCGTCGCGAGGTGGCGGTCGATGCAGTTGTATGCGGCGTTCAGGCGGCCGCCGACGAACCACTTCCAGAACGGGGGGTCGCTGGTGTCGATCGTCTTGTCCCAGTACTTGTCCCAGCTGAGCAGGTCGGCGTACTCGCGGAACGCCTCCGGGATGTTCTCGAGGGCGAAGCGATCGAAGATGGCGGGGTCCGTGAGGTTCGCCTGACCGATGAATTTCGCCGACGGGTAGTAGTAGTCCTCCTCCCGCCACAGGACGTCGAGACCGGTTTGATCGGGGGTCCGCTTGTCTGCCATGCCATGCCTCCCGTTCGCGGCTCGTAAGCCTTCGATTGTAAATACCCCCCAACCATAAGTGGGCGTAATGGTGAGATGCAACCTCATTCCGAACAGTATGGGTACTCAGTGGCATACCACCATCCGATTCCCGTCATAACGGGGCCATACCGCGCCGTACGTCGGCGAACGGTTCATGTCGGGTCCGCGGCTGAGCCAGGCCTCGCGCGGCCGGCGTAGCGGCACGGCGGCTGGACGACGGGTGCAGGCGCGGCGGCCTCGAACCCCCGACGGCGTGCGGTCAGAGTGCGTCGAGCCCGGAAGCCGCGGCGCCGCTCGAGGCCGTGGCGCCCGCCGCCAGGCGTGGCGCCGCCTCGTCGGCCCCACGACACTCGGCGAGGGCCCCGGCGGCGCGCCAGGGGTCGAGGTCGTGGACCAGGGCGGACGCCCGCTGCGCGGCATGCGGCTCGAGCGGGGCGAGCCGCGGCATGAGGTGGCGCGCGGCCATCTCCTGGAAGAAGCGGCAGTTGCGGACGATCCTGTAGCGCGCGAGCAGCGCACTCACGCTGGCGGCCGCGGTCAGCTCGCCGGCCTCGGCCAGCAGCAGCGTGAACGCCGACAGCGCCAGCGTGAGCGCGCGGAAGTCCATCGCTTGGACGCTGCGCTTGAGGGCGATGCGTGCCGCCGACCAGGCGCGCGCCTGCCGTCCGAGCCCGCGGTAGGCCATCGCCAGCAACGCCACCGACGGGATCGCCTCATGGGCCTCGCGGCCGTGACGGCAGAGCGCCACGCTGCTCCGGAAGCGCTCCGCGGCCGTCGCGAAGTCGTCGCGGGTGAGCGCCGTCGCGCCCAGCAGCCAGAGGCTGTGCGCTTCCGCGACCGGGTTGGCGAGCCTGCGAGCCATGCCCAGGCCGGCGCGGGCCTCGCGGTCGGTCTCCAGGTAGGCGCCGATGTGCAGGTGCCCGAGTCCGACCGCGGCGTGGGCGTCCGGCAGCGACCACCATTCGCCGATGGCCCGGTGCGCTGCCAGGCTCTTCTCGAACAGCGCCTTGGCCGGCGTGAACGCGCCGAGCCAGACCGCCGTCATGCCCAGGCGGCCGTAGCCGGCGGCGGCTCCGGCGAGGTCGCCGGCCTCGTCGTAGGCGCCCTCGCTGGCGTGGAGCAGACCCTCGGCCTCGTCGAAGTGGGCGTGCAGCGCCGCGGCCCAGGCCGCCGTCGCGAGCAGGTCGGCGGTGCCGGCCGCGTCGCCCAGGGCGGCCGCCGCGTCCAGCGCTTCTTCCAAGGCACCGCTCGCCTCCACGTCACGACCCTGTCCGAGCAGCGCGAGCCCGCGGTTGCCCAGTGCGCGGGCCGCCTCCCAGGCCAGGCCGGTCGCGCGGTAGCCGGCAGCCGCCCGCTCGAGCGCTTGCGCCGCGACCACGTTGTCGCTGCCGAGCGCCAACATGCCTGCCTGGTGCTCGAGCCGTGCCCGTGCGCGTGCGCTGGCGAGGTCGCCCTTCTGCCGGGGGGCAGGGAGGCGCATCCGGCCGGCGGCGATGGCCGCACCTGAGGCGGCCACGTCGCCCTGGAGCCTCCAGAGAGCGGCCAGGTGGGCGTGCAGCGAGGCGGCGAGGGGATCGTGCGGGCCGTCGCGCTCCAGCAGGGCCACGGCACGCCCGAAGACGTCGACGCCTTCGGCGAAGGGTCCGCGCCGCTCGTAGTAGCGTCCGAGCGCCGTGGCAGCCTGCTCGAGCAGGGGTCGCGCACCGGTGGCGGCGGCGTGCAGGAAGGCGGCGCGCACGTTCGCCAGCTCCCCGGCGATCAGGTCGGTCGCTGCAGCCTGGCCGCTGCCCTCGAGGTCGCGCTCGTGGGCGCGCATCCAGGAGCAGTAGTAGGCGCTGTGGCGCGCGAGCGCTTCTGCGGCCCGGCCGAGGGCCTCGAGGCGCTCCGCCGCGAAGGCGCGGATGACCTCGTGGACGCGGTAGCGGCCGGCGCCCGCGTCGAAGGCGACGAGGGAGCCGCGGACCAGGCGTCGCAGCACGGCGGCGTCGACGTCGGCCACGAACGACGCGGCAGCGCGCCCGAACCCGCCCTCGAACACCGCCAGCGCGGCGAGCGCGTGCTGCTCCTCCTCGCCGAGGAGCGCCCAGCTGCGCTCGAAGACGCCGCGCAGGCCGGCGTCGCGCCCGGTCGCGTCCGGGGCCCGCCCGGCGAGGAAGTTCGGATCGCTGCGGATCTCGTCGACGATGGCGTCCACCGGCAGCGTCGCGGCCCAGGCCGCGGCCAGCTCGATGCCCAACGGGAGGCCGTCCAGCAGACGGCAGCAGCGACGCACGGCCTCGCGCTGCGGTGCCACCTCGAACCCGGGGGCCGCCCGCCGGGCGCAGATCTCGAAC
>JARRMM010000163.1:0-5076 GCA_037386005.1 Deinococcales bacterium | reverse complement strand
GCCCTGAACGAGCCGCCTCGGACGTGCAGCCCGGCGCCACCCTTGTCACCGAGACCTGAGGAAGTTCCTTGAATCCGTCCCCTCCGTCAAGGAATTGCCCTGGGTATGCGGCACCGAACCCGCGTCGGCAAGCGCAACTGCACGACCATGTTGGAATCCCGCGGCGCACACCGGTGATGCAAGATCGGTACCACACTGCCACGAGACAACAACTCCACACGCACCGCCGCGCCCCAGCCGGTCTGCACCAGCCTAGCGACCCCTGTTCATGCACCGGACTCGCGCTCGGACGCCGCAACGAATGGCTGGTCGAGCGCGTGCTCGCCGTCCTCCCGCACGACCTCGACCAGGGCGCAACCGGCGCCGTGGAGTTGCGGCGCATGGGCAGGCCTGCGGCCGCACGCTCCGCATGACAAATATCAGGGGATCATCCTCACGTATCGCACTGGTGGCCGCCGTTCCCTGGTGAGAGAGTGGGCGCATGAATGCGATCCAGTTCTCTTCCGTCATCAAGCAGTACGGCGCCATCCGCGCCGTCAACTCCCTCGACCTGTCCATGGAAAGGGGTCAGAGCGTTGCGCTGCTCGGTCCCAACGGTGCCGGCAAGAGCACGACCATCAGCATGCTGCTCGGTCTCGCCAACCCGGATGCGGGCAGCATCGAAGTATTCGGGCGTACCCCCCAGGATGCCGTGAAGGAGGGCCTGATCGGTGCCATGCTCCAGGAGGGGGACCTCGTACCCGGCATCAAGGTTCGCGAGCTGATCGACTTCATCCGGCGCCTGTACCCGGACCCGCTCGAACTCGATGGGATCTTGCGGCTCGCCGACCTCACCGAGCTGGTGGATCGCCGCACCGACAAGCTCTCCGGCGGTCAGGCCCAACGCCTGCGTTTCGCCCTCGCCATCGCCGGTCAGCCGCACCTGCTCGTGCTCGACGAACCCACCGCCGCGATGGACGTCTCTTCTCGGCGTGCCTTCTGGGCCAGCATGCGCGCGTACGCCGCACAAGGCCACACCATCCTGTTCGCGACCCACTACCTCGAGGAAGCAGATGACAACGCCGACCGCATCGTCGTCGTCGACCACGGTCATGTCATCGCCGACGGTACGGCCGCGCAGATCAAGGCCACGACCGGCACCCGCGCCGTGCGCTTCACGCTGGGAAGCCAGCCTGCCGCCGGCCTGCACGAGATGGCCGGAGTCACCGCCGTAGAGCTCCGAGACGATGTGGCGCTGTTGCGCACCAGCGATCCGGACGAGACGCTCCACGCGCTGTACGCGTCGGGCCTGCGCATCCGCGACCTCGAAGTCGACGGCGCCAACCTGGAAGAAGCCTTCCTGTCGCTAACGGCCGACGCCGCCTAAGGAGGCAAGAGACATGCGTGCCCTGCTCCGCTACACCAAACTCGAGACTCAGCGCATCCTTCGCGAACCGCGCTTCGCCATCTTCACCGTTGCCGTTCCCCCCGCTCTGTTCCTGGTCGACGCCAGCATCTTCAAGAGCTCGGGGGGGTTCGACGGCATCGCCATCGCCAAGTACCTCATGGTCAGCATGGCGGTCTTCGGAGCCATCTCCGCGGCACTGAACGCCACCGGCGCACGCTTGGCCGAGGAACGGCGAAACGGTTGGCTCCGCCAACTCGACGTCACACCGCTGTCCACCTGGTCGGTCGTGACCGCCAAGACGCTGGCTGCCATGACCCTCACACTCCCCGCTGCCGCCCTCGTCTACCTCTTCGGAGCCCTCACGCAAGGGATCACCCTTCTACCGTGGCAGTGGCTCGCCCTTCTGATGGCAGGCTGGCTCTGATCGCTCCCCTTCGCCGCACTCGGCGTGCTCATCGGCTCCGCCGGCAACGTCGACACGTCGCAGCCCCTTGTCACCGGCTCGATGTTCTTCCTCAACATCTTCGGCGGCATCTTCATCCCGCTCCAGGTGCTCCCCAAGACCATGGCGCACATCGCCGCCGTCCTCCCCTCGTACCGCTACGCGGAACTCGGCTGGGCCATCGCCAACGGCCATGCCCCGAGCACCGTCGGCATCACCGTGCTCGCGGCCTGGACGATCGGGCTGTGTGTCACTGGCGTGCTGGCCTACAACAGAGGTACCGTCCAGTCATGAACCCGGGCGAAACCCGGACCGTGGGGACCGTTGCACAGCCGCTGACCCGCCGCAACGGTCTCTTCGGTCGCATCCTGGGGATCTTGTTCCTGGCCTACCCTTTCATCGACCTCGTCACGCATCGGCGAGGCGTGACCATCGCCATCGCCGGCACGCTCCTGCTTCTCTTCGCCGCCGCCTACTTCGGAGCGTTCGCCGGCAGCCTGATGCGGACCGAACGCGGAAACCGGCTGACCGCAGGTTGCCTCGCCATCATGGCCGCGCTCGCCATCGCCTTGCCCTTCCTCTACGGCAGAAGTTGGATCGTGCTGTCTTTCTATGTTGCGATCCTGCTGACCATCAGGCTGCCGCAACGACCTGCCATCATCGGCATCGGCCTCGTCGTGGCATTCCTCTTCGTCCAGGCCCTCCTTCTTCGGGAACCTGTCGAGGACGCCGCCATGAGCGCCATCGCAGCGGCCGCCATCGGTGGCCTGATGCTGGCGTTCGTCAACACCCGAAGGCTCGTCTCGGAGCTTCGAAGCGCCCAGGATGAGGTCGCGCGCCTGGCGGTCGCCAACGAGCGACTCCGCTTCGCGAGGGACCTGCACGATCTTCTCGGCCACACGCTATCGCTCATCGCGCTCAAGAGCGAGGTTGCCAGGAAACTCGGCCGTAGTCAGCCCGAGCGGGCAGCACAGGAGGTCGCCGACGTCGAAAAGATCGCCCGCGACGCCCTCACCGAAGTGCGCCAAGCGGTATCCGGGTATCGCCAACAAGGGTTTCGATACGAGCTCGACCATGCACGATCGACGCTGGCCGCCGCCGGCGTCACAGCTGCCGTGCGAACCAGCGGCGGCCCTCCGCCCGAGGCGCTCGACCAGCTCTTCGGATGGGCCCTGCGCGAAGCCGTCACCAACGTCGTGCGCCATGCCCAGGCCCACCGCTGCGAGATCAGCGTCGGCCGCGACCGCCGTGGCGTTCACTTGCGCGTGAGCGATGACGGCAACGGTGGGCCCGAGGCCGGCCCGGGCAACGGCCTCACTGGGTTGGCGGAACGGGTTGCGGCCTTCAACGGGAACTTCAACGCAGGTCCCGGACCCGCAGGGGGGTTCATCCTCGACATCTCTGTGCCGCTCGCCGACCCGATGCAGGAGCTGCCTCGCGAGCGACGCCCGGTCGCAGGCGGAGAGACTCCGTCATGATCCGCGTGGTGTTGGCGGAAGACCAGGCCATGGTCCTCGGAGCGCTCGCCGCGCTCCTCGAGTACGAAGGGGACATCCAGGTCGTGGCGCAGGCCGCCGACGGCACGGCTGCGCTGGAAGCAGTCACCGAGCTCCGTCCCGACGTCCTGGTCACCGACATCGAGATGCCCAGCATGACCGGGCTGGAGCTCGCAGCGGCCGTGCGGCGCCGGAACCCCGCCGTCAGAGTTGTCGTGCTGACGACCTTCGCGCGTCCCGGCTACCTGCGCCAGGCCCTCGACGCGGGCGCAAACGCCTACCTTCTGAAGGCGGCGCAGGCCGACGAGCTTGCGGTCGCCATCCGGCGCGTCCATGCCGGCGGAACGGTGGTCGACCCGAAGTTGGCGGCCGAGGCGTGGGGCGAGCCTGACCCGCTCACCCTTCGCGAGCGCCAAGTGCTACGGCTGGCGGGCCAGGGCCGGACCGGCGCGCAGATCGCCACCGAGCTCGGTCTCACCGAGGGCACCGTGCGCAACTACCTGTCCGAGGCGATCAGCAAGCTCGGCGCGGCCAACCGCGTGGACGCGGCGCGCATCGCCCTCGAGCGCGGCTGGCTGTAGGACACGGAGTCGCGCGTACGTCGTCGACAATCTCCTGCCTGTGACGGACGAGGCAGCGCATCCTCTCCACCCGAACACCCAGAGCCCTGGACGGCTGCCTGGGATCGCCCATCAGGGACACCATCCAGGGCGACCCGTTGATCACCTGCCGAAGCAGCATCACACGATCGCAAGCGGTCGCGCAGGACATCTAGTTCCTACGTCCTACACGAGCTCCTTGCGATCATTCCTGTGCAGATGCGCTTTGGCCGTCAACGCGCCGACACCAGCGCGAGACCGAAGGTCACGCCAGCGCCCGGTCCGCCGTCGCCGCCGCACCAGTCCGAGAGCGCACGGAGCAACGGAAGATGCGCACCGCGTTCAGGCAAGAACGCGTCCATTGATACGTCCCACCTCCAAGCCAGCGGCCGACGCATCTCCGTACCGAACCGCCACCCAGGCCGTATCACCGCGACGGCCACGGCGCGAGGACGCTCGGCCTTAGCCACTCCGGCCGCTGAGCATGGTTTCTCGCACGCGCTCGAACGCCGACCGAAGGGTACCCGAAGGCAGCCGGCTCTGCAGGCCGCTCAGGAGCCCGTCGGCGCGCCGGCGCTGCACCCCTGCCTCCTCGCCGGCCCCGATCCGTTCCAACCACACCGCCGCCGAACACCTGGTGCGCGCCTCGTCCAGCGGGAAGCCACAGCCCGCCCACCCGTCCGCTGCAGCCACGAACAGGTGTGCCGCTTCCGTCCAGCGCCCGAGGCCTCCTGCTGCGGCCGCCCTCCCTTCCAGATGCGCCGCACGGGTCAGGTCGGACGCGAACTGATGCTCCGTCTGGGCGAGCGCGGCCAGACACCGATCGAATCCGTCGTTCGCCACGTGCCCCGGCCGCCGGGCCAGCCATCGGCACACCGTGACCACGGGCACCGGCACTTCCGCGGAGTGCGTGGTCCGGCCGGCCACGCAATCGATCAAACTGAACGCTTCGCGGGCCGCCACCTCCTCATCGCCCAGCGCGATCGCAATGCGCAACCGCTCTCCGAGGTAGGGCACCCGGACCTGGGGCTCGGGAACCTCCTCCAACGCTCCACGGCGGTCCTCGAGAACGGCCTTCGCTTCCCGGACCAGGCCGAGATCGAGGTAGGACCGCGCGAGGATCACCAGCACGTTGGCCCGCAGCATCTCGAA
>JARRMM010000162.1:0-5091 GCA_037386005.1 Deinococcales bacterium | reverse complement strand
CTGGAGCGCAACATCCCCGTCATGATGGGGCTGCTGGGCGTCTGGTACAACAACTTCTTCGGCGCCCAGACGCACGCCATCCTGCCTTACGACGAGACGATGGAGTTCTTCCCCACCTACTTCCAGCAGGGGGACATGGAGTCCAACGGCAAGGGCGTCACCCGCTCGGGCGAGCGCGTCGACTACTCGACCGGCCCCATCGTGTGGGGGCAGCCTGGCACCAACGGCCAGCACGCCTTCTACCAGCTCATCCACCAGGGGACCAAGCTGGTGCCCGCCGATTTCCTGGCGCCCGCCAAGAGCCACCACCCGGTGGGGCGCCACCACGCCATCCTGCTCGCCAACTACTTCGCGCAGACTGAGGCGTTGATGCGCGGGCGCACCGCCGAGGAGACGCGCGCCGAGCTGGAGGAAGCGGGCGAGAGGGCGGAGCGCCTGGCCATCCTGACGGCCGCCAAGACGTTCGAGGGGAACCGGCCCACCAACTCGCTGCTGTTCGAGCAGCTCACCCCCACCACCCTCGGCAAGCTGATCGCGCTGTACGAGCACAAGATCTTCACCCAGGGCGTCATCTGGGACATCGACAGCTTCGACCAGATGGGGGTCGAGCTCGGCAAGCAGCTCGCCAAGGCGGTGCTGCCGGAGCTGGAGGGCGACGGCCCGGTCACCAGCCACGACAGCTCGACCAACGGGCTGATCACCGTGTTCAAGGAGCTGCGGGGCCGGTGAGCCCCGCGGTTCCGGCCTAGGCTGATCCTAGGCTGGGCTGGTCTAGGCCTGGCCTGGGCTTGGCCTTGGACTGGTCTAGACCTCGACGCCCACCTCGACGCCCACCTCGGCGCGCACCCCCTGCACGGCCGCCAGCAGCGCATCCACCGCAGCGTCCCGGGACAACCGGGTCACGTCCAGCATCAGGTGGTAGCTGCGAGCGTCGTCGGGATCCTCGTCGTAGAGCCGCCGCAGGTAGGCGCGGCGGGCGGCGTCGGTGCGCTCGACGCGCCGCCGGGCGGTCGCGCGGTCGACCCCCTCGGCCTCCATGACCGTCTCCACCCGCTTGTCGAGCGGACCGGTGAGGCGCACGCGCACGACGCCGGGCCGGTCGCGCAGCGCGACCGCCGCCCCGTGGCCGACGATGACAGCGCCCGTGCTCTGCGCCACCGCCGTGAGGGCGCGGTGGACCCGCTCGACGTAGTCGTGCGTCCGCATGGCGGCCTGGTTGCCGACCACGCCCTGGATGCCGAAGAGGGTGGAGCTGGCGCTCAGCTCGGCCAGCAGGCGCAGGATGGGGCCGCCCTCGTGCTCGCCGAAGCGACCCTCCAGCTCCTCGATGACGCGGCCCTCGAGCTCGAGCGGAATGGCGCGGTCGATGAACGGCACCCCCAGGCGCTCCGCCAGCGCCTCCCCGATGGCGCTCTCCCCCGACCCGGAGGCCGCCGAGATCGCCACGAGCGGTCGCGCCGGTGGTACGGCCGCGCCTTCACCCCGCCCGCTGGCGCTCGCCGCGCCCGAGCCCTCGGGGCCCGCCACGCGCAGTGCCGGCACGGCCGGGTGCGCCCCCGGGTAGGCCCCCGCCTCCGCCGTCTCATCGTGCACGTAGCGCTTGCCGCGGAACCAGGAGGCGAGGGCGGCGACGATCATCATGATCATCGCGAAGGTGAAGGTGATATGCATGCCGTCCATGAACGGCACCGAGATCAGGTGCGGGAAGAACACCTTGCCGGTGACGTAGGCGGCATTGCTCGGCGGGATGCTCTGCAGGGCCGGGCCGAGCAGCGACCGCATGGGGTTGAGCCCCAGGAACGCTGCGAAGAGGCTGCCGACCGGCGGCAGGTTGGCGATCTGCCGCGCCAGCTGCTGCGGCACCTGCTGCGCGGTCAGCCCCCGGTACAAGGTGGTCGGCAGCGTCGAGGCCAGCCCGGTGATCATCAGGGAGAAGAAGAGGCCGATCGAGAGGTTCATGCCGGCGTTCTGGAAGGTCGCGCGCATGCCCGAGGCCACGCCACGCTCGTTGGCGGGGACCGAGTTCATGATCCCCGCCGTGTTGGGCGCGGAGAACAGCCCCATGGCCAGCCCGTTGGCCAGCAGCAGCAGCGCGAACCAGATGTAGTGGAAGTTGGCCGGCAACATCAGCATCAAGGCGAACGTGGCGGCGGCGGCGACCATGCCGCCGGTCGCGAAGGGGCGCGCGCCGAAGCGGTCGGAGAGCCAGCCCGACACCGGGCCGGCGATCAGGAAGCCGACGGTCATCGGCAGCATGTAGATGGCCGCCCATAGGGGTGTCGACTCGTAGGTGTAGCCGTGCAGCGGCAGCCAGATGCCCTGCAACCAGATGATCAGCATGAACATCAAGCCGCCGCGGCCGATCGAGGCCAAGAGGCCCGCGAAGTTCCCCATGGAGAAGGCGCGGATGCGGAACAGCCCGAGGCGGAACATCGGCTGCGCCACGCGCGTCTCCACGAACATGAAGAGTGCCAGCACGGCGATGCCGCCCACGATCATGCCGATCACGAACGGGTTGCCCCAGCCGGTGGGGCTGTTGCCGTAGGGCTGGATGCCGTAGGTGATGCCCACCAGCACGGCGACGAGGCCGACACCGAAGGTGAGGTTGCCCCACCAGTCGATGCGCGCCCGCTTCGCCACACCGATCTCACGGAGCCGGAAGTACGCCCACAGGGTGCCGGCGATGCCGACGGGGACCGACACCAGGAACACCAGGTGCCAGTCGACGACCGACAGCAGCCCACCGATCACCAGGCCGATGAACGAGCCGGCGATGCCGGCCACGGTGTTGATGCCCAGCGCCATGCCGCGCTGGTCGGCGGGGAAGGCGTCGGTGAGGATGGCCGCGCTGTTGGCCATCAGCAGCGCGCCGCCAACGCCCTGCACCACGCGCAGCCCGATCAGCGTGAGGGCGGCCGAGGGACCGGTCCAGAACACCAGCGACAGCAGGATCGAGCCCACCGTGAAGACGGCGAAGCCGAGGTTGTACATGCGCACCCGGCCGTACATGTCGCCGACGCGGCCGAAGCTCACCACCAGCACGGCGGTGATCACCATGTACCCCATCAGCAGCCACAGCAGGTAGCTGACGTTCTGCGGCTGAAGCGGGTTGATGTCGATGCCGCGGAAGATGGCGGGCATCGAGATCAGCACGATCGAGGAGTTGATGGTCGCCATCAGGACCCCGAGCGTGGTGTTGGACAGCGCGATCCACTTGTACCGGTCGCCCTGGCCGCCGCCGGTCGATCCCGTGGCGCCTTGTCGTTCGTTCACCGTGGTCACGTCCCGCTCCACCCTGGTTGGCTCGGCGCACGCGGCGCCAGACCCAGATACTACCGGATGGAAGCGAATGGCGGGTGCATCGCAGGCGACCAAGCCGACCCCTCGGGGCTAGCGCAGACGGGTCCTGGCGACGCGCGAGCCGGGACCGCACCCGTGGAGCCCGTATCATCGCCGTGTCGTCCTCGGGACGATCGCCGTCCCGCTAGCACCCGGCGGGCACCCTGGAGGTACGCCATGGCGACGGATCCCTTGCTGCACGCGTTCCGCACCAACCTCGCCTTCCTGCTCGAGGAGACCTTCGCGTCGCCGGCGCGGCCGGGCGGGAACGCCTACCTCGACCGGCAGGCCGGGTGGGAGCCCACGCTCGCTTCCCTCTCCGCCGAGGAGGCGTCCTACGCTCCGGCGCCCGCCGCCACCACCATCGCCGGGCACGTGGAGCACGCCCGCTTCTACCTCGAGGCGTTGCTGCGTTACGCCGACGGCCAGGCCGAGCGCGTCGACTGGGACGCCAGCTGGGGCATCCGCGAGGTCACCCCGGTGGCCTGGGACGCGCTGCGCGCGTCGTTCACCGACACCTCGGCCCGGGTGATCCGGGCCTTCGAAGACCGGGAGGCCTGGGACGACCACGCCGTCGGAGCGGCGCTGGCAATCCTGGCCCACTCCGCCTACCACCTGGGGGCGGTGCGGCAGCGGGTGACGGCGTTGCGGGCAGGCCGAGCGATGCCGGGGGCACGGTCCGTGGATGCGGGCCCGTGAACCGGGGGCTGTTGACCCGGACCCAGTAACCCGGACCCGACCCAGTGACACGGACCCAGTGACACGGACCCAGTGACACGAGCCTGGGGACCCGCACCTGCGAATCCGGCCGAATCCGGGTCGTCGGGGCTCGGCTGTGGCGGTTCGTCAGTGAACCGGCGTCAGGGCACCGTCGTCCGTGAACGGGGGGCGTGAACGCCGTCCCAGAAGCCGCAGTGGGCGGCGGACGGCGGGGCGAGCGCCGGCGAGGTGCCGAGCGTGAGCACCTCGGAGCTGCGCTGGAAGGCCGGCCACCGCACCGCCGGCCCAGTTCCGCCGCTCGTCGAGGCAGGATCCTCCGTGCGTACGAATGCCCCCCAGGCCGCCATCATGGCGTCCGACAACCGGCGCTCGGCCGGGGTGAAGGCCATCTTCCCGCCGGCGCTCCCGAACACGAAGGGCAGCTCGTCTCCGTGGCATGCGCGGCTCTTGCACTGCCCGATATCGGACCAGAGGTTGAACGAGGACACGTGGGTGAAGTGGTAGAGGTAGGCGGGCGCCCGGGCGGCTCGAGCCACGGCGCGCGTCGGGCACACGAAGAGCCCGTCGCTCGCCACCCGCACCACCTGCTCGGTGTTGTCGCCGAACAGCGCCGGTGGGTAGCGCCAGGCGAGCTCGCCCAGGGCGCTCGGGTTCGCGACGAGCTTGGCGAGCGCGTCGTACCCGAGCACCCCGATGGGGGCATCGCTCGCGAAGAAGATGGTCCCCTCGCTGCCGTTGGTCCCTAGCAGGACGGGCTCGTTCACGCCGCCACCGAGCGCCGCCGCGTAGGGTTGCCGGACCACCAGGTGGCCGTCGATCACCGGCGCCCAGGGCAGGAACGCCGGCAGGCCCTGCTGGATCAGCGCGATGCCCTGGCCGCTGGCGTCCTGGGCCTTCAGGAGCGTCTTCAACGGCAGACGCTGCAGGCACGCCAGGGTGTCGCCGGTGAGCTTGCAACCCACGTGGAGCAGGTACAGGTCAGCGCTGAGCCGGGCCTGGTCGAGCGTCCGGTAGGGCAGCCCGAAGGGGTCG
>JARRMM010000161.1:0-5131 GCA_037386005.1 Deinococcales bacterium | reverse complement strand
AGGTCCTTCGTGACCGGGAGGGTGCCCGTCAGGGTGTACGTGCCGTCGGCCAGCGACAGCGTGGAGCCGACCGGCGCGTCCTTGGCGACGGTGGTGAGGTCTTGCGATGGGGTGACGGCGATGGTCTTGCCGCTCGGGGAGGGTGGGGTAGGCGCGCTGGTGCCGCAGGCGGAGAGGACGATGGCGATGGCGAGCGTCACGAGGACGATGGGCACCGCACGACGGGAACGGAACATGGTGACCCCCATTCGGTGTGGCATGGACTCCCCGGGCTGTGGCCCTTCGCGCGGGGATCCGGCCGTGAGACGTACGGCCTCCATTGTCCGAGGGCGCGAGAGCCGGCCCCCGAAATTCGGAGTTCCGTTTCGCCGCCTCCCCATGCGCTAGGATCGACCTCGTACCGGGGCAGACAGCCACGACGTAGCAGCACATGTTCGGACCGGTTGCAGCCTGCCGGCGCGGGGGCGCCGTCTAGTGGGCGGCGGAGCGCGGGCGTGGCGAAGGGGAGGAGAGGGGTATGGGACGAGGGGCATGGGCCCGGCTCGGCCGGGCTCGCACGTACGCGTTTCGCTACACCTGGGGGATCCTGACCGTCCTGGTTTCGCTCGTCTCGGCCGGCCTGGCCGACACCACGCCGCAGGGCGCCCTGGCGGCCGTCGATCCGGACCTGGCCGACGCCCGCGCCGAGCTCGCCGCGCGCGAGCGCGCCCTGGCCGGCCCCTACGGCTTCGACGCCGACGTCACCCTCCAGCAGAGCGTCGGCTTCGGCACCTACGACGCGGCCGCGGCGCCGCCCGAGTGGACCACCGCCATCTACGTCGACGCCACCGTCGGCTACAGCTACGACGAGCCGGCCCGTCTCGCCGACCTCGCGGATCTCGAGCGTGCCCGTGCGGCGGTCGCCCGGGTGCGCCGGCGCGGCCCGGCGAGGGCGCTCGCGGCCCACGCCCGCATGCTCCAGCTGCAGCTCACCGCCCGGCAGCTCGAGGAGCAGGTCGCGACGCAGGAGGAGGCGCTCGCAGGCCTGCCGGCCCTGCCGGCTTCGCCCGCGGGAGGCGCGACGGCCTTGCCTCCGGAGGGCGTGACCGCCCTGGCCGGCGGCTCCGCCGGTGCGCCGCGGCCCCGCGATCCCGGTGGGCCCGGCGTCGGTGCGTCCGCGCCGGACCCGCATCAGCCCGCCGTCCCCACCCCCGCAATCCCCGCCCCCGTCGCCCGTCAGCGCCGGCTTCGCACGCTCGGGCTGGAGGGGTTGCGCCTTCAACTCGAGCAGACCCGCCTCGAGCTCGCCGCCGTGGGAGCCGAGCTCGACCGCTACGGCCTGAGCGCCCCGGCGGCGTACGCGCCGGTGCGCTTCGTGCTGCCGCCGGCCGAAGCGGCGGCCACCAGCGCCTACCGGCTCCGGGTGCTCGCCGTCCGGCGCGCCGAGGCCGACCTCCGCCAGGCGGGCGTCTACGACACCTTCCAGGGCCTCGCCCTCACCGGCAGCGTGGCGAGCGGCAACGTCGCGCTCCACGCCGACCTCGGCATCGTCGAGGCGCATCCGCGGGCCGAGCTGAGCCTGGGCTTCCCCGGCGGGCCCGATGCCTGGTCGGTGGGCATCCAGGCCACCGTGGTCCTCTCCACCGACGGCGCGTCGCTGCCGGAGTCGCGGCGCAGGCTGCAGGCGAGCCGCGCCGCCCTCGAGGCCTACGAGCGCGACTTCCCGCGCGAGGCTGCGCGGCGACGAGCCGCCGCGGAGCTCGCCGAGCGCGCGCTGGCCCTGGCCGAGCAGCAACGTGCCCTCGCCGGCACGCGCGACGCCCGGCGCACGCTCTACCTCGCGTGGGCGGAGTACGTCCGGCAGGTGCGCGCCTACCTCCAGTTCGTCGACGGGCGATGGGAGGCGCGCACGCCCTGACCCAGGGTGCCCTTGCCCTGAGCCCGAGGTGCCCGGGTCCCGCGCGCCGGGGTCTTGTGCGTACGGGTCCTGTGCGCCCATCACCCGCCTGTGGGCCCCTCGCCCTGAGAGCGGTCGCGTCCGACTCGGTGCTCCGCCGGGTGGAGGACTTCGCAGTACGGACGTGGGCGCCCTGGTAGCGTGCCGCGGGGCATCGGGAGCCTCGGCGGTGCGCGCAGGCGGAAGGTGTGGGCGGAACGTGCGCGCGGAACCGCGGGAGATGGGGGAGGGATGGCGTTCTCCGATCACATGTTCCCCGATCACATGGTCTCCGGTCGCGCCCGGTGCGCGGCGCGGCGCGCCGCACGAGCGGGTTCGAGGGCGGGCCTGCTCGCTGTGCTGCTCCCCCTACTGCTCCTGACCGCCGCGGCATGGGCGGCCGTGCCCGTTCCCGGATCCGCTGGGCCCACTGGCTCGGCCGCGCCAGCCACCGGAACCTCGTCCGGTGCATCGGCTCAGGCGACGAGCGCCGACGTGACGCCGACTCCGGCCGGGGACGACACCTCCGGTAGCGCGACGGGCAGCGACGACGCCCCACCCCCGGCCCTCGGCGCCGTCGGCATCACCGGGGGCTTCCCCAGCTACCAGACGGCCGCCCTCGAGTTCTCGGCGCAGGTGCAGTACGTCGGCTTCCAGGCCAAGGTGAGCGACACCGCCATCGGCCCCTACTTCGGGCTGGAGCTGCGCGGCTACCCGCCGGTGCCGATCCCGGTGCCTCTGTTCGTCGGCATCGGTGGTGGCTACTACGGCGGTGAGTTCACCTACTACGGCACCCTCGGCGCGCACGTGCCGTTGGCGCTGCACACGCGGCTCGATCTGGAGGGCGGCGTGGCCAACGTCCCGCTGCTGGCGAAGCGGAGCTGGGCGCCGTACCTGTCGGTGGGGGTGAGCTACGCCTTCCCCTTCACCCCCACCTACGGCGGCTACGAGCCGGAGGCGGCGGCGCCGCTGACGGTGGCCGGGTCGGCCGGCGTGACGTGCGAGACGAGCGACCAGCCGGACGCGTCCAAGCTCGGCGAGGCGTTCCACAACACCCTCCAGGGCTTCCTCGCCAGCGCCCGCGCCACCTACGGCAGCATCTACACCGACCTGACGTACAGCTACACCACCTCCACCAGCATCCACGGCGACGTCGGCATCGTGAAGGTCCACTACCACGGCAGCGTGAGGACCATCGCCACCGGGCGGACGGAGTCGGCCTCGGGGAACGCGTCGGCCACCTACCGCTGGAACGGCTGCGCCTGGTTGACGGTGCGGGTCGAGTACTAGGCGCGCGATGAGGGCGGCCCCAGCGATCGGTTCGCCCACTAACGTGTGTCTCAGCGTGACGCTGTGACGATAGGGGCCAGGTCGCGTGAGCGTTAACCTTAGAATTGTGTGCGTGCTGGGCGGGGCAAATCCCGCGTGGCACGAAGGCCGGAAGGGGTAACGGTCCAACGCGGCTAGGCGGCCGTGCACGGCGCGTAGGCGCGTGCGACCGGGAAGAAACACAGGGAGGTCGTTACCATGGTCGCACACCCAAGACTCAAGGCACTTCTGGGAGCACTCCTCGTGCTCGGCATGGCGGTCGCCTTCGCGCAAGGCGATCAGTACGTCACCCACAACTCGGACGGCTCGTTCGTCCTCAAGAGCGTCTACCCGGGCGACACCGTCACCTTCGCTCCCGGCACGCTCGGGACGCTCATCACCAACGCGTGGAAGGACGGCGGCGCCAAGCCGTTCGCGGGCATCACGCTCAACGTCATGACCCTGCAGGCCGGCGACAAGGGCGCCATCTCGGGCGGCATCATCAACTGGGTGCCCGCCTTCGAGGAGCTCACCGGCGCCAAGGTCAACGTCGTCCAGAAGCCCTTCGACGACCTCGCCCCGGTCATGTTCAACGACGTGCGCACCGGCACCGGCGCCTACGACGGCTTCATCGTGCCGATGGCCTTCATGGGCAGCCTGGTCTCGGGCAAGTTCATCGTGTCGCTCAACGACTATATGAAGTCCGACCAGTACCCGGGCGTCTTCGACAACACCAATCAAGACCCGACGCAGTGGGGCCTCGACGGCATGCTGGAGCCGAGCCTGCAGCGGCTGTACCGCTGGGGGAACACCTGGTACGCCTCTCCGTGGGACTCCGACGGCGTCGTCCTGTACTACCGCAAGGACGTGCTCGACGATCCCACCGTCCAGGCCGCCTACAAGCAGGCCACCGGGAACGATCTGGTCGTCCCCACCACGCTCGACCAGCTCGTGCAGGAAGCGTGCTACTTCAACGGTAAGGATCCACTGAACACCGGCAAGCCCATCAACGGCATCGTCGAGCCGGCGCAGATCGGCAGCCAGTTCTTCGAGTACTACCGGGCGATCGCCGCGCAGTACGGCGTGGTCCCCGGCGGGGCCGCCCAGGGCTACAGCGAGACGCTGCAGTTCGACCCCAAGAACATGGATCCGCTCATCAACAACCCGGCCGCGGTGAAGGGCCTGCAGACCTTGGTCGACCTCTACAAGTGCGGGCCGCAGGACCCGGCCTCCATCGACCTGGGCACCTCGTTCAACATGTTCGCCCAGGGCACGGCGGTCTTCCAGATCAACTTCGGTGACACCGGCACGATCGTCGAGTCGCCCGACGGCAACTCGCCGGTCAAGGGCCACCTGGGCGTGGCGCCGGTTCCGGGCTCGACCCAGGTCTACAACGTCTCCACCAAGAGCTGGGACACGATGAGCCAGCCCAACCACGTCGGCAACGAAGCCGGCGCGAGCTGGTCGGGCATGGTGTCGTCGCTCTCGCAGCACCCCGACGCCACCTACGCCCTGTTCGCCTTCCTCTCCAGCCCCTCCATGCACCTGTGGAACGCGCGCTGGGGCTTCGACGGCGTCGACCTCGGCCGTCACACCGACTTCCTGCCGCCCAACGGCACGGCGAACATCGACAACTACCTCAAGGCCGGCTTCGACGCGGCCGACATCAAGCAGATCTCCGACGCCTACGCCACCAACTTCACGGAGAAGGCCTACGAGTACCTGCGCATCCCTGGCACGCCGGACTACGACCTCGCTCTGGAGCAGAACCTCCAGGCCGCCATCACCGGCCAGATGACCCCGCAGGCGGCGCTCGACCAGGTCGCCCAGCGCTGGAACACCACCACCGACCAGACCGGCCGGCAGGAGCAGATCAGCGTCTTCCAGGAGTCGCTGAAGTAGGAGGGA
>JARRMM010000160.1:0-5170 GCA_037386005.1 Deinococcales bacterium | reverse complement strand
GGCGTGGAACAGGCTGCGTCGAAGCTGCGCGTGAGCGGCCAGGGCGGCGGCGGGATGGCGCCGATCGAGCGCCTCCCCGGAACTCTGAAGCGTTGGCAGGTCGGCCTCGAGCTGGCCCCACGGCACGATGCCGGGGCGGTCCTCGATCTGTCCGAAGCGTTTGACGGCGCGGCTCCAGGCCTTGTCGCGCACCAACGCCTCGACCTCGGCGAGTTCGGCCAGGGCGCGTCCCACCACGGGCGTGCCCTGGCCCGCCCGCACGAAGGCGCGCCGGGCCGCGCCGAAGCGCCCGTGGGCGAGCTCGTCATGCCAATCGGTGAGCGGCGGCGCGCCCTCGGCCGGGTCGCCGCTTGGGCCGGGATGTCCGCGAGTCATCGCGCCGACGCTACCACGCCCTCGTAGAGCTCGGCGTAACGCTGCGCGGAGCGCTCCCAGCTGAAATCGCGGCGCATCGCGCGGCGCATCATGGCCGCCCAGCGGTCGCTGCCGTAGGCCTCCATGGCCAGGCCGGTTGCCCACAGCAGCCCCTCGGGGTTGGCGTGCTCGAACAGGTAGCCCGTCTGCTGATGTTCGACGGTGTCGTGCAGGCCTCCGGTGTCGCGGGCGATGGGGACGGTCCCGTAGCGCATGGCGATCATCTGACTGAGGCCGCAGGGCTCGAAGCGGCTGGGCACCGCCAGCGCGTCTGACCCGGCATAGATCAGATGAGCGAGCGCCTCGTCGAACCCGATGACGGCCCCGACGCGGCCCGGATGGCGCGCGGCGAGGTCGCGGAGGGCTCGCTCGAGCAGGGCGTCACCGGAGCCGAGCAGGGCCACGGACCAGCCCTGGCGCACCAGCCGATCGCCGGCCGCCTCGAGCAGGTCGATACCCTTCTGATCGGCCAACCTGGAGACCACGCCCAGCACGGGGGTCGAGCCGTCGAGCTCGAGCCGCTGGGTCAGCGCGCGCTTCGCTTCGGTCTTCCCGCCCGGGTCGTCGGCGTCGTAGGGGCGTGGCAGGTAGGTGTCGCCGCCCGGGTTCCACGCCTCGGTGTCGAGACCGTTGAGGATCCCCACCAGCTTGTCGCGCACATGGCGGAACGTGCCGTCGAGGCCGTAGCCGTACTCGGGACGCTGGATCTCGGCGGCGTAGGTGGGACTGACCGTGGTCACCGCCCAGGTGTACCCCAGCGCCGCCTGCATGGCGTTGGCGCTGCCGAAGTGGTTCATGTACTCCTGCGCGAACGCGCCGGGTAGGCGCAGCCACCACAGCGCCTCCTCCAGCCCCGAGGTCCCCTGGTACTGCACGTTGTGCACGGTGAAGATCGAGGGCAGGCCGGGGAAGCCCGCGGGCAGGTGCCAGCCGTGGGCGAGTACCAGCGGGAGGTAGCCGGTGTGCCAGTCGTTGGCGTGCACGAGGTCGGGGAGGAACCCCAGACGCGCGGCGACCTGCGGCACGGCGCGGGTGAACCGCGAGAAGCGGCGCACGTCGTCGCTGTAGCCGTAGAGGTCCTCGCGCTGGAAGTCGCGATGGCCGACGAAGGCGTAGCGCACGCCGTCCGCCTCGAGCGTGCCCACACCCACGGGCTCGAAGCCCCCCGCGAAGGGCGCGTCGACGTCACCGATCCACAGCGGTGCCGGCTCCGCGCGCAGCGATCGGTACCAGGGCGAGACCACCAGCAGCTCGTGTCCTTGAGCGGCGAGAGCGCGGGGGAGAGCTCCGGCGACGTCGGCGAGCCCGCCCGTCTTGCTGTAGGGGACCACCTCGCTGGTGGCGAACAGGACACGCATGAGGACCACCATAGCGCACCCCTCCCGCCACCCACGCGCTCCACCCCCACTCCGCGACGTGCTGGCCGGCGCCGGCGCCTTGGTCCCGGTCCTTACGGTTCTAATGGCTCCGCGCGCATATACTCGTAGGACATGTCCAATCCCCCTTGGAGGCTTCATGAAGCGTAGATGGCTGATCCTCGGCCTGGTGGGTCTCGCGTTGACCACCGCGGTCGTGAACGCACAGCTCTCCCGGGACTTCGCGGGTGAGTTCCTGAACAACCCCAGCGGGAGAGCGCTCGTCCAGGCGTTCGGCGCCCTGAAGACCGGGTACCTGCACGACGTCAACGACCAGACGCTCATCCGAGGTGCCATCCACGGCATGGTGAGCTCCCTCAACGACCCGTTCACCAGCTACATCGAGCCCAAGGCGGCCGCCTTCGACAACCAGCAGATGACCGGCCAGTACGAGGGGATCGGTGCCGTGCTGACGCCTCACAACCGGCAGACCGGCAAGGGCGTGGAGATCCTCACGGTCTACAAGGGTGGGCCGGCCGACAAGGCGGGCATCCAGCGAGGCGACATCTTCCTCAAGGTCGACGGCGTCGACGTCAGCGACAAGACCTCCGGCGACGTGGCCGACCTGGTGCGCGGCCCCAAGGGCACGACCGTCCACCTCACGATGCGCCGGCCTGGGCAGGAGAAGCCGCTCGAGTTCGCGGTCCAGCGCGACACCATCAAGGTGATCGACGTGTCCTCGACCATGCTGCCCGACCACGTCGGCTACGTGGCTCTGAGCTCGTTCAACAACCAGAAGCTCAACGACCAGCTCAAGCAGCAGCTCGACAAGCTCAAGAGGGAGGGGGCGACCTCGCTCATCCTCGACCTGCGGGACAACCCCGGCGGCCTGCTCACCGAAGCGATCGATGTGTCGGACGACTTCCTGAGCCACGGGGACATCGTGTTCCAGAGGGCGCGCGGCGTGACCCAGCGCCTGGCCTCGGCCGATCCGCAACAGGTGTTCAGCGGTCCGATGGTCGTGCTCGTCAACCACAACTCCGCGTCGGCCTCCGAGATCGTGTCGGCCGCGCTCAAGGACAACCATCGCGCCAAGGTCGTCGGCGAGCAGACCTTCGGCAAGGGCGTGGCCCAGTCGGTCGTGTCGCTCTCCGACGGCGGTCAGCTCCGCTACGTCTCGTTCGAGTGGCTCACGCCCGACCGGACCAACATCCAGAAGAAGGGCATCACGCCCGACATCTACGCCAAGGACACGCGCTACCCCAACACCATCTCGGTGGACGGGCGCGGTGCGGACCCGGGCCAGAAGATCTCGATCGTGGTGGGCGGCAAGACGGTGGGGAGCACCACCGCCAGCCCGGACGGGACCTTCCAGTTCGTGACGCTCGGGCCCAAGCCGCAGATCAGCGACGTGCAGGGCCAGGCGATCGTCAACCTGAGCACCGACCATGCCCTCAAGGTCGCCTACGACACGGTGCTCAAGGAGGCTGCGGCGGGCTCGCAACAGGCGACGACGGCGCACTAGAGGAGGGTCGGGCGCGCCTCCGCGGCGTGCCCGCGCCCCATGATCGAGGTCGACGGGCTCATCAAGTCGTACGGCCGCATCCGTGCGGTCGACGACGTGAGCTTCACCGTTCGTACCGGGGAGGTGGTGGCGCTGCTCGGCCCCAACGGGGCCGGCAAGTCCACCACCATCAAGGCCATCACCGGGCTCCTGAGGCCGACCGCGGGGCGGGTCTCCGTCGGCGGCCACGGCCTCGAGCGCGCCCCGCTGCGGGCGAAGGCGTTGCTCGGCTACGTACCGGACCGGCCCTACCTCTACCAGAAGCTGACGGGACGTGAGCTGCTGCGCTTCCTGGGTCGGCTCCGGCGCGTCCAGGAGGGGGAGGCGAAGGCCGAGGCGTGGCTCGCCCACTTCGACCTCCAGCGCTCTGCGAACGAGCTCATCGAGACCTACTCGCACGGGATGCGCCAGAAGCTGACCTTCGCCGCCGCGCTGCTGCACGACCCCCCGGCTCTGGTGATCGACGAGCCGATGGTCGGCCTGGACCCGAGGGCGGCCCACGACGTGCGTGCCTTGATGCGGCAGCGGGCCGACGAGGGGGGCGCGGTCCTGCTCACTACGCACTCCATGGAGGTGGCGGAGGCCGTGGCGGACCGGGTGCTGCTGCTCCATCACGGTCGGATCAAGGCGGCCGGGACGATGGACGAGCTGCGCCGCCGCGTGGGCGTCCGGGACGCCAACCTGGAGGCGATCTTCCTGCAGCTCACGGAGGAGGCCCACCGGGAGGCGTCGGCGTGAGCCTCGTCGCCATGCGCCTCCGAGGCGCCTGGAACGCGCTGCGGCGCGCTCCTGCGCGCGCCCTCGTCGGCGTCGTCCTGCTCGGAGGCGTCTTCGTGGGGGTGCTGACGGGCACGCGCCACGGCGTACGGTTCCTGGAGGACTACCCGGGGATCGGCGGCATCGCCGGGGCGGTGGAACAGCGCAGCCTGGAGGCGCTGTTCACCGTGCTGATGCTCGCCGTCGCCTTCAGCGTGCTCACCGGAGCCATCGCCACCCTCTACGGTTCGCAGGACCTCCCCTTCCTCCTCAGCCTGCCGGTCAGTCCGGTGCGGGTGTTCTCGCTGAAGGTGGCGGAAACCTACGCGAGCAGTGCGCTGCTCCCCGCCCTCTTCACGGTCCCGGTGCTGGTGGGGCTGGGGATCGAGCGTCACGCGCCGCCCGGGTACTACCTGATCGCCATGGCGGCGCTGCTCGCTCTCTATGCGCTGCCGGTCGCGGCCGGGGCGTTGGCGGCGCTGGTGTTGATGCGCGTCGCCCCGGCGGGCCGCGCCAAGGAGGTCGCCACGGCGGCCAGCGTCGGGCTGGCCGCCGCGCTGGTGCTCGGTATGCGGGCGCTCCGCCCGGAGCGCCTCGGCAACCTCACGCCCGCGCAGTTCGACCATGCGTTGGCTCGGTTCGCCGAGCTCCGCGTGAGCTGGCTGCCGTCGGCCTGGGGCAGTGCGGCCGTGTGGCGCGCGCTGCAGGGCAAGGTCTCGCTCTACGCGCTGCTGCTCGCGGCGGTGTCGCTGCTGGTCCTGGCGGGGGTCGCTCGGGTCGCGGCGATGGCGTACCGTGCCGGCTGGTTCCGGTCGCTCGATACCACGGGGCGCCGCGGGCCGATCGGCGCACTGCCGGCCGCCCGCTGGGAGGTTCCGCTGGCGCGGCTCGGTCCCGCGGGCGGCGTCGTCGTGAAGGACCTGAGGTTGTTGGCGCGCGATCCCTCGCAGTGGTCCCAGCTCCTGGTGCTGGTCGCGCTGGCCGGGGTCTACTTCATCAGCACCGCCTCGCTCGCCACCGAGGTGCAGCGCTTCCGCGACGTCCTGGGAGCGCTCAACCTGATGTTCCTGGGTTTCCTGAT
>JARRMM010000159.1:0-6610 GCA_037386005.1 Deinococcales bacterium | reverse complement strand
CTGGGCGTTGACGTGCGCCAGCACGCGACGCTCCTCGTCGTTGAGGGTGAGCTCCTCGGCGCGCTCGAAGGTGGTGTCGAGGACGGGAACTGCATCGCGGGCCACGGTGGGTCCGGTGTCGCGGCGCGCCTCGTCCAGACGGCGGATCGCCTCGAGCACGAGGTTCTCGGTACCGCCTGTGATCGTCGAGTCCGGCGCCGGAATCCCCAGGCGGAACTCGAAGCTGCCGCGCTCGTCGGCGAACAGCGCGAAGACCGCGTCCTCGCCCTTGAGCTCACCGAACTCAGCGTGCACCACCTGCCCCTTGTCGAAGTACACCCTGGCCAGACCCGCTGGATGATCGACGCCGAGCCGCCCCGACCGTTGCGAGGAGGAGAGCAGCTGGAACAGGTCGACCAGCGAGAAGAGACCCAGCGTCCCGGTCACGGCCGCATTCTACCCTCGCGCCGAGGGTACCGAACCGTGGTTCGGACGGCGATCGGACAGCTCCGCCGTGACCACGACGATCGCTTCCTGCTCGGCGCTCGGCGCCAGCGCCGCCACCCCCTCACGCCCCTCGGCCCAGGGGTGCCGAACGAGGGCAGCATTCGCCAGGATGCTGGAACGCCCTCGGGGTGAGAACCCGAACACGTCCCCGACCAGCATCGGGTTGACGCCGTAACGGAGGTTGACCCGCTCCTGCAGCAGGGCACGCAGACCGCGCCCCAGCCACGCCTCCCCCTCCTCGACGCTCGGGTCGGGCGGCCAGGGCCGGGTCCAGGACGCCTCGTTCGCGCTCGGCTGCACCAGCACCTCCGCGCCGTGGGCATCGAGCGTCGCCACCACCCCGTCGTACCAGCCGTCGAGGCACACCGCCACGCCCACCGGGCCACAGGGGGTCCGCATCACCGGTAGGTCCTCGACCCGCCCCCGGGCCAGGCCGATACGGCCCTCCAGGCCGGGCGTCAGGTGGACCTTCCGGCTGCGCCCCAGCAGGACGCCGCTCGGCGCGAAGGTATACGACACGTTGTAGACGCGCCTCGACGTCACGTGCCGACCCCGGGCCGCCTCCAGCTCGACGTCGGGCAGCAGCGCCGAGCCACCCACCACCGTGGCACCCGTCACCCGTGCGACCTCCCGGAAGGCGTCCACGTAGGCGTCGTACACGACGGGCGCACGGGCCAGTAGGGCGGCGGCAGGTCCCGGGGAGCGGTAGCGCCACGCCGCGGCGAGGACCGCCGTCCACGATCCGCGAAGCGACCGCCCCGCCGCCTCGAGCAGGGTGGCGCTGCCGTCCACCGGTCCGCCACCACCGAGAGTGAACAGGAGCGGCATGGCGATGGCTTCCGGGAAGGCCAGCAGCACCGGCGCACCGTCGGACGGAACCTCCGCCAAGGCGGCTCTCCCCAGCCGCACCGTCCAGGCGGCGAAGCTCTCGGCGCTCCGGTAGGGGCCTTCGCTCAAGGCGGCCTGGACAGCGACGAGATGCACGCGCACGCCCCAGTCTAGCCGCCGCGCACGATGTGAGAAGCGACGGCTGGGACGCGCCTCACCGCGAAGGGACCGCGCGCCGGCGGTATACTGCGCTGGTGCCCGGCCGTTTGGCGCGTTACCTGCTCCGCGAGACCGCGGGGCTCTATTTCCTGGGCGTTGCGGCGTTCTGTCTGCTGCTGTCCATCGACCTGCTGAGCGTCCTGGCGCGGTTCCTGATCCAGCAGGGAGCAACGCTCGGACAGGTGGGCGAGCTGCTGCTCTACAAGCTGCCGTACTTCTTCCACCTGAGCTTCCCCATCGCCATCGTCTTCGCCGTGCTGCTCGCGACGGGCCGGCTGGCCCGCGACTCGGAGCTCAAGGCCGCCTATTCTCTGGGGGCGCGACCCGTCGACCTCCTCGTCCCGCTGACCGCGCTCGGTCTGCTGGTGGGGGTCGTGAGCCTCGTCAACAACGGCTTCCTGGAGGCCCGGGCCGAGAACGCCTACCAGCACATGATCGACAGTTTCATCTACGTGCGGCCGCCGGCGCAGGTCCAGACCAACGCCTCGTTCCGTATCGACGGGGAGGGCGTGTTCTACGCCGCGCGCATCCGCGGCGACCTGCGCGATCTCAAGAAGGCCGCGCTGCAGGGT
Source organism: Deinococcales bacterium (assembly GCA_037386005.1). GTDB lineage: Bacteria > Deinococcota > Deinococci > Deinococcales > Trueperaceae > JASBRS01. The sequence continues at coordinate 4,505 of JARRMM010000159.1, read as the reverse complement.
GTCCTGGTGCTCCTCGACGACGGAACCGTGCTGACCGCCCCGAGCGGCACCTGGTCCAGCGCCGCCAAGACCTGGACGCTCGATCAGGCCGAGCGCAGCACCCCCGGCCAGGCCCCGACCGCAGCCGGCACGGTCACCGTGCCGTTCCCGCTCGAGGCGAACCCCCAGCAGACGCTGGCCCGTAGCGATACGCTCCCGCTCGACGCCCTGTGGCGGCAGATCGGTCGCATCCACCAGGCCGGCGGCGACGCCCGTCCCCTGCTCTTCCAGTTCCACCGGCGCGTGGCGGACGCGTTCACCGCCGTGGTGTTCGCCCTGATCGCCGCTGCTCTCGGCCTGCGCGTCCGCGGTCGCTCCTCCGGATTCGCCTGGACGATCATCCTGCTGGTGGCCTTCTGGGCGATGTGGGTCTTCGCGCGCAACCTCTACGAGGCGGGCGCCCTCGGCCCCGTCGAGGCCGCCTGGCTGACGCCGGTGGTCGCCGGGATCGGCGCGGTGGCGCTGGCGTTCTGGAGCCTGCGCTCGTGAGCCGCTTCAGCCGCTACCTCTTCCGCGAGATCCTCCCGCTGTACGGCGCGGGGCTGGCCGTGCTGCTCGTGCTGCTGCTCATGAGCTTCCTGCTGGGCGTGCTCGCTGACGTCCTCGCACGTGGCGTGCCGGCACCGCTGGTGGCGCGCGTCCTGCTGTTCAAGCTGCCCGCGGCCGCGGGTCCGGGGCTCCCGTTGGCGCTGCTCTTCGCCACCCTCCTGGGGCTCGCCCGACTGTCGCAGGACGGGGAGATCAAGGCGGCGCTGCTGCTGGGCCTGAGCCCGCGGCGCTTCCTGATGCCGATGTTGGGCGTGGGCCTGCTCGTCAGCCTCATCACCTTCGCCAACGACGAGCTGGTGGTGCCGTGGAGCGAACAGCGCGCCCTCGAGGTGCAGAAGGACATCCTGCTGCGCAGCCCCGAGACGGTCATCAAAGCGGGATCGTTCTTCACCGACGCGCTCGGACGCAGCATCTACATCGGGTCGGTGGCACCCGGCGGCCACCTCAGCAACGTCACCGTCATCAGCCCGGGAGGTACCCAGGGGCCGCGCGACGTGATCCAGGCGGCCAGCGGGGACCTCGACCAGAAGGCCGGCGTGTGGCACCTGCACGACCTGCGCTTCCGCGTCTTCCGGGACAGCCGGCTCGTGCTCGACTTCCACGCCGCTGACGGGAGCCTCCCGGTGCGCGGCCTGTCGGCCGGCGTGACCGGCACGCCCGACCTGGTCTACCTGCCGATGGGCGAGCTCCTCAAGCGCCTCCGCACGGACCCGGGACGCCCGAAGCCCGCCGAGTGGACGGCGCTCTACCGCAAGTTCGCCGAGCCGCTGGCGGCCACCGCGTTCGCGTTGTTCGCCCTTTCGGTGGCGCTGTTCACCTTCCGGCGCGGAGCGCCGCTCGGCCTGGTCTCGGTGCTCTTCCTGACGTTCGTCTACTACGCGACCGGCAGCGTCTCGAAGCTGCTCGGCGCGCAGGGGACGATCCCCGCCTACGTCGCCGGCTGGGCCCCGGTGGCACTCTACGTCGTCGCCGGCGGGGTCCTGCTGGCTCTGTCCTGGAGGCGCTGAGTGCCGCGGGGAACGCTTCTCGCGGCCATCGTGCTGACGCTGCTTCTGAGCAGCGCCGCGTACGCCGTGCGGATCACCATCGACACCGGCGGCGATCCCAACAGCCGGCTCGAGATCCGCACCCTGACGCTGCCGGACGGCACCCAGGCGCAGCTCTACGTCCTCGAGGGGCACCAGGTCCACGTCACCATCGGCGACAGCGTGCTGGTGGCGAACCACGTGGAGTTCGACCTCACCAACCGGGTGGTCCGGGTCGTCGGGTACGGCAGCTACACCACCAAGGGTGAAACCGTCACCGGCAACGACCTCGTCATCGACCTGAAGGGCGAGAGCTTCCAGGCCAAGGACGTGATCATCAGCACCTCGGCGCTCGACGTGACGGGGGACAGCGCGAGCCGCGTGCCCGGGCAGATCAGCGTGCTGAGCGGGCACTTCAGCCCGTGCTCGCGGTGCGACCAGTCGATCGAGGACTACGGCTTCGACGCCTCGCGCATCGAGCTCTACCCCGGGGACCGCCTCGTCGCCTACGGCGTCACGGTGCTCTTGCGGAACCGACCGCTCTTCGAGCTCCCCCTTCTGGTGGTGCCGCTCGCGCCTCCCAACCGTCAGCCGCTGCTCTCCATCACCACGGGCACCGCCACCACACGCGCGGAGGTGGCCGTACGCTGGCCCTACGTCGCAGGTCCCGACGCGTTCGGGAGCGTCGACCTGCACTACTACGCGGATGTGACGCCGGGCGCCGGGAACTGGCTCGAGAACAACCTGCTGGGCGGCCAGGTCACGACGTCCTACGTGGGTGGCGGGTTCGACCACCGCTTCTACACCGAGCGAGGCAAGGGCGAGTTCAAGGTCCAGTACACGCCGTTCACGCTCGATCGGAACAGCGACGGCACGGTCCCCAGCGGACCCAAGGGCGAGAGCACCCTCCAGTTCGAGCTCCACTACGCCACCGAGAAGGTGCTGGGGCCGCCGTCGAACTCGTTCAGCCTCACCCGCGACGACACCGTACGCAACCGGATCTGGGAGTACGACTGGTCGACGACCCAGCAGAGCGACGGGCTGCAAGGCACGTTCAGCAGCCAGGGTTTCCTGGACGTCAAGCCGGGCGACGACGTCTCTACCCCGAGCTACGCCAACCGCACCACGCCGCTCCGGACCATCGCCCGGCTGCAGGTGCAGCCGACCGACCTCAAGAGCTACACCTTCGGCCCCTTCCAGGTCCAGAGCGCCCTCCTGGATCTGGGGGCGTTCGAGGACAACAGCAACCTCAGCAACCGCAGCGCGGCGGCCACCCCCACCGTCACCGCCGGCCGCCTGCTCGACAACTACGCCCTCGTGATGACGCCTGCCTCCCCGTGGGCGGGCATGACGGTATCGGGCAAGAGCGTCTTCACTGGCAAGTACTACGGCACCGGTGAGCGCCTCGTCGACTGGAATGCCGACATCACGGCCCAGCAGAGCGTGGCCGGAGCCGGCTCGTTGTCGCTGACCTTCCTGCGCGATACGGCGCAAGGCGAGACCCCGTTCGCCTTCGACCAGATCCCGCTCCGGACCCGCACCGAGTCGAAGGCCAGGCTGCTGCTGGACCCGCTGGCGTGGGCCAACCTCGCGGTCACCGGGGGGTACGTGTTCGTCGACAGCCGCGACCAGCAGAACGAGCCGGTGACGTCGACCCTGACCTTGTTCGGGAAGACACCCTGGATCAGCGCCAGTGTCAGCAACAGCTACGACATCAAGAACCAGGACCCCGGCACCATCGACGCCAAGCTCGCCGTGCGCTCCAGCGGCAGCGTTCGAGCCTCGCTACAACTCGAGCACGTCGAGGACCTCAAGGCCACGCCGGACCCACTCACCGGTGTGGTCACCGACGAGACCCACTCGCAAGCCAAGGCGAGCCTCGCGTACGCCGGCGTGGCGGAGCTGGCGATCAGCGGAGGCTACAACTACAACCCACCCCCGCCGCCGGCGGGCGAGCCGCCGCAGGCATGGGACCCACTCGATCTCTCGGTGACGCTGGGGACCCTGCAGCAAGACGACCTCACGCCGGGCCTGAAGGTCACGTACGAGCGGGACCTGAACGCCGGCAAGGTCACCGCCCTGACGGTCGCCGCCGCCGCCGCGGCAGGGCCGCTGCAGTTCAGCGCGTCCGAGCGGCTCGGCTTCCCGAACGGGACGGTCGCCTCGAGCGCGTTGCGACTGGCCTGGCCCGGCATCGCCGCCGTCGAGGCGGACGGGCTGGCGTGGCTCGAGCCGTCCTGGCTCGGCTTCCCCGGAGACCCGACGGTGAGCCGGACCCTGTCGTTCCGGGTCGAGGACGCGCCCACGACCGGGCAACCGGTCTGGCAGGTGCGCTACGACACCGTCTTCGACCCCACCTTGAACAGCGGCGCCGGGGGATACCGCAACACCGACTTCACGACGCGCGCCGTCCTCACCGACCGTCAGTGGGGGCCCGCCAACTTCAGCGTCGACCTCTTCACGGACATGCCCTTGCATGACGACCTGCAGCCGATCTCCTACCTTCGCCGCGGGAGCCTCAACTTCGGTCTCGATCTCTACGAGACGGTCGGCCTCCAGGGATCGCTCGGCTACAACGGCTACTACTCGAGCTCCACCCAGTCGGTCACGAGCGGCCTGCTCAACCTGACGGACGTGGCTCTCATCGTGCGCCCCGTCAAGAGCCTCTATCTTGGAGCTGTGGTGAACGACACCTGGGACCTCACGGGCAACAGCGCCACCTATCCCAGCTTCAACCTCCAGCCCACCTTCGTGGTCGCGTGGAACCGCTGCTGCTGGGCGCTCTACAGCTCGTGGGACTCCGCGACGGGCGTGTTCAAGATCGCGCTGACCACGCCCGGCTCCAGCCAGGGCCTGCTCCAGACGTTCCAGTCCGCGCTCATGCTGCCGGAG
>JARRMM010000158.1:0-5962 GCA_037386005.1 Deinococcales bacterium | reverse complement strand
GCTACCGGGCTCTGGACCTGACTCCGCCGCGTGTCCAACGCGGGGCTCCGGCGGATGCGATGTTCGTATGGCCCGTGTCTACTGCGTGACATCGGCGGCGAAGCCGGCGACCGTAGATTGGAACGAATCGCCACGTGGGCGGCGACAGGCCGCTCTGCTCCGGGAGGATCCATGGCTGATACGCACGTCTTGACCGACGACAACTTCCAGGACGAGACCAACGACGGGCTCGTTCTCGTGGACTTCTGGGCTCCATGGTGCGGTCCCTGTCGCCTGGTGAGTCCCGTGATCGAGGACCTCGCCGGCGACTACGAGGGCAAGCTGAAGGTCGGCAAGGTCAACGTCGACGACAACCAGCAGGTGGCCATGCAGTTCCGGGTGATGAGCATCCCCACGGTGATCCTGTTCAAGGACGGTCAGCCGGTGGAGACGATGATCGGCGCGCAGCCCAAGAGCGCCTACCAGGCGCGTCTACAGCCCTACCTAGCCCGACCCGCTTCGTAGGGTTCGTATCGCGCGTGGCTCGACGTCAGTGTACCGGCAGGAACCAGCGTCCCACCACGGCCCCCGCCTGCCAGACGCTCCAGCCGCGGGCGATGCCGAGGTGGCCCGCCAGCGTGTCCAGGGCGTCGGCGGGGAGCTCGGTCGCCGACAGCAACGAGCGGAGGTCGGGGCCGGTCGGCGCCCCGTTCCCGGTGCTCGTGTCGCCGGACGCCTGGACCACACCCGCGAGGGCGCTCTGCACCGCGAAGGCCACCGGCTGCGAGGCCGACCGCAGCAGCGCGGCCGCGCCGTGCAGCGACGCTGCCGGATCGCTCGCCTCCACCGTCATCGCCTCAGCGGGTGCCGCCCCGAGGGCGGCCGCCAGAGGGCCGCTGTGGAGCGTAGGCCCGCCGCGGAAGGTGTCGATGACCGTGTGCAGGGCGGCCGACGGCGAAGCGAGCACCAGGCGGTTGCCGACCAGGGCTACGCCGAGGTCGGTGCTCGGCCCGATCTGGATGCGGGTGATGGACACGTCGCGATAGGTCGCGCTCCGCGTGGCGACCAGGGCGTTGGGGGGAACGCCCCCCGTGTCGGCACGGCTGGCGGGTAGCTGGTCCAGGAGGCCCTGGAGGGCCGTGCCCAGCCTCGCCAGGCCGTCGCGGGCCTGGGCTGCGGACGTCACCGGCACGATGGTGATCTGCGCCGGAACGCCCAGGAGCGCCTGCGGCGTACCCGCAGGGGCCGGGAGCGTCACCGAGGTGGCGACGTCACCCAACCAGGGGAAGAGGTCGCCAGCCAGGTCGATCCTGGTGCGCTGCTTGAGCAGGGACAGGGCGTCGAGCTCGCCGCCGCCGGCCTGGGTCACCTCGCGGATCGCGCCCGAAAGGTAGTCGGTCCACGCCTTCAGGCGCAGGTTGGAGGCGCTCACCGAGAGGGCGTTCGCCGGGACCAGCAGACTGGGTCGAGCACGGCAGCCATCGCAACGAAGCAGCCAGGCGAGGGCCGGGTCGCCGCCTGTGGCGTCGACGTGGGTCCACGACTCCACCAGCACGCCGTCGGGCTGCGCGCTGAGGTGGACGGCCATCAGGGGCACGGTCCGCATCGCCGCTTGCAGGCGGGCCCGGACGGCGTCGGCGGTCGGGTCGGACCCCAGGCCGGGGACGGCCCCCAGCAGGTCGGCGACGGCGGCACCTTCGAAGGCGACGCCGAACCCCGGTCCCGAGAGCGCCGGGCTCGAGCCCGCGGGTCGCGAGGCCAGGCTCGGCTCGCTGCTGCCGTGAGCGAGGCGTACCGCCGCGCGCACCTGATCGGTCGTCGAGCCGGCCGCGAGGACGTCGCCGACCCGCGCCACCGTGACGGTCACGCCGTCGATGGTGAGCGACACCAAGGCGACGTCGTCCTGCTGAAGGGCCGTGCCCGTCCCGAAACAAGCCCGCAGGGCGCCCAGCAGGCCGGCCGCCGCGTCGCTCTCGCCGGGTTCGAGCCGGAGCAACGCGAGGGCGGCCGGCACCGGGGCGTACGAGGTGGCCGAGAGCGTGAACAACCCCTCCTGAAGGTGGGGCCTGGGGGCGCTCTCGAGCGCGGGGCAGCGCTTGGCCAGGGCGCCTCGCGTCCCACCACCCTTCAGCAGGTCGAGCGCAGCGCCGAGGGCGGCCGCGGCCTGGGCATCGTGCGCCTTCGGTCCGCGCGCTGCTGCCTCGAGCGTCGTCAGGGTGTCCACCAGGGCGCCCCGGGCGGCGGTGGTGCCGAGCGACCGAAGGTCGGCCGCAAGCGCTGGATAGGACGCTCCGGGACCGCCGAAGTGGACTGCCAGGAAGGCGGATCCGGGCGCGAGCGCCGTCAGCGGCGTGGCGGCGAAGGCGGCGGACAGGCCGAGGAGGGGGACCAACAGGAGTGATCGTAGGAGTGGACGAACGGAGCGTGGCGGCATGAACAACCCCTTCCGGCGACCCTGGACTCGGGGCCGGCACGCCCACCCCTGGGCGAAGCCCCCGGGTCCGTCGCGCTACGGCGTGGCGATACGCCGGACCCCCTCCGGCGTGACCTCCCAGGCGATCCCGGTGACCTTGGTGGAGGTGATCTTCAGACGGTACGACGAGCCATCCCGTGCGTAGGCCTCCAGTGTCCAGCGGGCGCCGGTGGGGAGCTGGACGTCAACGAGCACGTTGGTGGTGTACGCGCCCGTCTCGAGGTAGCCGATCGCCATCCGGTGGTAGACGATGCGGGCGGTCCGATCGAGCTGATGGGCGGCCTCGCTGTTCGGCAACGGTGCCTGCGTGGCGGGTGCGCAGCTCGCCAGCACGAGCAGGAGGGCGATGCCTGCAGTCAGCAGGCCGGCCGCACGGTGGGCAGCACGCTCGTGGGTCACGCCTCCATGGTACAGCCGAGCGCCGCCGGCGTCGCGGCTCGCGGCCGCCGGCCGTGCCCGGCCGGACGCTCCTGCGTTCAGGGGTCGAGCACCGGCGCGAGGCCGAGCCGGACGATGTAGCGCTGGGCGCCCCGCTTCTGCTCGTAGCGCATGAGCAGCTCGAACATCTCGCGTTGCAGCGCCTTGGCGTCCTCGAAGTCGAGCATGACGCTGTCGCGCCACGACGACAGCACCGCCGGTGCGCCGGCGTCGAGGGTGGTGGCGTTCGCCTCCGGCGTCACCGCCGTCTGGACCTGGAGCCGGCCGCGGGCGTCGCGGTACACGCGCGTGCCCCACGTTCCCAGCGCCTCCATCCTGGCGCGGACGACGTTGCGGCGGAGCAGGCGTTCCCAATAGGCGTCGCGCTCGGCCAGCGACGCCTCGAGCGACTCGGCGGCGGTCACCTCGAAGGGGACGAAGAACAGGTCGGCCGACGTGCGGTAGCGCTTGATGGGCCTGCCCCGCCGCGGCACCGTCTCGGCGACCTGCAGCAGCCCGGCCGCCAGGAAGCGCTCCACCCTCTTGAGGACGGTGTTCGGGAGGTCGCCGCTGTCGGCGGCGGCCTCCGTGACCGATCGCGCCTCCCCCAGGAAGGGGGCGAGCTGACGCAGGGTGGTGGGGTTCATGAGCAGCTCGGCGGCAGCCGGGTCGCGCACCACGCGGTAGGGGGCCGGGCGGCCGGCAGGGGCGATTCCGCCTGAACGTGAATCGGGCGCTTTCATGTCACGTAGTGTAGTCCGAGACTGGAGCGGATGAGGAGGGCCTGCGTGCGTCTCACCCGCCCGGTCCCGGCTGCGGCTCGCGCGCGATACCTACGGGTCAGCACGACTCGGCAACGCGCGCGGAGCCGATAGAATGGAGCGATGCGCGGCCGAGGCCCGTCCCTGGGCGCGGCCGCGTCCCTGCCGAGTCGCTCGGCGGCGCCCCCCGGCGTCCTCGGGCCGTGCCGGCGTTCCCACGTCCTCCCAAGCGAAGGAGTGAGCATGGCTGACATCCGCGCCAAGAACTCGTTCTCCGCCCGCGACGTCTTCGATACCGGCTCGGGCGAAGCGACCTACTACCGGCTGGCGAAGCTCCAGGAAGACGGCCTCGGCCGCATCGACCGGCTGCCGTTCTCGATCAAGGTCCTGCTGGAATCGCTGGTGCGCAACGAGGACGGCTACACCGTCACCGCCGATGACATCCGCAACCTGGCGGCGTACGACCCCAAGAACCCCGCCGCTGCCGAGATCCCCTTCAAGCCCGCCCGCGTGATCCTGCAGGACTTCACCGGTGTTCCCGCCGTGGTCGACCTGGCGGCGCTCCGCAGCGCCATGGAGCGCATGGGCGGGGATCCCGAGCTCATCAACCCGCAGGTTCCCGTCGATCTCGTCATCGACCACAGCGTGCAGGTCGACGAGTACGACAACCCGCTGGCCCTGACGCACAACGCGGAGATCGAGTTCCAGCGCAACCGCGAACGCTACGAGTTCCTGCGCTGGGGGCAGGCGGCGTTCCGCAACTTCAGCGTCGTGCCTCCGGCCTCCGGCATCGTCCACCAGGTCAACCTGGAGTACCTGGCCAAGGGGGTGCAGCACCGTCAGGAGGACGGCCGTACGGTCGTCTACCCGGACTCGCTGGTCGGTACCGACAGCCACACCACCATGATCAACGGCCTGGGGGTCCTGGGCTGGGGGGTCGGCGGCATCGAGGCCGAGGCGGTCATGCTCGGGCAGCCCTACTACATGGTCATCCCGCAGGTCGTGGGCTTCAAGCTGACCGGCCGGCTCCCCGAGGGCGCGACCGCCACCGACCTGGTGCTCGTCGTGACCCAGATGCTGCGGCAGAAGGGCGTCGTCGGCAAGTTCGTGGAGTTCTTCGGCCCCGGCCTCGCGGCCATGACCGTTCCCGATCGGGCCACCATCGCCAACATGGCGCCCGAGTACGGGGCCACCATGGGCTTCTTCCCGCTGGACGCCGAGTCGTTGCGCTACCTGCGGCAGACCGGCCGCCTCGACGACGAGGTCGAGCTGGTCGAGCGCTATGCCCGGGCCAACGGCCTGTTCCGCACGGACGGCATGGACGACCCCGAGTACCTCGACACCCTCGAGCTCGACCTGTCGACGGTCGAGCCGAGCCTGGCGGGGCCCAAGCGTCCGCAGGACCGCATCCTCCTCTCGGACATGAAGCAGGAGTTCCAGGACGCGCTCCGGAGGCCGTTCCAGCAGCGGGGCTTCGGCCTCGACGAGGCCGCGCTGGGAGCGACCAGCCACCTGTCGTACAAGAGTGTCGAGCACGACCTGCACCACGGCGACGTCGTGATCGCGGCGATCACCTCGTGCACCAACACCAGCAACCCATCGGTGATGCTCGCGGCCGGCCTGGTGGCGAAGAAGGCGGCCGAGCGCGGCCTGAAGGCGAAGTCGTGGGTGAAGACCAGCCTGGCGCCCGGCTCCAAGGTGGTCACGGAGTACCTCACCGAGACCGGCCTGATGCCGTACCTCGAGCAGGTGGGCTTCTACCTGGTGGGGTACGGCTGCACCACCTGCATCGGGAACTCGGGTCCGCTGCCCGAACCGGTGGCGGAGGCGGTCCAGGAGGGCGACATCGTCGCCGCCAGCGTGCTCTCCGGCAACCGCAACTTCGAGGGCAGGATCAACCCGCACGTCAAGGCCAACTACCTGGCCAGCCCGCCGCTGGTGGTGGCGTACGCGCTCGCCGGCACCGTCGACATCGATCTCGTCAACGATCCGCTGGGCGAGGATGCCGACGGCCGGCCGGTGTACCTCAAGGACCTGTGGCCCACGCTCCAGGACGTCACCTCGCACCTCGAAGCGGCGATGAACCCCGAGGTCTTCCGCCGCATGTACGACGGCATCGAGAAGTCCAACGAGGCGTGGAACGAGATCCCCGTCAAGGGTGGCACGCTCTTCGAGTGGGACGAGCAGTCCACCTACATCCAGGAGCCCCCCTTCTTCATCGACATGGGCGAGGAGCCCGCTCCCATCCGCCCCATCGAAGACGCGCGGGTGCTGGTGAAGGTCGGCGACTCCGTCACCACCGACCACATCTCGCCGGCCGGGGCCATCCCGC
>JARRMM010000157.1:0-5576 GCA_037386005.1 Deinococcales bacterium | reverse complement strand
GCCGGAGGCGGTCCTGGCCGCCGGCACCGGCGCCACCGTGGCGCTCCTGGTGACGGTGCTGCTCAACAACCTCCTCGACGGTGCGGCCGACCAGCTCGCCGCCGTCCTCGACCACCACCATGGTGCCGTCCTCGAGGTAGGCCAGGCCCTGCCCCTGCTCGCGACCGGGCCGCACGATGCTCAGCGACAGCTTCTCGCCCGGCAGGAAGGTGGCCTTCACCGAGTTGGCGAGCTGGTGGAGGTTGAGCACCCGCACCCCCTGCAGGGCGGCCACCCGGCTCAGGTTGTAGTCGGTCGTGACGAGATCGGCGCCACGCGCCTGGCACACGCGCACCAGCTTCTCGTCGACCTGCGTGGCGCTCTGGGGATCGTCGTGGATGACCTCGGTGGGAACGCTGTGCTCCTTGGCGATGCGGTCGAGCACCTCGAGGCCGCGACGCCCGCGCTGGCGCCGCAGCGGGTCGTCGGAGTCGGCGATGCGTTGCAGCTCGCTGAGCACGAAGTTGGGCACGAGGAGGGTGCCGTCGACGAAGTTGGCCTCGGCCACGTCGGCGATGCGCCCGTCGATGATGGCCGAGGTGTCGATGACCTTGTCACGCAGCATGCCGGGGCGCGGTACCACGGGTGCCTGGGGCCGGTTGAAGGTGAACAGGTGGCGGTTGACCACGAAGAACGATGACGAGGCCGACACCAGCACCACCGCGATCAGCAGCGACCAGTACCAGGTGAAGCCGGGCACGCCCGCGAGGAGGTTGTTGAGCAGCACCGTCACCAGGAGCGCCACGGTGGCGCCGGTGCCGGCGGCCAGGACCGCCTCCGGCGGGGTCTTGGCGGCGCGCGTGACGAAACGTTCCCAGGTGTGCGCGACGCGGCTGGCCAGCGCACCCCCCGCCAGGTAGGCCGAGAGCAGACCGAGGAGCGTGAGGTAGAGCAGGTTGTTGGGGCCGGTCAGCAGGCCGCGATCGAGCAGCAGCACCGCGAGCCCGTAGCCGGCCAGGCCGCCTACCAGGCTGAAGACCGCGCGTGCCAGAAAGGTCGTGGTGTTGGCCGAATCGCTCACGAGGGCTCCCCCCAGACGCGGCCGATGGCCTCTCGTAGATCGGCCACGCCGTCCCCGCCATCGCGGGACCTGGGGCCCACCAGGTGCGGGTGGTCGGCGCGACGCGCCTCCTCGAGCCGGCGGCCCAGGTGGCTCACCGAGCGCACCTCGCCCGCCAGGCCCACTTCGCCCACGACCGCGGTCCGCTCCGGAAGTGGCCGGTTCGTCACGGCGGAGTAGACCGCCAGCGCCACCGCCAGGTCGGCGCCGGGGTCGGTGAGGCGGAGGCCGCCGGCAACGTTCACGAAGATGTCGAGGTCGGCCAGCGGCAGATCGAGGCGGCGCTCCAGCACGGCCAGGACGACGTCGACGCGACGCTGCTCCAGCCCTTGCACGACCCGGCGGGGCGACGCGTAGGGCGTCTTGGACGCCAGTGCCTGGACCTCGAGCAGCAGGGGCCGCTGCCCCTCGAGGGCGGCCAGCACGACCGAGCCCGGCACGCCGTGCGGTCGTTCGGCCAGGAACGCTTCGGACGGGTTGGGCACGGCGCGCATCCCTGACTGGGCCATGTCGAACACGCCGACCTCCCCGGCGGGCCCGTAGCGGTTCTTGATGGCGCGCAGCACGCGCAGGCCGGCTGCCGACTCGAGCGCGAAGGTGGCGTCGACGACGTGCTCGATGACCTTGGGGCCGGCGATGGAGCCCTGCTTGGTGACGTGCCCGATGAGGACCAGCGTGCTGCCACTCTCCTTGGCGGCGGCCACCAGCATGGCGGTGCCGTCGCGGACCTGGCTGAGGGTGCCCGGCGTTCCCTCCGGGTCGGCCAGCAGGGTCTGGATGGAGTCGACGATGACGAGGTCGGGCACCGCTGCCCGCACGTGCTCGGCCAGCGCCGACGCGTCGGTCTCGCGCGTGAGGTGCACGCCCCGCGACAGTCCCAGGCGCTCGGCCCGCAGCCGCACCTGGGCGAGCGACTCCTCCCCCGCAACGTAGAGCGTGCTGCGACCGGCCTCGACGGCGTGATGCGCGAGCTGCAGGAGCAGCGTGGACTTGCCGATGCCCGGTTCGCCCGCCAGCAGCAGGGCCGAGCCGGCGACCCAGCCCCCGCCCAGCACACGGTCGACCTCGGCCTCACCGGAGGAGAGCCGTACCAGTTGCGCGTCCGTGACGGACTCGAGCGGCACCGGCTCCACGCCCGGGGCCGAGGCGCGGCGGCCCGTGCGGGAGACCGCATCGCCGCCTCCGAGGACCTCCTCGTCCAGGCTGTTCCAGGCTCCACAACGGGGGCAACGCCCCATCGGCGTGGCGGAATGGCTGCCACACTCGCGGCACACGTAACGGACGGTCACGCGGGCCACGGCGTCACGCTCCCCCATGGCACGGTCGCCCACATGCCGCCTACGATACCGCGCCACACGAACGTCGGCACTTCGCGCTGGGCTTCGGCCGGTGCCCGGCCCTCGAGAAGGCGGCCGGTGCGTCGCACGACAACCGCTCAGACCATCGGCACGGGCCGGGCGAAGACCACCCGCCCCTCCTCGACGGTCACCAGCAGCGGCTCCTCCGAGCCATGCTGCAGGATCTCGAGGGAGAGCGGATCCTCGATGTACTCCCGGATGATGCCGCGCATGGGGCGAGCGCTCTCGCCGCGCGGGAGCTTGTCGACCAGGAACTCGGCCACCTCCTTGGAGAAGGTGACGTGGATGTCGCGACCGGCCAGCTCACCGCGGATGTCCTCGAGCATCTGCTCGGTGATGACGACGATGCCCTCGCGATCGAACGTCTCGAAGACGATGACCTCGTCCAGACGGTCCAGGAACTCCGGGCTGAAGATGCCCTTCAGCGGCGAGTTGGAGTCCTGCTTGCCCTCCTCCTGGAAGCCGATGGTCGAGCCCCGGTTGAAGCCGGTGTTGCTGGTCATGATCAGGATGACGCGCCGGAAGTCGACCGTACGGCCGAGGCCGTCGGTGAGGCGGCCGTCGTCGAGCACCTGCAGGAAGGTGTTGTAGATGTCGGCGTGCGCCTTCTCGATCTCGTCGAGCAGCACCACGCTGAACGGTTGGCGGCGCACCGCTTCGGTCAGGCGACCGCCCTGCTCGTGCCCCACGTAGCCGGGAGGTGCCCCGATGAGCTTGGAGATGCTGTGCGCCTCCTGGAACTCCGACATGTCCAGCCGCACCAGTGCCCGCTCGCTGCCGAACAGCTCCAGGGCGAGCTGCTTCGCCAGGAAGGTCTTGCCCACGCCCGAGGGCCCGACGAACATGAAGGAAGCCGCCACGCGGGTCCGGCCGCCCAGACCCACCCGCGCGCGCCGCAGCGCCGAGGCCAGCGCGTGGATGGCCTTGCTCTGCCCGACCACGCTTCGCTCGAGGTTCTCCTCGATGTGGGCCAGCTTCTCGGAGTCGGTCTCGTCGACGTAGATGCCGCCCCAGGAGTTCACCACCGCTTCGAGGTCCTCGCGGGTGACGATGGGGGTGCCGTCCTCCTCCTCCATCACGGGGAAGCCCAGCGACTTGTTGAGCCGGGTGCGGGCGGCAGCCTCGTCGATCAGGTCGATGGCCTTGTCGGGGAAGTTGCGGCCCGGCAGGCTGCGCTCGCCGTAGCGCACCGACATGCGCAGCATCTCCTGCGGGATGATCACGCCGTGGTGAGCCTCGTACTTCTCGCGCAGGCCCTCCAGGATCTCGAGCGACTCCTCGGGGGAGGGCTCGAGCACGATGACCGGCTGGAAACGCCTCTCCAGTGCCGCATCCTTCTCGATATACCGGTGGTACTCGCCGGTGGTGGTGGCGCCGATGACCTGCACCTCGCCCCGCGACAGCGGAGGCTTGAGGATGTTGGCGGCGTCGAGGGTCCCCTCCGCGCCCCCCGCTCCGACGAGCGTATGGAGCTCGTCGATGAAGGCGACCACCTTGGCGTTGCGGAGCTCCTCGATGACCTGGCGCAGGCGCTCCTCGAACTCGCCGCGGTACTTGGTGCCGGCGACGATGTTGCTGAGGTCGATCGAGAGCACCCGCACGTTGGACAGGTTCGGTGGCACGCGGCCCTCGACGATGGCCTGCGCCAACCCCTCGACGATGGCGGTCTTGCCGACCCCGGGCTCGCCGATGAGGACGGGGTTGTTCTTCGTGCGGCGGGTGAGGATCTGGATGACCCGCCGGATCTCCTCGGTACGGCCGATGACCGGGTCGAGCTTGTCCTCGCGCGCCTCCTTGGTGAGGTCGCGGGCGTACTCGTCGAGGAACGGTGTGTTGACCGTCTCGGTCTGGTTCTTCGGGTCCGCGGCGGCCAGGATACGCCAGCGGACGGTGTCGACGTCGCGCGTGAGGTTCTGGAGGATGCGGTAGGCGACGCCGTCGCCCTCGCGGATGATGCCGAGCAGGATGTGCTCGGTGGCGATGACGTTGCTGCCCAGGCTGCGCGCCTCCGAGCCCGCCAGCTCCATGACCCGGCGCGCCCGCGGGGTGATCGCGGCCGTCTCGTTGCGCGGCAGGCCGTCGCCGCGCCCCACCATCTCTTCCACCTGCCTGCGGAAGCCCTCGAGTGTCGCGCCGAACTCCGCCAGGACCTTGCTGGCGGTCCCCCCCTCACGCATGAGCCCCAGAAGCAAGTGCTCGGGACCGATCATGGCGTGCCCGAGCTTGGAGCCCTCCTCGCGGGCGAAGTGGAAGACCAACCTCGCTCGATCGTCGTACCTGTTCAAGGTGCCCTCCGAAGGGGAGAAGGAGGCGTCGGTCGATTCGGCCCCTTGCTGCTCGCCTTTTGCCGCCGAATCATGATGGTATAGTACCCGCCTGATGTGAGTCCAGAAAGGGCGTTCGTTACGTTTGCCCCGCGCTGGACCAGGGACCGGAACGCTACGCACGCCTCGAGGAGCTTCTGTGCTGTTTCAAGATATCATGCTCGGCCTCGATCGCTTCTGGGCGGACCAGGGGTGTGTGATCGCGCTGCCGCACGACACCGAGGTGGGGGCCGGCACCTTCTACCAGACCACCTTCCTGCGCTCTCTCGGAGCGGCGCCCTGGCGGGTCGCGGGGGTGGCCCCCAGCCGCCGCCCGACCGACGGACGCTACGGCGACAACCCCTACCGCTTCCAGTACTTCTTCCAGTACCAGGTGCTGCTCAAGCCGTCGCCCCTCGACGTGCAGCAGGTCTACCTGGACTCGCTCTACCGGCTCGGCATCGACCCCCACGCGCATGACATCCGCTTCGTGGAGGACAACTGGGAATCGCCCACGCTGGGCGCCTGGGGCCTGGGCTGGGAGGTGTGGATGGACGGCATGGAGATCACGCAGTTCACCTACTTCCAGCAAGTCGGCGGGTTCGACTGCCGGCCGGTGTCGGTCGAGCTCACCTACGGGCTGGAACGCATCGCCATGTACCTGCAGGGCGTCGACCACGCCTTCGACGTGTAGTACGCCCCGGGCGTGACGATGGGCGCGCTGCGGGGCGACTTCGAGGTGCAGCACTGCCGCTACAACTTCGAGGAGTCCGACGCCGAGCTGCAGCGCCTGCTGTTCGACAAGTACGAGGTGGA
>JARRMM010000156.1:0-5670 GCA_037386005.1 Deinococcales bacterium | reverse complement strand
CACCGTCGAGGCCCTCGTCGAACGCGCGCCGGAAGGCGGCCAGGGTGTTCTCGGGCTCGACCCCGCGCGTGCCGCGGTGTCCCAAAAGCAGCGTGTCGCTGTGCTCGACGCCCGCCAATGCCCGCCCCCGCCACATGCCGCGCCACGCCGCCAACAGCAGCGCGACGCCGACGATGTACGTCAGCGCGTCTGCAACGGTACCGAACGGGCCTGGCAACATCCAGGCGAGTATATCGTCGGCGCTGAAGCGACGGACGACGGAGCGCTGGAAACGTGGGCAGGGACGGCATCCAATGGGTCAAGCCTCTGCTAGCATGGAGCGTCGTGAACCTCCCCGAGGCAGCCAAGCCCCGCCCGCGCCGCGAGTGGATCATGGTCCTGGTCCAACCGCTGGCGAGCCGCGGCGTGGCCTGGGGCGCACGCGCCGGCATCGCGCCCACGACAGTGGTGACCGCCCACGGCCTGATCGGGCTGGCGGCCGCGGCGCTGCTCGCCACACAAGCGGGTGCAGCCTGGCTCGGCGCTGCGCTGCTGCTCCAGGTCAAGACCGTGCTGGACAACATCGATGGTGGCCTCGCGCGAGCGACCGGTCGCGTGACCGAGGCCGGGCGCTACCTCGACACCGTGGTCGACCTGGTCGTGAACCTGGCGCTCTTCGCCGCGCTGGCCCGGCACGGCTCCGCTGCATGGGCCGCGGGCGCCTTTCTTGCCCTGACCCTCATCCTCTCGCTCGACTTCAATCTCGAGCGCCGCTACCGGACGCTCCGGGGTGAGGACGGCACGCGCGCAGCGGAGCTCCCGCCCGACGCTCCCCGGTGGGTGCTGACCGCGCCCCGCGCCGTGTACCGGGCGCTGCTGGAGCCGCAGGACCGCCTGCTCACGTGGTGCGACCGTCGCCTCTTCGAGCAGGTCACGGGCACCCCCGACGCCGACGCACCCGCCCGTCTGCGCCTGGCCTGGTCCGACCTGTTCTCCAGCGCCAGCATCGTGAACCTGGGTCTGAGCACGCAGCTCGCGCTGCTGGGCGCGCTGTGCCTGCTCGGCCGCCCCTACCTCTTCGTGCCCGCCGTGTACCTCCAGCTCGTCTACGTCGTCGCGGTGCAGGCTATCCGCGTGGTGCGCCTCCGGCGGACGCTGCGCGAGGGCAGCGGGAGCGCCGCGTGAGCGCGGAGCGCGCCACGCCGCGACCCGTCGCCACGGTCGGCGCGCTCGTCGTCGGGCCCTCGGGCCGGGTATTGCTGGTGCGCACGCACAAGTGGCGCGAGCGCTGGGGCGTGCCCGGCGGCAAGATCGAGTACGGCGAGACGATGGCGCAGGCCGTGCGCCGCGAGCTGCGGGAGGAGACCGGCCTCGAGCTGGAGGACGTCCACTGGGCGCCGGTCCAGGAGGCGGTCGAGAGCCCGGAGTTCCACCGACCGGCCCACTTCGTGCTGCTCAACTTCGTGGCGCGCAGCACGCGCGAAGACGTGCGCCTGAACGACGAGGCGCAGGCCTACGCCTGGGTGACCCCGGAGGAGGCGCTCACCATGGAGCTGAACCGGCCTACCGTAGTGCTCGTGCAGCACTACCTGGAACACGGCTTCGACACGCCGCGCCTGGAGCGCCGTGACTGATCCGACCGCCGAGCGACCCGCGGCCCTGGTGACGGGGTCGGCGCGCGGCATCGGTCGAGCGCTGGTGCTCGCCCTGGCCACAGACGGCTACGACGTCGCCGTTCACTACCGCAGGAGCGCCGACGAGGCCGCGGCCGTCGCCCGCGAAGCCCGTACGCACGGCGTCCACGCCTCCGTTCTGCAGGCCGACGTGACGGTCGAGGGTGAGGCCCGCGCCCTGGTCGAAGGCGCGCACCGCGAGCTCGGCCGTCTCGACGTGCTTGTGAACAACGTGGGGAACTACCACTTCGGGCCGCTCGACGAGCTCGACGCCGCGACCTGGCATGCCATGTTCGACAGCAACCTGCACGCCACCTTCTACACCTGCCAGAGCGCCGTCCCGATCCTGCGCCGGCAGGGCGGCGGCCGCATCGTCAACATCGGCTACGCCGGCGCCGAGCTGCTCAAGGCACGTCCCTCCATCGTGGCGTACGCGGCGGCCAAGACCGGCGTCATCCTCTACAGCAAGGCGCTGGCCCGCAGCCAGGCCGCGGCCGGGATCACGGTCAACGTGGTGAGCCCGGGCGTGATGGAGAACAGCGTCACGCAACCGCTCGGCGAGATCCCCATGGGCCGCGCCGGCAGGTTGGACGAGCTGGTGGCGGCGGTACGCTACCTGCTGTCACCCGAGGCGGCCTTCGTGACCGGCACCACCCTCGAGGTCGCTGGCGGTTGGAACCTGTGAGGGTGCCCTAGACCTCCCCGTCGTCGAGGTGCAAGCCCTTCCCGCCGTTGGCGCTGATGTCGAACACGCCGCCCGCCTGCTTCAGGTTGATGGTGACGAAGTCGTGGTACTGCAGCACCTCGAACTCCTCCAGCGGGACGTCACGACGCGGGAGCAGCACGCGCGCACCGTGCAGGTCCTGGAACGGGCGGTCGGTGAACACGGTATGGAGGTAGTCGGAGACGCGCTGCTCGGGCATGAGGTAGAGCCGCCCCGTGAGCACGTAGCTCGCGTACATCACGTAGACGAGCCTCGCCTCGTGCCGCACGTGCTCCGTCGGCTCCTCGGCCCGCCCTCCGACCACCCACATGATGTGCTCCTTGGGCACGGCTGCGAAGTCGGTCTCGTACTGGAGCGCGGCGTTCTCCGGCGGATGGCGGAAGCCCGCGTCGTACACCATGCAACGGGTGACCGGCAGGTAGGGACGGTCGGTGAGGTTCAGAAGCCGCGCGGTGCCTACGAAGTCGGGGAGATGGAGAAGACCGTAGAGGCGGAACTCGTTGGTGTAGATCCGTCCCTCGGTCGCGGTGACGCGACGCCCGTTGACGACCATGCGGGACCCTACCACGTGAGGGACGCGCTCCGTTCCGGCCGGTGCGGCGCGGCTGCGTGAGGGTCGGAACGCTATGCTGACGCCATGACGGGCGATGACGGAGCGCGCCGCAGCGGAACCCACCAGAGCGGGCTGTTCGATGCCCGGCTGGACGCCAAGGACGCGCCGGGGTCCGGCGGCCCGGGAGGCGCGCCCGGCGCGGGCGCCGGCCGGGTCGTGGTGATCGACGGACACGGCATCGCCTACCGCAGCTACTTCGGGATGCGCGACCTGTCCACCTCACGCGGCCAACCGACCAACGCCATCTACGGCTTCGTGCGCACGCTGCTGCGGCTGCTGCGCGAGGACGGTGACGTCGTGGTGGTGGCGTTCGACGCTCCCGTGCCGACGTTCCGGCACGAGCGCTTCGAGGCCTACAAGGCCGGGCGGGCGCCCACCCCCGAGGACCTCCCCTCGCAGATCGCGGTCATCAAGCGCTTCCTCGACCTGATGGGCGTACCCAGGCTGGAAGTGCCCGGGCTCGAGGCCGACGACCTCATCGGTACCGTCGCCCGGCGCTGCGCCGCGCTGGGCTACCGGGTCGACGTCGTGACCAGCGATCGCGACGCGCTGCAGCTCGTCGGTGAGCGGGTGCGGGTGCGCAACCCCGACCGTGCGGAAGCCCTGGGGCCGAGCGAGGTGGAGGCACGCTACGGCGTCCGCCCCGATCAGTGGATCGACTACCGCGCCCTGACGGGGGATAGCAGCGACAACCTGCCGGGCGTCAAGGGGATCGGGCCGGTGGCCGCACGCACGCTGCTCGAGCGCTACGGCTCCCTCGACGCGGTGCTCGCCGATCTCGACGCGGTCGAGCCCGCCTCCTACGCACGCAAGATCCGCGAGGGTCTGGAGGAGCTGCGGCTCTCGCGCGAGCTGTCGACCATCCGGACCGATGCCGACATCCCCGTCGAGCCGGACGTCTGGAAGCGCCGGGAACCCGACCGCGAAGCGCTCACGGAGCTCCTGCAGGAGCTGGAGTTCGGCTCCGTCTTGCACGAGCTCGGGCTCACGCAACAGGCCGAGTACCGCACCGTGGCCTGGAGCGAGCTCGTCCCCGAGGGCGCGGTGGGCTTCGTCCTCGACGGCGAGCGCGCCACCACGGCCCGGCTCACCGACCTGGCGCTGGCACGGGAGGGCACCGTGGCCCGGGCCGAGAACGACGCGGACCGGCGAGCGGTGCTCGGCCGGGAGACGCCGCTGACCGCCTGCGATGCCAAGGCACTGGTGGTCGTGGCGCGCCGCATGGGGCTGCCGGCCGAGCCGGGGGACGACCCGCTGCTCATGGCCTACCTGCTCGATCCGAGCGGGGCCTCGCCCGAGCGACTGGTGCGGCGCCACGGCGCGGGCGAGTGGGGAACGGACGCCGGCAGTCGCGCCGTCGCCACCGCCGAGCTCCTCCGCATCCTGGCGCCACGGCTCGAAGGTGCGCAGCGCGAGGTCTACGAGCGGCTCGAGCGCCCCTTGCAGGCGGTGCTGGCGGCCATGGAGATGGCGGGCGTGCGCCTCGACGTCGACCTTCTACGGAGCCAGTCCGAGGCCCTGGCGGGGACCATCGACGCCATCGAGAGCCGCGTCCGGGAGCTGGCCGGGGAGCCTTCCTTCAACGTCAACTCGCGCGACCAGGTGGCGTGGCTGCTGTTCGAGAAGCTGGGGCTGCGGGCGGGGCGGCGCACCTCCACCGGCAAGCGCAGCACCGCCGTGTCGGCCCTGGAGCCGCTGCGCAGCGAGCACGAGGCCGTCGACCTGATCCTCGAACACCGCGAGCTGAGCAAGCTCAAGAGCACCTACCTGGACCCCCTCCCCGGTCTGGTCGACGCCCGCACCGGCCGGCTGCACACCACCTTCAACCAGGCCGTGGTGGCCACCGGGCGCCTCTCTTCCACCAACCCCAACCTCCAGAACATCCCGGTCCGCACGGAGCTGGGCAGGCAGATCCGGCGCGCCTTCATCGCCGACGAAGGCAGCCTGCTGCTGGTGGCGGACTACAGCCAGATCGAGCTCCGCGTGCTGGCCCACGTCGCCGACGAGCCGGTGCTGATCAGCGCGTTCCGGCGCGGCGAGGACATCCACCGGCGTACCGCGGCGGAGGTGTACGGCGTCGGCCCGGAGGAGGTCACGAGCGAGATGCGGCGCCGCGCCAAGGTCGTCAACTTCGGCATCCTCTACGGCATGGGGGCGCGCCGCCTCAGCGCCGACCTGGACATCGACCTGGCCGAGGCCGAGCGGACCATCGCCACCTACTTCGAGCGCTACCCGCGCGTGCGCGCCTACATCGACGACACCCTCGCCTTCTGCCGGGAGGAGGGCTACGTGGAGACGCTGCTGGGGCGGCGGCGGCTGATCCCCGACATCCACAGCCCCAACCGGAACGCCCGCGAGTACGCCGAGCGCACCGCCTACAACATGCCGATCCAGGGCAGCGCCGCCGACATCATGAAGCTGGCGATGCTGCGGCTGGCGCCGGAGCTCGAGCGGCTCGGCGGCCGGCTGCTGCTGCAGGTCCACGACGAAGTGGTGGCCGAGGTGCCGGCGGCGCGGGCGGAGACCGCCGCCCAGGCCACCCGTGAGGCCATGGCGGACGCCTACGCGCTCGAGGTCCCGCTCGTCGCGGACGTCGGCGTGGGGCCCAACTGGCTCGAGGCGAAGTAGCGTCCCGCGGCCCATCGGAGCGCCGCGCAGCGGCCGTGTGCCGGGCTAGAATG
>JARRMM010000155.1:0-8175 GCA_037386005.1 Deinococcales bacterium | reverse complement strand
CGGCGGGCCCACGGTCGCGGTGCTGGGCGGAGGTCACCGCTACCTCCATCCCCCGAGCCACCGCGGCCTGGCGCAGCGCATCCTCGACCGGGGCGGCGCCATCCTGAGCGAGCATCCACCCGAGGTGCGCCCCGAGCGCCACCGGTTCCCGGAGCGCAACCGGCTCATCAGCGGGCTGTCGCGGCTGGTCGTGGTGGTGGAGGCGGGCCTCCGATCGGGCGCCCACGGCACCGCCGAGCACGCGCGGCGGCAACACCGGGACGTCTACGCCTGCCCCGGCAGGCCCGGAGACCCCTCTGTCGCGGGCACGCTCGGGCTGATCCGCGACGGCGTCCTGCTGGTGACGGAGCTCGAGGACGTGCTGTTCCGCTTCCGCCCGGCAAGGCGCGCCGCCGCATCCGGCGAGCCCGCGTCCGCGGTCGTCGGCCGTGCCCCGGACGCACCTCTGCTGGACGCACTCTACGACGTCGAGGAGGCCACCCTCGACGATCTCGGCACTGTCCTGGACGAGCCCTTCGGCCGCCTGGCCGGGCGGCTCACCGCCCTCGAGATCGACGGGCGCGTCGTCCGCACGGCCGCCGGCGGCTACCGGCTCGCCACCCGGGAGCGGGAGCGGCGCAACGCGCGGGCCCTGCGCGAGGAGGCCGAGCGGCAGGCGAGCAAACAGGGCGGCGCTCGCTGATGCTGAGACCCCGGCTCGCGCCGGGCTAGGCTGAGGGGGTGAGTGAGACCCTCTCCCCTCTCCCGCGGAGCTGGCGCAGCCGCTACCGGCGCGCCGCCCGCTGCCGCTCGTGATGCCCGGGCCCGAGCGCGTGGGCCGCGCCGTCCGGCGCGCCGCACCGCTGGCGCTCGCACTGGTCGGCCTAGTCACTGCCTCGGCCGCCGCCCAGGGGCTGACCGTCTGGACCACCTACCAGGGCGCCGCCCTCGCGTGGTTGCAGAGCGAGAGCACGTCCTACGGCCAGGCCTTCGACGAGCAGGTGAAGGTCGTGCCGATGAAGCTCGGCGAGATCAAACAGGGGGCGATGGTGCAGGCCGAGAAGGGTGGAGCGGGCGACGTCTTCGTGGGCGTCCCGCAGGATCAATTCTCGGCCCTGGCCGATGCCGGCATCCTGGCCGACGTCGGGAGCTTCGCCACCGACCGCTACCTGGCCGGCCTGAGCGACCAGGCCAGGCTCGCCTTCCGGTACCGCGGCACGCTCTACGGCCTCCCGCTATCGATCCAGGGGCCTGCCCTCATCGTCAACACCCGGCTGGTGCCGACACCGCCGGCCAGCTACCCCGACCTGGTGAGCCTGGCGCGCTCGCTGACGGCCGACGGGAGCTACGGCTTCGCCTTCGATGCCGGCAACTTCTACTACAGCTATGCCTGGATCCACAGCTACGGCGGCACCGTCTTCGGTCGCGATGCGAGCGGCGGGCCGGATCCCACGCGTAGCGGACTCGATACGCCCGGCGCGGTGCGAGGGGCCGAGGCGCTCCAGGCGCTGCGGTTCACCGATGCCCTCCTGCCCCCCAAGGTCGACTACGCCGGGTTGCGGAAGCTGTTCCTCGCCGGCAAGCTGGCGATGACCTTCGACGGCCCCTGGGCCGTGCCGGCAATCCAGGCGGCCGGCATCCCCATCCGGGTGATGCCGATGCCGCCGCTGGCAGACGGGACGCCGTTCAGTGGCTTCATGAACGTCGACGGGGTGCTGCTCAACCACTACAGCGACGACCCCGTGGGCGCGGCGAACCTGGCCAAGTGGTTGACGACGGCCGAGGCCCAGGCGGCGCTCGCGCGCCGGGCGGGGTTGATCCCGGCGTCGACGGCAGCGCTCGCCAAGGTCTCCGACAACGCCATCGTCGCCGGCTTCGGCGCCGCGCTCGCCCATGCCCAGGCGATCCCCAACGTGCCCGCCATGGGTGCCGTCTGGGGACCGATGGATCAGGCGCTATCGGCCATCCTCGGCTCGCCCGACAGCGACGTCGCTTCCGCGCTGAAGCAGGCGGCGCAGGCCATCACGCCAGACGCCTCCAGCGGCACCCCATGAACGTCGTCGCAGGCGGGCCTTTTGCCCTGTGGACGGCATCGGGGCCGTGGTAGGCTGGGCGCGGTGAACGGCTACGACACCCTCGGCTACGGCACCCACCTGATCCTCGACGGCTTCCGTGCGGACGCCGCGCGGCTGAGCGACGAGGAGCGGGTCGAGGCGGTGCTCCGGTCCACCCTCGTGCTGATGGGTGAGGCGGCAGGCGGCGTGTTCCGTCTCCGTGTCGCCCACGATGGCGGGCAGGGGATCAGCGCAGCGCTGGTGGGCGCGGAGTCGCACCTGTGCCTGCACACGTTCCCCGCCCTCGACAAGCTGTCGCTCGAGGCCTTCTCGACGCGCGCCCTGCCGACCCAGGCGATCACCGAGGCGTTCCTCGATGGCTTCGGAGTGGGGCGCTACGAGTCGCGCGTACACGGGCGTGGGCGGCTGCTCCCACGCCAGGTCGCGGCGCTAGAGCAGGCGCTGGATGGGGATCGCGACTACGCACGGCTCAGGCTGCGGGACCTGCTGAGCACCTGAGGCCGACCGGGGGTACGTTGCGACCATGGGACCGCGCCGGTGTCGAATCGGGCGCGTCCCGGGCGGAGACGATCCGCCCCGGAGGTGAACGGTGCCCGAATTCGTCGTTGCGCTGGACCAGGGTACGACCAGCTCGCGCGCGATCCTCTTCGACCACGCCGGCTCCATCCGCGCGCTCGCGCAGCGCGAGTTCGAGCAGCACTACCCTCAGCCCGGCTGGGTCGAGCACGACCCCACGGAGATCTGGTCCTCCCAGGCGGCGGTGCTCGGCGAGGTCCTGGCGCGCGCGGGGATCCGCGCCGAGGACGTGGCCGCAGCGGGCATCACCAACCAGCGGGAGACCACGGTGGTGTGGGACCGCACGACCTTGCAGCCTCTGCACAACGCCATCGTGTGGCAAGACCGGCGGACGGCCGGGCTCATCGACCAGCTGCGCGCCGAGGGGCTCGAAGACGAGGTCCAGGCGCGGACTGGCCTCGTCCTGGACGCCTACTTCTCGGGAAGCAAGCTGGCCTGGCTGCTCGATCACGTGGACGGCCTGCGCGATCGGGCGGAGCGTGGCGAGGTGGCCTTCGGCACCATCGACAGCTGGCTGGCGGCTCGCCTCAGCGGTGGGGAGCTCCACGTCACGGACATCTCCAACGCCAGCCGCACGATGCTCTACAACATCCATGAACGCGACTGGGACGATGTGCTGCTCGATCGTCTGCGGATCCCGAGGGCGATGATGCCGGAGGTGCGCTCCTGCTCGGAGGTCTACGGCATCATCCGCGAAGGCGTCCTGGCCGGCGTTCCGCTCGCCGGTATGGCGGGCGACCAACAGGCGGCCACGTTCGGGCAGACGTGCTTCGAGGCCGGGCAAGTGAAGAACACCTACGGCACGGGTTGCTTCCTGGTGCTCAACACCGGCTCCACGCCGACGCACTCGGCCAACCGCCTGCTCACCACCGTGGCGTGGGACGTGGGAGGCTCGGTCGACTACGCGCTCGAGGGGAGCATCTTCATGGCCGGGGCGGTGGTGCAGTGGTTGCGCGACGGTCTCGGGCTCATCCGCTCGGCCGAGGAGATCGAGAGCCTGGCCGCGAGCGTTCCGGACAACGGCGGCGTCTACCTGGTCCCGGCCTTTGCCGGCCTGGGAGCGCCCCACTGGGACGCCTACGCTCGCGGCACCGTGGTGGGGCTCACCCGCGGCAGCAGCGCGGGCCACTTGGCACGCGCCGCCCTGGAGGCGATCGCCTTCCAGGTCGCCGACGTCGTGGTGGCCATGCAGTCGGACAGCGGCGCCCCCATCCGGGAGCTCCGCGTCGATGGCGGGGCCTCCCGCAACGACCTGCTGATGCAACTCCAGGCGGACATCCTGGGCGTGCCGGTGGTGCGCCCGACCATCACCGAGACGACCGCCCTCGGCGCGGCCTATCTAGCGGGCCTTGCAGTCGGATTCTGGTCGGGGCGGGAGGAGCTGGCCGGCCACTGGACCGTGGAGCGGCGCTTCGAGCCCGCCATGGACGACCGCCGACGGGCGGCCCTGCTGCATGACTGGAGGCGCGCCTTGGAACGTGCCGGGAAGTGGGTGGAAGCATGAGGCCGACCTGGCCCGATCGCGAGCAACAGATCGCCCGCCTGCGGGCAGACGACGGCCCGTTCGACCTGTTGGTCGTCGGTGGTGGGGCCACGGGCGCGGGCGTCGCGCTCGACGCCGCGACCCGCGGTCTGCGCGTGGCGCTGGTGGAGCGGGGCGACTTCTCGTGTGGCACCAGTAGCCGCAGCACCAAGCTCATCCACGGTGGCGTGCGCTACCTCGAAGCAGCGGTGAAGCACTTCGACCGCTCCCAGTTCAACCTGGTGCGCGATGCGCTCCACGAGCGCGCCGTCCTGCTGCGGATCGCCCCCCACCTGAGCCATCCCCTTCCGATCGTCACCCCTCTGTACAACTGGCTCGAGGTGCCCTACTACCTCACCGGCCTCAAGCTCTACGACTGGCTGGCCGGGCGCGCCAACCTGCAGCCGAGCCGCTTCGTGGACGCCCGCGAAGCGCTCCAGCGCTTCCCCATGCTCAAGCACCAGGGCCTGCGGGGCGGGGTGCTGTACTACGACGGTCAGTTCGACGACGCCCGCATGAACCTGGCGATCGCCCTCACCGCCGCCCGCGAAGGGGCCGCGGCCGCAAACTACGTGGAGGTGGAGGACCTCGTCCAGCGAGAGGGCAAGGTCCGGGGTGCGGTGCTCACCGACCGGCTCAGCGGCGAGAGCTTCGAGCTCGTCGCCAGAGCCGTCGTCAACGCGACGGGCCCGTTCACCGATGCGGTGCGCCGCATGGAGGACCCGGACGCGAAGCCCATGGTGACGGCCAGCTCGGGCATCCACATCGTGCTCGACCAGCGCTTCTCGCCGCCCGGCACCGGACTTCTCATCCCGCAGACCGAGGATGGCCGCGTGCTGTTCCTCCTCCCCTGGCTGGGGCACACGCTCGTGGGAACGACCGACAACGAGGCGAGCATCGAGGAGCACCCGCGGGCGCACGAGGACGAGATCGCCTACGTGCTCCGGCACGTGGAGCGCTACTTCGACGTCCCGGTGTCACGCGCGGACGTCAAGGCCGCCTGGTCCGGCCTCAGGCCGCTGGTCTCCGACCCGCAGGCGGCCGACACCGCCGGCCTCTCCCGCGATCACGTCGTCAATGTCGGTCCCGCCGGTCTGGTGACCATCGCCGGCGGCAAGTGGACCACCTACCGCCGCATGGCCGTGGACGCGGTGAACGAGGCTGTTCGCGTCGGCGAGCTCTCCCCACGCTCGGAGAGCAGCACCGCCACGCTGGTGCTGGCCGGCGGCGAGGACTTCAGCGCACAGGGTGCCGGCGCCCTGCAGGAGCGGTTCTCGCTCGACGCGGACGTGGCCAGCTACCTGAACCGCGCCTACGGCGGGTTCGCCGCCGAGGTGGCCGGGCTGGCGACCGACGGGCTGGGGCGGCGCCTCAGGGAGGGCCAGCCCTACCTGGAGGCCGAGGTCGTGTACGGCGCCCGGCACGAGTACGCGCGCAGCACCGCCGACGTCCTGTGGAGGCGCTTGCGCCTGGGCATGCTCGACGAAGCCGACACCGCAGCCTCGCTCGACCGCGTGGGCGCGCCGTGCGCGCCGACCCCTGCGCTGCTACGCGCCGGACTTGAGCTCCGGGAAGTCCTCTTCCCAGAACTCGTCGACCCCGCGCCGCTCGCCGCTGTGCGCGTGCTCGTCGCGCCTGAGCTCCACTCGGCGGATCTTGCCGGATATGGTCTTGGGCAGCGCGCCGAACTGCAGACGCCGGATGCGGAGGTAGGGCGCCATGCGCCCGCGGATGAACCGGAAGATGTCGAGCGCCGTGTCGCGGTCGGGCTCATGCCCCGGAGACAACGTCACGAACGCCTTGGGCACCGACAGGCGCATCGGGTCCGGGCTCGGCACCACGGCGGCCTCCTGGACCGAGGCGTGCTCGATGAGGATGCTCTCCAGCTCGAACGGGCTGATCCGGTAGTCGGAGCTCTTGAACACGTCGTCGGCGCGGCCCACGTACCAGTAGTAGCCATCGTCGTCGACGGAGGCGACGTCCCCGGTACGGTAGTAGCCGCCCTGGGTCACGGCGGCGGTCCGCTCGCTGTCGTCCATGTAGCCGTCCATCAGCGCGAGCGGGGCGGGGTCGAGGTGGAGCGAGATCTCGCCCTCCGGAACCCCCACCTGACCATCAGGCCCGAGCAGCGTCACCCGGTAGCCCGGCAACGGGCGACCCATCGAGCCGGGCTTCACCGGCTGGCCGGGGGTGTTCCCCACCTGCGCGGTGGTCTCGGTCTGGCCGTAACCGTCACGCAGCGTGATGCCCCAGGCCTTGCGCACCGACTCGATGATCTCGGGGTTCATCGGCTCGCCCGCGCCCACCAGCTCCCGCAGCTTGACCGGGTAGGAGGCGAGGTCCTCCCGGAACAGCAGGCGCCACACCGTCGGCGGGGCGCATAGCGAGCGGACATCGAAGCGCACCATGTTGTCGAGCGCGCGCTTGGCGTCGAACCGCTCGTAGTTGTAGACGAACACCGTCGCCCCCGCGTTCCAGGGCGAGAAGAAGTTGCTCCAGGCGTGCTTGGCCCAGCCCGGTGAGCTGATGTTCCAGTGCACGTCGCCCTCCAGGTGCCCGATCCAGTACATGGTCGAGAGGTGGCCGACCGGGTAGCTCTGGTGGCTGTGCAGCACGAGCTTGGGCTTCGAAGTGGTGCCGGAGGTGAAGTACAGCAGCATCGGATCGGTGGCACGGGTCTCCCCCTCCGGCGCGAAGGTGCCGTCGGAGGAAAGTGCGTCCTGGTAGGAGAGCCAACCGCGGCGCTCGGCGCCCACCAGCAGACGGGTGAAGTCGCCCCCTACCGCGTCGAACTTCTCTGCGCCGGCCTCGTCCGTGATGACGTGGCGCACGTTGCCGCGGCCGATGCGGTCGCGCAGGTCCTCGGCCGTCAGTAGCGTGGTCGCCGGGATGAGCACCGTCCCCAGCTTGATGGAGGCCAGCATGACCTCCCAGAGCGGGGCCACGTTCGGAAGCATGACGAGCACCCGGTCGCCGCGATGGGCGCCCTGGGCCTGCAGGAAGCCGGCCAGACGCGAGGAGCGGTCCGCCAGCTCGGCGAAGGTGAGCCGCACATCGCCGCCCTGGTCGTCCACCAGGTGGAGGCCGGTCCGGTCGTTGCCGCGCGCGTAGACGTCGAACCAGTCGAGCGCCCAGTTGAAGGTGTCGAGCCGGGGCCAGGCGAAGCCCCGGTAGGCGGCGTCGTAGTCCTCGCGTTCCCGGAGTAGGAAGTCCCGGGCTTGCAGGAAGGTCTCCGTGGCGGTCATCGAGGCGCTCCTTTCCGGCACGGTGCCGGAGCCGGACTCCGACGCCGTGGCGTTCCGCGCACCGAGGGCGGCGCGCTGGTTGCAGCGGCCCTGACCCCCAGGCTCGGGATGGGACGGAGCGAGACGGGATCCGAGGGCTCCATGTCCGTGCGCTCCATGGGCGCATGGTACGCCCGATGGCCGCGGCGGGTTCCCGGGGGCCGCGGCACCGGAGCTCGGCTACACTCGAACGGGGCGTGCCGGGATGGCGGAATCGGTAGACGCAGCAGACTTAAAATCTGCAGCCCGCAAGGGCATGCGGGTTCGAGTCCCGCTCCCGGCACCACCTCCACCTGCGCCGTCGCCCACGATAAGAAGTCTGTAAGACGGCACCTGGTACACCAGAGACATCGTGATGCCCGCGTCGCTCCCCTCCGTCGAGACCGTTTCCGCACGTCCCCTCTGCCCCGCTTGCGGTGCGCACAGCCTCCGCATCCTCACGTCGGTCGAAGTGCAGGTCGACGTGGTCGTGGACGCGCTGGCCGACGAGTTGCAGGTGATCGATGAGGCGCTGGGCGATGCCGCATGGGACGAGGACACGCCTGTCGCCTGCCCGGCGTGCGACTGGCATGGCACGGTGGGCGAGCTGCACGAGCGCGCTCTGACGGAGCTACCCCCCGCCTGACCCTGCAGGTCCGCGGCGTTCCCCCGACCCCCACAGCGAGGTCCTTCTGTTCCCCACGGCCTTCGCGTTCAACCCGCTGGGTAGCACGGTAGCGGCCGATCGACGACGAGGATG
>JARRMM010000154.1:0-9367 GCA_037386005.1 Deinococcales bacterium | reverse complement strand
ATGGAGGTCTACCGCCGCCAGACGCAGCCGTTGCTCGACTACTACTCGGAGCGCGGCAAGCTGCACCGTGTCGACGGCATGGGCTCGGTGGACGAGGTCTTCGAGCGCATCGACGAGGTGCTGCCGTGATCCTCAAGCGATCCAGCGAGGTCGACATCATGGCCGAAGCTGGCGTCATCAACCGCGAGGCGCTCGAGGCGGTGGCGGCCGCGGTGCGGCCAGGCGTGTCGACCCTCGAGTTGAACGCCATCGCCGAAGATGCTATCCTCGCGCGTGGTGGGAAGCCCGCCTTCAAGGGCTATCGCGGCTTCCCCGCGACACTGTGCACCTCCGTCAACGAAGTGGTCGTCCACGGGATTCCGGACGGCGTTCGTGTGGCGGAGGGTGACATCGTGTCGATCGACATCGGGACCTTCTACCGGGGGTATGCCGCCGACATGGCCAGCACGTTCGCGGTCGGCACGATCTCCGATGAGGCCCGGCGCCTTCTCGAGACCACCGAGCGGTCGTTGACCGCCGGGATCGAGGCGGCGCTGGCAGGCAATCGGCTGGGCGACGTTTCCGCGGCCATTCAGGGCGTCGTCGAGGCCGAGGGGTTCTGGGTGATCCGGGAGTTCGTGGGGCACGGCATCGGCCGTGAGTTCCACGAAGGCCCCGAGGTCCCCAACTATGGACGTGCCGGCACGGGACCCGTGCTCCGTCCGGGCCTGGTTCTCGCGATCGAGCCGATGGTCTCGCTGAAGCGGACCACGGTGAACATCGCGGACGACGGCTGGACGGCTTCCACCGCAGACGGGAGCCTGGCGGCACACTTCGAACACACGGTGGCCATCACCGAAGAGGGGCCGCGCGTGTTGACGGGAACGACAGGCACCGGAGGAGGTGTGCATGGCGCGTAGGCGATCAGGAGGCCGGCCAGGAAGGCGCGGCGGCAGAGGAAAGCCGCGTACTCCGCGCGAAGAGGAAACGACGCAGGACAGCATCCGCACCGAGGGGGTGGTGCTCGAGGCTCGTCCGAACACGACGTTCCTCGTCCAACTGGATGCCGGACCCGAGATCCTTGCCCACGTCGGGGGCAAGATGCGCCGTCACTACATCCGTATCCTCCCTGGCGACCGCGTCGTCGTTGAGATCAGCACGTACGACCCCGAGAAGGGTCGCATCGTCTACCGCAAGTAGGCGGTTCACGGATCAGGAGTGGACCATGAAAGTTCGGGCTTCCGTCAAACCCATGTGCGACAAGTGCAAGATCATCCGCAGACACGGCAAGGTCTACGTCATCTGCTCGTCCAACCCGAAGCACAAGCAAAGGCAGGGGTGAGGCATGGCACGTATCGCTGGCATCGACTTGCCGCGTGAGAAGCGCATCGAGGCCGCGCTGCCGTACATCTACGGCATCGGCGCGAGCCGCTCGCGCGAGATCCTGGAGACGGTCGGCGTCGACCCCGACACGCGGGTCAAGGACCTCACCGAGGCCGAGGTCGGCCGCCTGCGCGAGGTCGTCGACCGTACCTACAAGGTGGAGGGCGATCTGCGCCGCGAAGTGCAGCTCAACATCAAGCGGTTGATGGACATCGGCTGCTACCGGGGCCTGCGGCACCGCCGCGGTCTGCCGGTCCGTGGCCAGTCGACCAAGACCAATGCCCGCACCCGCAAGGGGCCGCGGCGCACGGTGGCCGGCAAGAAGCGGGCGCCGAGGAAGTAAGGGATACGCGTGGCCAAGGCATCCAGGACCAGAACGAAGCGCCGCGTCAAGCGCAGCTTGAGCGAGGGCAAGGCGTTCATCCACGCCAGCTACAACAACACGATCGTCACGATCACCGACATGGACGGCAACACCGTCGCGTGGTCCTCGTCGGGCTCGATCGGCTACAAGGGCTCGAAGAAGGGCACGCCGTACGCCGCGCAGCTCGCTGCCGCGGACGCGACCCGCAAGGCGCAGAACATGGGCGTCTCGCAGCTCGACATCATCATCCGCGGCACCGGCTCCGGCCGGGAGCAGGCGATCCGCTCCATCCAGTCCACCGGGGTGAACGTGCGCACCATCATCGACGACACCCCCTCCCCCCACAACGGCTGCCGTCCGCGCAAGCGGAAGCGCATGTGACGGCGTAGGCGAGAGCAAGGAGAACCATGGGCCGATATAGAGGACCGATCGTCAAGATCTGCCGTCGCGAGGGCGTCAACCTGGTGGAGTCGCCGAAGGTGCAGCGCTACATGGAGCGCCACCCCTACCCTCCGGGCCAGCACGGCCAGCGTCGGCGCCGGAAGATCAGCGACTACGGCGTGCGCCTGCGTGAGAAGCAGAAGCTGCGCTTCTACTACAACATGAGCGAGAAGCAGTTCGCGAACCTCTTCGCCGAGGCCTCCAAGAAGGTGGGGGCGACCGGTGAGGTGTTCCTGCAGCTGCTGGAGTCGAGGCTCGACAACGTGGTCTACCGCCTGGGCATCGCGGCCACGCGCCGTCAGGCGCGGCAGTTCGTCGCCCACGGACACATCCTGGTGAACGGCAAGCGCATCAACGTGCCGTCCTACCGGCTGTCTCCGGGCGATGAGATCGAGGTCGCGGCCAACGCGAAGAAGAACGGGCATATCAGGGCCAACGTGGAGGAGCGTCGTCGCGGCAAGCTCAGCCCCTGGCTCGAGTTCGACGCCGAAGCGCTCAAGGGCCGCTTCCTGCATCGCCCCGCCCGCGAAGACCTGACGGTGCCGGTGAACGAGCTGCAGGTCATCGAGTACTACTCGCGCTGAGCCCGGGAGTCGCGGAGGAGAGTACGGTGCAGATCATTCCAGAGTTCAAGTCGAAGACGACCGATCGCTACGGCGAGTTCGTGGTCGAGCCGCTGCCGAGGGGCTACGGCGTGACGCTGGGCAACCCGCTCCGGCGGATCCTGCTGTCGTCGATCCCCGGCACGGCGGTGACGAGCGTCTACATCGAGGACGTGCTGCACGAGTTCTCGACCATCGACGGGGTCAAGGAGGATGTCATGCAGATCATCCTCAACCTCAAGGACCTCGTCGTGAAGCTGTACGACGACGATCCCGTCACCCTCACGCTGCGCGCCGAGGAGCCGGGGGAGGTGACCGCGGCGCAGTTCGACGTTCCCGCCAACGCGGAGCTCATGAACCCGGAGCTCCACATCGCCACCCTCACCAAGGGCGGCCGGCTGGTCATGGAGGTGCGCGTCGAACGCGGCGTCGGCTACGTGCCGGCGGAGATTCACGGCACCAAGGACCGCATCAACTCGATCCCCGTCGACGCCGTCTTCACGCCGGTGCGGCGCGTGGCGTACCGCGTCGAGGACACGCGCGTCGGACAGAAGACCGACCTCGACCGGCTGGTCATCCGCGTGTGGACCGACGGCAGCGCCGATCCACGCGACGCGTTGGACCAGGCCGTGGAGATCATGCGGAACCAGCTCAACGTCTTCAGCGGCGAGGGAGCCGACGGAGGCGAGGAGAAGGTGCCGGTCATGACCATCCCCACCAAGCCGGTGGAGGAGGTCGTGGCTCCGCCCGAGCAGGTCGTGATGAGCCTCGAGAGCCTCGAGCTGTCGAGCCGCGTGCGCTGTCCGAGCGCGACCTCAAGAAGGTCGGCGGCGTGGGCGAGAAGTCGCTCGAAGAGATCAAGGAGCGCCTGGCGGCGCGCGGACTGAAGCTGAAGGAGTAAGGCATGCGTCATCTCCAGCGCGGCTACAAGCTGGGTCGTTCCAGCAGCCATCGCAGCGCCCTCGCCCGTAGCCAGGCGACGGCCCTGCTCCGGCACGGCCGCATCAAGACCACCCTCACCAAGGCGAAGAGCCTCCAGCCGTTCGTGGAGAAGCTCATCACCACCGCCCGCGGTGGCGACCTCCACGCCCGGCGCCTGATCGCGCGCGAGATCCACGATCGCGCGGTGCAGCGCAAGCTGATGGACGAGATCGCCCCACGCTATGCCGACCGGCAGGGTGGCTACACCCGCATCTACCGGCTACTGAACCGGCGTGGCGACAACGCCCAGGAAGCCTACATCGAGCTGGTGCAGGAGTAGGCTCGGGCCGGGACCGTTCGTCCCACCTGGCACGGAACACGGCCGCCCTTCGGGGCGGCCGTCGTCGTAGAGGGGCGGCGGGCAGCGCGGCGGGTGGGCCGCCGGCGGTCAGTGGCGCGCTGGGGCGGCGGATGCGCTGCCAGACGGGCGTAGCGCGGCGTCGAAGCTCGTGCCCGCACCCGTCCAGGCAACGCCCAGCAGGGCGGCGACGGTGGCACCCACATCGGCGAAGCTGCTACGCGTGCCCAGATCGGTCCCCGCGGCCTCCGGTGCGTAGGCGAGCAGCAGACCGTGCTCCCGCGTGTGGTCGGTGCCGTGCCAGGTGGGGTCGTTGCCGTGGTCGCTGACGAACACCAGGGCGTCGCCCGGCCGCACCGCCTCGAGGAGCTCGGGCAGGCGGCCGTCGACATCGGCCAGGGCGCGAGCGTAGCCCGTCGGGTCGCGGCGGTGCCCGTAGAGCGAGTCGAACTCGACCAAGTTGGTGAAGATGAGCCCCTCCGGCCGCGCCCGCATGGCCTCGAGCGTCCTGTCCACGCCGTCGAGGTTGGAGGTGGTGCGGACCTCGGCGGTGAAGCCGCGGTGGCTGTAGATGTCGGGGATCTTGCCGATCCCGACGACCTCGCGGCCGTGATCGACGAGGGCGTCCAGGACCGTGGTGGCAGGCGGGTCGAGCGAGTAGTCGTGCCGCGCCTCGCCCAGGCGGCGGAACGCCCCGGGCGCTCCCGTGAACGGTCGCGCGATGACGCGGGCTACGGCGTGCTCGCCGGTGAGGATGGCACGCGCCGCCTCGCACCAGGCGTACAGCGTCTCGAGCGGCACCACGTCGGTGTGCGCCGCGATCTGGAACACGCTGTCGGCGCTGGTGTAGACGATGGGGTCCCCCGTCTCCAGGTGACGCTCGCCGAGCTCCTCGATGATGACGGTGCCGGAGGCCGGTCGGTTGCCGAGATGGCCGCGGCCGGTGGCGGCGTCGAACGCCGTCATCACCGCGTCCGGGAAGTGCTCGAAGGTCCGGAAGGGGTGCTCGAGCACGATCCCCATGAACTCCCAGTGACCGGTGGTGGTGTCCTTGCCTTGCGAGCGCTCCGCCAGCTTGCCGAAGCTCGCGAGCGGGGCCTTGGCGGGCTCCAGGGCCGTGACGCCCACGATGTTGCCGAGCCCGAGTCGGCTCAGGTTCGGGAGCGGGGTGGGGACGGCGGCCAGCGTGTGATCGAGCGTGTGGGCGCCCTCGTCTCCGAAGCGGGCGGCGTCGGGCAGAGCGCCGACGCCGACGGAGTCGAGCACGACGAGCGTTACGGTCATGGGGCAGTATACGGTCGTGCGCCGTCCGGGGCCGTCGGTGACGGGGCATAATGCGGGACGTGAGCCGGGACGTACAGCGGGACGAGGCGGGGCTCGCCCACGGGGTCGCGCAGCGGTTGCGGGCGCTCGCGCCCGAGGCCGGCACCGTGCTGCTCGGCCTGTCGGGTGGGCCGGACAGCGTGGCGGCGCTGCACCTGCTCCTCGATGCGGGCGTGACGGTGGTGGCCGCCCACTTCGATCACCGCCTGCGTCCCGCGTCGAGCGCCGACGCCAGCTTCGTGCGCTCGCTCTGCGAGCGGGTCGATGTGCCGCTCCTGATCGAGAGCGCCGATGTGGCGGCGGTGGCGCGCGAGCGCGGCTGGAACCTGGAGGACGCCGCCAGGCGGCTCCGCTACGGCTTCCTCCATCGGGCGGCCGCGCACGCGGGCGCCGAGGCGGTCGTGGTCGCGCATACCTTGGACGACCAGGCCGAGACGGTGCTCCTGCAGCTCCTGCGGGGGACCGCCTTCGCCGCCGGCATGCCGCCGCGCCGCGGGGCCGTGGTCCGTCCGCTACTCGACGTCCCGCGCTCCCGGCTGCGCGCCTACCTGGACGACGCCGGCCTCGCCTACCGCCACGACGAGAGCAACGACGACGTGGGGCGTACCCGCGCGTGGCTGCGCTCGGAGGTGCTCCCCCTCCTCGAGGGTCGGTTCCCCGGCGTCGCCGGTCGTCTGGCGCGCACCGCCCTCGTGCAGCGTGACGCCGAGGGCGCGTTGGAGGAGGTCGCGCGGGTGCGCTTCGGGGACGGCGCGGTGCGCCGCGAGGCGCTGCTGCGTGCGCCACCGGGCCTGCAGCGGGCGGCGCTGACGCGCCTGCTCGAGGCGGCCGGGGCGCCGGTGAGCCTGGAGCGCCTGGAGACGGTGCGCTCGGCGCTCGCGCGCGAGACGCCCTGGCGCGTGGATGTCGGCTCGGGAAGGGTGCTGCGAGTAGCGTACGGCCGTGTGGAGCTCGCGCGACCGTCGGCCCGCGGAGCCGCCGTGCGGGTGCGCTCCGCCGCCGACCTTCCCGCGGGCGTGGACCCCCGCGTCGTCGACACCCATCCCGACCTGGAGCTGCGCTCGCGGCGCCCCGGTGATCGCATGCGCTTGCCCGGGGGCTCCCGGCGCGTCGCGGACCTGCTGGTCGACCGCAAGGTTCCCCGGGAGGCGCGCGACGGGCTGCGGCTCCTCGCCAGCGGCCGTGACGTCCTATGGATCGACGGTGTCGCCGCTGCGCCCGATGTGATGCTCGAGGAAGCGCCGGTCGATCCCGACGAGGGTCCCATGCGGCGGGCGCTGACGTTGGCGCGCGAGGCGGCCGAGGCCGGCGAGCTCCCGGTAGGGGCCGTGGTGACGTTGGATGGGCGGGTGGTGGGGGAGGCGGCCAACAGGACCGAGGCCGACCGCGATCCCACCGCCCATGCGGAGGTGCTGGCGCTGCGCGCGGCGGCCGCGGCCACGGGGGATTGGCGCCTGGCCGGGGCGACGCTGACCGTGACGCTCGAGCCTTGCCCCATGTGCCTCGGCGCGGTGCAGCAGACGCAGCTCCGGCGTGTCGTCTACGGCGCCGACAACCTTCGCGAGGGCGCGCTCGGCGGGGTCGTCGACCTGCGGGCGGGCGCCTTCAAGCGCCGGCAGGAGGTGCGCGGCGGGGTCCTGGCGGGGGAGAGCGCGGCCCTGCTCCGCGTCTTCTTCGAGGCGCGCCGACGCTAGCGAAAGACCGCACCTGGCGCAGCTTTTTCCGCCCAGAG
This sequence comes from Deinococcales bacterium, assembly GCA_037386005.1. Taxonomy (GTDB): domain Bacteria; phylum Deinococcota; class Deinococci; order Deinococcales; family Trueperaceae; genus JASBRS01. Next base: position 2,264 of record JARRMM010000154.1, on the reverse strand, counting down.
CGTCCGGTATGATGCGGACGTGGAGATCCGCAACTTCTCGATCATCGCCCACGTCGACCACGGCAAGTCGACGCTGGCGGACCGTATCCTCGAGCTCACGCAGAGCGTCGCCGAGCGCAACCGTCGCGATCAGATGCTCGATACGCTCGAGCTCGAGCGGGAGCGCGGCATCACCATCAAGGCGAGCCCGGTGCGGGTGTTCTACAAGGCCGGCGACGGCCGCACCTTCATGTTCAACCTGATCGACACGCCCGGCCACGTGGACTTCGGCTACGAGGTGTCGCGGGCGCTGCGCGCGTGCGAAGGGGTGCTGCTGGTCGTCGACGCCAGCCAGGGGGTGGAGGCGCAGACCATCCAGAACGCGTACCTGGCGGTGGACAACGGCCTCGAGGTCCTCCCGATCATCAACAAGATCGACCTCCCGAACGCCGATCCCGACGGCGCCATCGCCGAGCTCGAGGAGGTGGTCGGCATCCCCGCGGATCACGCGGTCAAGGTGTCGGCGAAGACCGGCGAGAACGTCGAGGCGGTGCTCGAGGCCATCGTGCGGCACCTGCCGCCGCCCCGCTTCGACCCCCACGCGCCCCTGCGCGCCTTGATCTTCGATGCCGTCTACGACAGCTACCAGGGGGTCATCCCGTTCCTGCGCGTGCTGGACGGGCGTCTGCGCGCGGGGGATCGCATCCGCATCTTCAGCACGGGCAAGGAGTTCGAGGTCGACAAGGTGGGCTTCTTCGAGCCCGGCCTGGCCGTGTCCGAGGAGCTGGGACCGGGCGAGGTCGGCTGGCTCACGGCGAGCATCAAGGACATCGCCGACACCCAGATCGGCGACACCATCACCACCGTCGACAACCCCACCGAGCGCCCGGAGCCCGGCTTCAAGCCCGCACAGCCGGTGGTGTTCTCCGGCCTCTACCCGACCGATGCCGACGACTACGGCAGGCTGCGCGAGGCGCTCGAGAAGCTGAGCCTCAACGACGCCGCCTTCACCTTCGAGCCGGAGACCAGCGAGGCCCTCGGCTTCGGCTTCCGCTGCGGTTTCCTGGGACTGCTGCACGCCGACATCGTGCAGGCGCGGCTCGAGCGCGAGTACGACCTGGGGCTCATCGCCACCGCGCCGGCCGTCGTCTACGAGGTGACCACCACGGACGGCGTCACGGAGCTGATCCAGAACCCCGCCGCCCTGCCCGATCCCGACCGCATCGAGAGCATCCGGGAGCCCTTCGTCCGGCTCAACGTGTACGTCCCGGAGGAGTACGTCGGCAACGCCATGGGCTTGCTCCAGGAGAAGCGCGGCGAGATGAAGAACATGGTCTACCACGGCAAACGCGTGGAGCTGCGCTACGAGGTCCCCTTCGGCGAGATCCTGTACGACTTCCACGATCGGCTCAAGAGCCTGACGCGCGGGTACGCCAGCATGGACTACGACTTCATCGGCTACCGCGAGGGCGCGCTGGTGAAGGTCGACGTGCTCGTCAACGAGGAACGCGTCGATGCGCTGTCGATCATCGCGCACCGCGACAAGGCCTACGAGGTGGGCCGGCGCATCGTGGACCGCATGGCCGAGGTCATCCCACGCCAGATGTTCGCCGTGCCGATCCAGGCGGCGATCGGCGGCAAGATCCTGGCGCGCGCCACCGTCCGCGCCTTCCGCAAGGACGTGACCGCCAAGTGCTACGGCGGCGACATCACCCGCAAGAAGAAGCTGCTGGAGAAGCAGAAGAAGGGGAAGGCGCGCATGAAGCAGCTGGGGACGGTCGAGGTGCCGCAGGAAGCCTTCCTGGCGGTGCTCGGCTCGGAGGAATGAGCGTCGACGGCGGCCGGCGGGCGCGCAGCCGCCGCAGCCGCCGCAGCCTCCGCAGCCAGCTCGGGTTGGTGATCGCGGTGCTCTCGGGCCTGCCCAACCTCGTCCTGGTCGGGACCGTGTTGCTTCCCGCCTACAGCCGGACCGGCTCGCTGACCACCGGCGTGTGGCTGTTCGTTGGCGCGTGGTTGGTGGCGGTGGTAGGGATCTCCGTGTTCGTGGGGTACGCGCTGTCGCGCCAGCTGCTCGCGCCGCTGAGCGACGTGGCCGAGGACATCGGGGCGCTGCCGCGGGCGGTTCCCGGCGCGCGACTGGCGACGAACGGCCGCGATCCGAGCGAGGTGCTGGCGGTCAAGCGCGCGTTCAACGCCATGCTGCAAGAGGTGCATCAGGAGCAGGCCCGACGGAGCTCGTTCACGGCGGCGCTGATGCACGACCTGAAGACGCCGCTCATCGCGGC
>JARRMM010000153.1:0-5837 GCA_037386005.1 Deinococcales bacterium | reverse complement strand
GACACGCTCACGGGTCCGACGGCCCTGGTGCTCGTCGGCGAGGATCCGGTGGCGCCTCTGAAGGCGATCGCCGACTTCGCGAAGGACCACCCCCGGGACCTGCCCAAAGGCAAGGGCGGGCTCCTGCAGGGGGGCATCGTGAGCGCGGATGCCCTCGACCGCATCGCCAAGCTGCCATCGCGGCAGCAGCTGCAGAGCGAATTGCTCGGCACGCTGCTCGCACCGCTGCAGCAACTGGTGGGTGTGTTGGAGGGACCACAGCGGAACCTGGTATCCGTCATGCAGAACTACAGCGACAAGGTGAAGGAGGAACAGTCGATGGCGTTCGACAAGGAAGCGATGGTGGAACAGCTCAGCGGCCTGACGGTGCTGGAGCTGGTGGATCTGGTGGATGCCCTGAAGGAGAAGTGGGGCGTCGAAGCTGCTGCCGCGATGCCGGCAGGCATGATGGCGGCCGTGCCGGCCGCCGCCGAAGCTGCGGCCGAGGAGCAGACCGAGTTCACGGTCAGCATCAAGTCGGCGGGCGACAAGAAGCTGCAGGTCATCAAGGAAGTCCGCGCGATCACGAGCCTGGGGCTCAAGGAAGCCAAGGACCTGGTCGAGTCCGGCGGCGTGGTGAAGGAAAGCGTCGGCAAGGACGAGGCCGAGGAGATCAAGGGCAAGCTGGAAGCCGCGGGCGCCACCGTCGAGGTCAAGTAACGCGCTTTGCGCGCCGGATGCACGGAGGGCCCGCGCACGCGGGCCGTCCAGGAGGAAGCGCCCAGGCGTGCGGCGACCGAGTTCGGGTCGCTGCACGCCGGAAGGCGTCTCGAAGGGCCGCTCGGGCATGTCAGGCGACGTGACCGGAAGCCGCGCAGCGGTACGATGCGAGTTCGTGGTTTCAGGCCCGCTGGCGGGGAGATCGGTCGGAGTCGGTACGAAGCACGGGTTGGAAGGTCACAGCGAGACGGGTTGGATGCAGCGTCCCGGACGAACCTCACGGTTCGACAAGGCGGCGAGCGCGCGATGCGATGCCGCGGCCGGGTCGCCCGACACGTCCTCTGGATGGGACACGGTATTTTGAGTCAGGGGATTCGTACTTGACGTCGAACGTTTCTCAGCGGCAAGGCGCACCGGGAGACCGCACGCGGCCCTCCCGCGATGCGCTCTGCCGCGTCACGGCTTGAACGGCACACGCGGCCCAGGCCGCGTAGACGCTCCGGGCGACACGGCTTCGAGCGAAGGGGTGAAGATGCGCGAGATTCGGACCTTCGGCAGGATCAAGGAAGTCATTGATCTTCCGAACCTCACCAACGTCCAGATTAAGTCATACGAGACGTTCCTGCAACGGGGCGTCGCGCCCTCCATGCGGGAGAACATGGGCCTGCAGGCAGCCTTCAGGGAGGTCTTCCCGATCGACGAGACCGAGCGCGGTCGGCAGACCGGCCTCGTCCTGGACTTCCTCGAGTACAGCCTCGAAGAGCCGGAATACGGGCCCGAGGAGTGCCGCGAGAAGGACCTCAGCTACCACGCCGGCCTGTTCGCGAAGCTGCAGCTCGTGCACAAGGACACTGGGCTGATCAAGGAGGACCAGGTCTTCCTCGGCGACCTGCCGCTGATGACCGAAGACGGCTCCTTCGTGATCAACGGTGCCGACCGCGTCATCGTCTCGCAGATCCACCGCAGCCCGGGCGTCTACTTCACCAGCGCGCTTCGCGGCACCTCGCGCTCCCTCACCGCGAGCATCATCCCGATGCCGAAGCGCGGCCCGTGGATCGAGATCGAGTTCGACAACTCCGACATCCTGTGGATGAAGGTCAACAAGCGCAAGTTCCCCTTCACCCTGCTCTTGCGCGTGCTCGGCTACGGAGACCAACAGATCCGCGAGCTGTTCGCGGGCAGCGAACACCTGGTGGACCCGACCCTTGCATCCGAGGAAGCGGCGGGCATCACCCCCGACGAGGCACTGCTGCGGCTGTTCACCGTGCTGCGCCCCGGCGACCCGCCCAAGGTGGACAAGGCCACCAACTACCTCTTCAGCCTACTGGCCGATCCGCGCCGCTACGACCTGGGCGATGCCGGGCGCTTCAAGATCAACACCAAGCTCGAGCTCGAGTACGCGTCGAACACCCTCCTCGGTTTCGAGGACGGGCGCTTCGTGGACTACGGTCTGGTGCCCACCATCCAGTACCTGGTGCGCCTGCAGGCGGGCGAGGAGGGGTACCAGGAGGACGACATCGACCACCTGGGCAACCGCCGGATCCGCACGGTGGGCGAGCTGGTGGCGGACCAGATCCGCGTCGGCCTGGGACGGATGGCGCGCGGCGTGCGCGAGCGCATGCTGCTCGGCAACCCGGACGCCGCGACGCCGCAGAAGCTGGTCAACAACCGGCCGATCGTGGCGGCGCTGCGCGAGTTCTTCGGGCGCAGCCAGCTGAGCCAGTTCAAGGACCAGGTCAACCCGCTCTCGGAGCTGCGGCACAAGCGCCGCATCTCGGCGCTCGGACCGGGCGGCCTCACCCGCGAGCGCGCGGGCTTCGACGTGCGCGACGTGCACCGCACGCACTACGGCCGCATCTGCCCGATCGAGACGCCTGAAGGCGCCAACATCGGCCTCATCACCTCGCTGGCGAGCTTCGCGCGCGTCAACGACCTGGGCTTCATCGAGGCCCCGTACCGCAAGGTGGTGAAGGGCAAGGTCACCGAAGAGGTGGTCTACATGACCGCCCACGAGGAGGACCGCTACATCATCGCCCAGGCCAACACGCCCCTGGGCGACGACGGCACCTTCGCGACCGACACCATCGTGGCCCGCAAGCTGGGCGACCCGGTGTTCGCCCAGCCCGACGAGGTCGACTTCATGGACGTGTCGCCGAAGCAGATCATCTCGGTGCCGACGTCGCTCATCCCGTTCCTGGAGCACGACGACGCCAACCGCGCGCTGATGGGCTCCAACATGCAGTCGCAGGCGGTCCCGCTCATCCGATCGGACGCTCCCTTCGTGGGCACGGGCGTCGAGGAGCGTGTCTCGCGCGACTCCGGCACCGTCCTGCTCGCCCAGGAGGCGGGCACCGTCACCTTCGTGGACGCTCGCCGCGTCGTCATCGAGTCGGACGCCGGCGTGGAGCGCGAGTACAGCCTGACGCGGTTCCAGCGCTCGAACCAGAACACCAACCTGGACCAGCGACCCATCGTCGACATCGGCCAACGCATCGAGGCCGGCGACGTCATCGCCGACGGTCCCGCCTCGCAGCACGGTCGGCTGGCGCTGGGGCAGAACATCCTCATCGCGATCATGCCGTTCGACGGCTACAACTTCGAGGACGCCATCGTGCTGTCCGAGAACCTGGTGCGCGGCGATGTCTACACCAGCGTGCACATCGAGAAGTTCGAGAAGGAAGCGCGCGACACCAAGCTCGGCCCCGAGAAGATCACGCGCGACATCCCCGGCCTTTCCGAGGCCGCGCTGCGTGACCTCGACGAGGACGGCGTGGTGCGCATCGGCGCGGAGGTCAAGCAGGGCGACATCCTGGTCGGGCACACCAGCTTCAAGGGGGAGAAGGACCCCACCCCCGAGGAGCGGCTGCTGCGCTCGATCTTCGGCGAGAAGGCGCGTGAGGTGAAGGACACCAGCCTGCGGGTGCCGCCCGGCGATGGCGGCATCGTGCTGCGCACGGTGCGCTTCAAGCGCGGCGATCCCGGCGTCGAGCTCAAGCCCGGCGTGCAGGAGATGGTGCGCGTCTACGTGGCCCAGAAGCGCCGGCTCATCGAAGGCGACAAGCTCGCCAACCGGCACGGCAACAAGGGTGTGGTCGCCAAGATCCTGCCGCCGGAGGACATGCCCTACCTCGACGACGGCACCCCCGTCGATCTGGTGTTCAACCCGCTGGGCGTCCCCTCGCGCATGAACCTCGGTCAGATCCTCGAGACGCACCTGGGCCTGGCGGCCTTGAAGGACGGCGTCTCCTACGTGACGCCGGTCTTCGACGGTGCCCGCGAGGAGGAGATCAAGCAGAAGCTCAAGGAGGCGGCCGACCGCGACATCGAGGGGAAGGTGAGCGCCGGCTTCGAGCCCGACCGACGCGAGCTGGAGGTGCACCGCCGCGCCGCCAAGCTGGGGATCATCCCCTCCGAGCTGGAGGCGCACGACGCCGAGCGGGCGCTCGCCATGGCCGGCAAGGCCGTGCTCTACGACGGCCGCACCGGCGAGGCGATCGACGCGCCCATCGTGGTCGGCATCATGTACGTGATGAAGCTCTACCACATGGTCGAGGACAAGATGCACGCGCGCTCCACCGGCCCCTACTCGCTCATCACCCAGCAGCCGCTGGGCGGCAAGGCCCAGTTCGGAGGGCAGCGCCTGGGCGAGATGGAGGGCTGGGCGTTGCAGGCCCACGGCGCGGCCTACACGCTGCAGGAGATGCTGACCATCAAGTCCGATGACATCGACGGCCGCAATGCGGCCTACGAGGCCATCGTCAAGGGCAACGACGTGCTCGAGCCCACCATCCCGGAGTCGTTCAAGGTGCTGGTCAAGGAGCTGCACTCGCTCGGCCTGGACGTGCGCGTCCTCGACGACGACGACAAGCCGGTGAGCATGTTCGACGAGAGCGGGCGGCACTGGTGAGCCGCATGTCTTCCCGAAACGGCGCTTTCCTGAAGGGATGCCCATGAGAGACCTGAGAGAGTTCACCCGCGTCCAGATCCAGATCGCGTCGCCGGCGCGCATCCGGGGTTGGAGCTACGGGGAGATCACCAAGCCGGAGACCATCAACTACCGCATGCTCAAGCCGGAGCGGGACGGCCTGTTCGACGAGCGCGTGTTCGGGCCCGAGAAGGACTGGGAGTGCTCCTGCGGGAAGTACCGCGGCCAGCGCTTCGCCGGGAAGGTGTGCGAGCGCTGTGGGGTGGAGGTCACCAAGTCGACGGTGCGCCGCTACCGCATGGGGCACGTCGAGCTGGCGACGCAGGCCGCGCACATCTGGTACGTCAAGGACATCCCCAGCAAGATCGGCGCGTTGCTGAACCTGTCGACGAGCCAGCTCGAGCAGGTGCTGTACTTCGCCAAGTACATCGTCACCGACCCGCAGGGCGCGCACATGAACGGCCGGCCGCTGCGCCGCGGCGACCTCCTGACCGACGACGAGTACCGTCAGCTCCGCTACGGCATGCAGGAGACCTACACGGTGCAGGGCGGCGAGGACGCGGTCGTGTCGGACGGCGAGCAAGTGGAGCAGGGGCAGTCGCTGGCCAAGGGCGTGAAGTCCAAGCTCGCCGGCATCGCGCAGTACCGCTTCCCCCGCAAGGTGACGCTGGACTACCGCGAGTCCCGCGACGGCCGGCTGCTGCTGCCCAAGAAGGACTTCATCGAGGAGGAGGACGGCTACAAGGGCGGGCAGCCCATCGCCGACCTCAGCAGCGACGTCGTCCTCAAGAGCGAGGCCGAGGGGGTCGCCGAGCTGCTGCCGATCGGCGGCGAGGGCGGCATCCTGATGATCCGCGACGTCGACGACGAGGAGGTCCGCTACGCCTACCTCATCCCCAGCGGCATGGAGCTGCTGGTGGGCGACGGCGAGTTCATCGAGGAGGGCATGGAGCTGGCCAAGGCCGCCAGCGGCACCACCCTCACGCTGCCGGCCGAGGCGGGCGCCACGGTGCGCGCCAGCAAGGCCAAGGGCAAGGACATCACCGTCACGCTCAAGGTCGAGTGGGCGCGGCGCGAGGAGCACGAGATCAACCCCACCATGCACGTGCTGGTGGGCGACGGCGCCGACGTGCGCGCGGGCGACAAGGTCGTGGGCGCCATCGACGCGGCGCAGGAGATCGTGGCCGCCGCCGACGGCACCGTGCACCTGGCC
>JARRMM010000152.1:0-5907 GCA_037386005.1 Deinococcales bacterium | reverse complement strand
GGTTCCGCCGGGCCGCGGCCGAGCGGGCGCGCGTGGCGACCGCGCAGATCACGGTGCTGCCGGGCGACGCGCACGACCTCCCCTTCCCCGACGGCAGCTTCGATGCCGCCGTGGCCGAGCTGATGCTGTGCAGCGTGACCCGTCCCGACGTGGCCCTCGCCGAGGTACGCCGTGTGGTGCGCCCCGGAGGCGCGCTGCGGCTCCTCGAGCACGTCCGGCACCCCAGCCGCTGGATCGGGCGTCTGCAGGACGCGGTGGACCCTGTGTGGACGGCGCTCGAGGGCCGCGGGTGCCACATCGGCCGCGACACGCCACGGGTCGTCGAGGAGGCCGGGTTCACGGTGGAGGCGATCGACACCGTGCCGCTGCCGCCCGGCGTGGACTGGCTGTTCCCGATCGTCGCGGTGCGCGCGCGCCGGCCTTGAGCCGGCGTCAGGCGTCCCGCGTCTCCAACCAGCGCAGGGCGATGGCGTAGGCGGCGTAGTCGTCGATAGGGCGTGGCGGTGCGCGCATCCCCGGCGGCAGCAACCGGGCGAGGCCGTGTGGCGGGTGGTCCCGGAAGTAGAGGTCGCGAGCGATCAGGGTGGTGTCCTGCTCGTCGACCAGGAGCGGATCGAGACCGCGCGCCCGGAGACGCTCCACGACCCCGGCGCTCCCGGTACCGTCGCCGACCACCACCACCGCGTCGGACGGCAGGACCAGCCGCTCGAGGTCGTCCGGGCCCAGGACGGCGAGGCGCACGAGCGTGCCGTCGAACCGTACCCAGGCCGCCCCCAGGTTGCGGCCGGGATCGAACGCCAGCACCAGCGCTTCCTCCGCCCCGCGGGCGGAGGATCCGCCCGCGCGCGCGCTCCTCGGCATCCCCGCCACGATAGCAGCCCAAGCGAAACGGGGGCCGGCACCTACGCCGGCCCCCGTGGCCTTGCGGGACTCCGGTCCGGGCCTCAGGCCTCGGGCCGCTTCTCCTGATCGGTGGAGGGCCGTGCCGGCGTCGCCGCCACGGTGGCTGCAGCCTCCTTGCTCTTCTCGAGCATGGTCTGGTCGGCGACGCGGGTGTGGCGGATCGCGTCCAGCCCGGTCCCAGCCGGGATCAACCGACCGAGGATGACGTTCTCCTTGAGGCCCACGAGATCGTCGGCCTTACCGGACACCGCGGCCTCCGTGAGCACGTGGGTGGTGTGCTGGAACGACGCCGCCGACAGCCAGCTCTTGGTCGAGAGCGAGGCCTTGGTGATGCCGAGCAGCACCGGCTTCCACGACGCAGGCGCCTTGCCCTCGTCGAGCAAGCGGTCGTTGGCCTCCTCGACGTCGAAGCGCTCCACCGTCTGCCCTTCCAGGAACTCGCTGTCCCCGGGCTCGAGGATCTCGACGTACTTCAGCATCTGGCGCACGATCACCTCGATGTGCTTGTCGTGCACACTCACGCCCTGCCCGCGGTACACGCGCTGGACCTCGTTGACGAGGTAGGCCTGCACGGCTGCGGGGCCGCGCGACTCCAGCAGGTCGTGCGGGTTGATGGCGCCACGGGTGAGCTGGTCGCCGGCCTCGACGCGGTCGCCGTCGCGAACCAGCAGCCGCACGCCTTTGTCGATCCGGTACGTCCGGCTGAACTCACCGTCCTCGGAGCCGACCGTCACCCGGTAGCGCTCCTCGTCCTCCTGGATGGAGACGACGCCGTCGAGGTCGCTGATGACCGCCTTGACCTTGGGCTTGCGCGCCTCGACCAGCTCGATGACGCGCGGCAGGCCCTGGGTGATGTCACTGCTGGTGGCGATGCCGCCGGTGTGGAAGGTACGCATGGTGAGCTGCGTGCCCGGCTCGCCGATCGACTCGGCAGCGATCACGCCGACGGCCTCACCGAGGCTGACCTGCCGCATCGTCGACATGTCGAGGCCGTAGCACGCCCGGCACACGCCCGCGCGCGTCTGGCAGGTGAGCGGGCTGCGGATCTCGACCTCCCGCACCTCCGGAGCCTCGGCCATGCGCTTGGCGATGCCCGCGATGTCCTCCTTCATCAGGGTGTGCCCCTGCGGGAGGTGCAGGTCGCCCAACTCGAGGTCGAGCGCCAGGTTGCGGCCGTACAGGCTCATCTCCAGGTGGCTCTTGGGCCGCGGCCGGCCGTCGGGGTTGTACAGCGACACCGACACGAAGTCCGCCGTGCCGCAGTCGTCCTCGCGCACGACCAGCTCGTGGGCGACGTCGACCAGCTTGCGGGTCAGGTAGCCGGAGTCGGCGGTCCGCAGCGCCGTGTCGGCGCCGCCCTTGCGGGCGCCGTGCGTGGAGATGAAGTACTCCAGCACGTCCAGGCCCTCCCGGAAGTTCGCGCGGATGGGGAGCTCGATGGTGTCGCCGGACGGCTTGGCCATCAGCCCGCGCATGCCGGCGAGCTGGCGGATCTGCTGCGGATTCCCGCGGGCGCCGGACTGCGCCATCACGAACAGCGGGTTGAACGGCATCTCGTCGCGGAAGTTCTCGAACACCGCGTCCTTGACCGCCTCGGTGGTGTCGTTCCAGAGACGGACCACCTGCTGGAAGCGCTCCTGCTCGGTCACGAAGCCGCGCTCGAAGGCGGTGTTGATGCGCTCGAGCTTCGTCTGCGCGTCCTCCAGCAGCTGCTTCTTCTTGGGCGGGATGGCGACGTCGTCGATCCCGATGGTGATGCCGCTCGTGGTGGAGAGCTCGAAGCCGTACTGCTTGAGGCCGTCGAGCAGCGCGGCGGTGCGCTCGATGCCGAGCCGCTTGAAGGAGTCGACCACCAGGTCGCGCAGCGCGCCCTTCTCGTAGGCGGTGTCGTAGCGGATCATGCCGGGGGGCAGCTCGACGCCGCCCTCGGCGAGCGTCTCCTTGACCATGCGGGCGAACAGGCAACGCCCCGGGCTGGTCTCCTCGACGTCGCCGTCGTCGACCCGCACCGTGACCACGTCCTGCATGTCGATCTCGCCGGTCTCGACGGCCAGCAGCGCCTCGTCGACGTTCGCGAAGCGGTAGCGCAGCCGACCGACGCTGGTCTCCTGACCGGCCACCTCGATGGTGGAGTTGAGGTCGAGCTCGCCGGCGTCGAACGCCTCGAACGCCTTCTCGGCGCTGTCGAAGCTGCGCCCCACGCCGCGATGGCCGGTGTGCACCTGCGTGAGCACGAACAGGCCGAGGATGATGTCGCGGCTCGCCTGGACGTTCGGGTCGCCGTGGGCCGGGCTGAGCAGGTTGTGGCTCGACAGCATCTGCAGCCGCGCCTCGGACTGCGCGTAGACCGACAGCGGCACGTGGATGGCCATCTGGTCACCGTCGAAGTCGGCGTTGAAGGCCTCGCACACCAGCGGGTGCAGCTGGATGGCCTGCCCCTCGACCAGCACCGGCTCGAACGCCTGGATGCCCAGACGGTGGAGCGTCGGCGCGCGGTTCAAGAGCACCACCCGGTCCTGGATGACCTCCTCGAGGGCGTCCCAGATCTCGTCGCGGGTGTCGCGGTAGCGCTCGAGCAGCTTGCGCGCGCTCTTGATGTTGCTGACGATGCCGCGCTCCTCGAGCTTCTTGAACAGGAAGGGCTTGAACAGCTCGAGCGCCATGCGCTTGGGCACGCCGCACTGGTGCAGCTTGAGCTGCGGACCGACCACGATCACGCTGCGGCCCGAGTAGTCCACGCGCTTGCCCAGCAGGTTCTGACGGAAGCGCCCTTGCTTCCCGCCCAGGAGGTCGGTCAGGCTCCTCAAGGGCCGGTCCGAGCCGGGGTGCACCACGGCGCTGCCGCGTCGCCCGTTGTCGATGAGCGCGTCGACGGCCTCCTGCAGCATGCGCTTCTCGTTGCGCACGATCATCTCGGGCGCGCCTTGCTGCATCAGCTTCTTCAGCCGGTTGTTGCGGTTGATCAGGCGGCGGTAGAGGTCGTTGAGGTCGCTCGTCGCGAAGCGCCCGCCCTCGACCTGGACCATGGGGCGCAGGCTGGGCGGCATGATCGGCACCGCCTCGAGGATCATCCAGGACGGGTCGTTGCCCGACGCCAGGAAGGCACGCACGATCTCCAGGCGCTTGCGCGCCTTGGCCCGCTTGTGGCGGCTGGGCGACTCCATCTCCTCGACCAGCTCGGCTTCGAGCGTGGCCAGGTCGAGCGTCGCGAGCAGCTCGGCGATCGCCTCGGCCCCCATCTTGGCCTCGAAGTCGTACGACTCGATGACGCGCACCTGCTGCCGGACCAGGTCGATCTCCACCCGACCCGAGATGTCGGACTTCAGCCGGCCCTCGTCGGCGAGCTCGTCGCCGGGCAGCACGCGGTCGCCGTTGACCACGATGGGCTCGTCCTCGTAGGGGTAGACGCGGGCTCGGGAGACGATGATGCTGGCGGGGTACGCCAGGTGGACCGTGCCGTCGGCGGCGGCCACGATCTCCTGGGCCGCATCGATGGCGCCGACGACCTTCTCTCCGGCGCGCACGTCGGCCCCGTCCCCCACCAGCACGTGCATGGTCGGGTTGATCTCGTGCTCCTCACGCCGGGCCCACTCGACCTTGAGCGTCACCGTGACGTCCTTGCCCTTGGCCTTGCTGGCGCGGACGGTGGCGGTGGCGTCGGCGGGGAGCTTCAAGGTGGTGCCGCTGGCCGCCTTCGCCAGCTCCATCCCCTCCTCGATGAACTCACCGTCACCGACGAGCAGCTCCATGCCGCTCGGAACCAGGTACGCGAAGCGCACCTCCTCGTCGTCGACGTCGCGGATCATCAGGATGCCGCCATCGGCACCGATCGGCAGCAGCTCGGCCACGCCCTCGGCCTCGCTCTTGAGCACCACGTCGCTGGTGAGGTCGGCGATGGGTTGCCCGCCCTTGTAGCCGTCCTCCTCCTCGATGAAGTCCTTCTTCGGCAGCAGCAAGCGGCCGTCGCGGGACTCGCGGTAGTCGAGGGTGACCTTGCGCGGGAAGCGGTACTGGGCGATGCCGGCGAGCTTGGCCTTGGCGCCCTTGGCGAGCTGCTGGCCGACCTCGACCGACTCGCCGTCGCCGACGACGGCGTCCTCGCCCTGGCTGACGCTGTAGGTCTCCTGACGGCCGTAGCGCAGCTGGCGGTACTCGTCGTCGGTCAACAGGTCGCCGCGCGACAGCGGCCGGCCGTCGAGCTTGGCGCCCATCGGATCGGTGACGATGAACTTCGCGAAGTAGAGCACCTGCTCGAGCTGGCTCGTCGAGAGGTTCAGCAGCGAGCCGACCTTGGACGGAATGTCCTTGACGTACCAGATGTGCGCGCAGGGGGTCGCGAGCTCGATGTGGCCCATGCGGTAGCGCCGCACGGTGGCCTTGGTGACCTCGACGCCGCAGCGCTCGCACACCTTGCCGGCGAAGCGCTGACCGCGGTACTTGCCGCAGGTGCACTCCCAGTCCTTTTCGGGACCGAAGACGCGCTCGTCGAACAGCCCGTCGCGCTCCGGCTTGAGCGTGCGGTAGTTGATCGTTTCCGGTTTGGTGATCTCACCGTACGACCAGTCGCGGATCTGCTGCGGGCTCGCGATCCCGATCTGGACCTTGGTGAAGTCGTAGCGCTTGGTGTCCTTCATGCGCTCCCTCTCGAACGGTGCCTTGGCGTCGCTCACCAGTGCCTCCCGGCTTCATCGAAGATGCTGACGGCGTGCCCGTCCTCGTCCTGGACCTTGACGTCGAGGCCGAGCGAGTGGAGTTCCTTGACGAGCACCTTGAACGATTCGGGGATGGTCGGTTCCAGCACGTCGCTGCCCTTGACGATCGCCTCGTAGGCGGCGTTGCGGCCGTCGAGGTCGTCGGACTTGATGGTGAGCATCTCCTGCAGGGTGTGGGCCGCGCCGTGGGCCTGCAGCGCCCAGCACTCCATCTCGCCGAGACGCTGGCCGCCGAACTGCGCCTTGCCGCCCAGGGGCTGCTGGGTGATGAGGCTGTAGGGGCCGGTGGAGC
>JARRMM010000151.1:0-5911 GCA_037386005.1 Deinococcales bacterium | reverse complement strand
GCGCATCGGTCCGGAGAACCGCATAGGAAGCCCCGCCAGGGGCGCGTCGGAGGTCGGCATCAACCCTCCGCTCCGAACCCCTCGTGCGAAACGAAGCCCCTTCGTGTTCCACCTACGGTCGTGAACCCGCCCTTCACCGGGTCAGGGACGCAACCCCTTCACTCCTGCCCGTAGGCACGTGCCGAGGCTCGACGACGCGAGACGACGGGGCGGAGAAGCCAGGCACGCCCCAGCCTTCGAGCGCCGGAGCCTCGGCAGGTGCCGGGGTGCGGCATCGGCCTAGCACCGTAGCACCCGCCGTCCTGGACGGCGTAATTCACCCATCGAGCGAGTCCTTACGGCGGAAGGTTGCTGGCTAAGCCCCTTCACATCGCACGAGGGGTTCGGGAACGACACCCCATGCCCCGGACGCAGCCCGCGCCCTCAGAACAGCTCGTCCACCGCCACCGCCGCCTTCGGCTCGACGTAGGCCGTCTCCATCTGCGCCAGCTGCAGCCGGCCGGAGATGTCGTCGTTCACGGCGTGCCAGCTGGTGTAGAAGTCGATCACCCAGATGCCCGACTCGCGGGTACCGTTCCCCGAGCCCTTCACGCCGCCGAACGGCATGTGCGCCTCGGCCCCGACGGTGGTGTTGTTGATCGAGGTCATGCCGGCCTCGATCCCATCCTTGAAGGCGTAGGCGAAGTCGCGACCGTTGGTGTAGATCGCGCTCGACAGGCCGTAGTCCACCGCGTTCGCGACGCGGATCGCTTCCTCGATGCCGTCCACCTTCACCAGGTTGATGGTCGGCCCGAAGATCTCCTCCTGGAACTGCCGCATCCCCGGCTTCACGTCCTCCCACACCGTCGGCCAGCCGTAGATGGCCGCCTCGGGATCGCCGACGAAGCCCTCCGGGCGGCTCTCGGCCGTGATGCGCCCCTCCCCGTGGAGCAAGGTAGCCCCGTCCTCGCGCCCCCACAGGTAGTGCTGCTCCCACCGCTCGAAGAAGCGCTCGTTGATGAACGGCCCGTACAGCACGTCTTCGTGCTTGTTGGGGTCGCCGATCTTCAGCGCTCTCACGCGAGCCAGGAAGCGCTCCTTGAAGGCGTCGTAGATGGGCGCGTCGACGATGATGTTGCCGGCCGAGGTGCAGCGCTGCCCGCCCGTGCCGAACGCCGAGAAGATGGCGCCCTCGACGGCGTTGTCGAGGTCGGCGTCGCGCATGATCACCAGCGGGTTCTTGCCGCCCAGCTCCAAGGTGGGGTGGATGAGGTTGCGCCCCGCCACCTCGCCGATGTGCCGGCCCACCGCGGTGCTGCCGGTGAAGGCGAACTTGTCGATGAGCCCCTCGTCCATCATCTCGACCAGGTACTCTCCGGCCGCGTCCTTGCCGTGCCCGAACACCACGTTCAGCACGCCGGCCGGCACGCCCGCCTCCTCGATGATCCTGGCGAAGGCGTAGGCCACCGCGGGCGCGTCCTCGCTCGGCTTCCACACGATGGTGTTGCCGGTCAGCAGCGCCGGGATGATCTTCCAGCTCGGCACCGCGATCGGGAAGTTGCCGGCCGTCACGATCGCCACCACGCCCAGCGGGCGGCGGTAGGTCATCAGCTCCTTGTTGGGCATCTCCGAGGGCACCGTCTGGCCGTAGAGCCTGCGCCCCTCGGACTGGAAGAAGTGGCAGGTGTCGATGGCCTCCTGCACGCTGCCGCGCGCCTCCTTGAGGGTCTTGCCCATCTCGCGCGTCACCAGCCGGCTGAGCGACTCCTTCTCGCGCTCCAGCGCCTTGCCGATGGTGCCGATCAGCTCACCGCGGATCGGTGCCGGCGTCTTCGACCAGGTCTTGAAGGCGCGACCCGCCGCCTGGCAGGCCTCGCGCACCTGCTCGCGGGTCGCCTCGGGGAACACGCCGACCACGTCGGCGGTCTCGCTCGAGTTGCGCGACTCGAAGGTGCGTTCGCTGGTCACCGAGCGCCCGTCGATCAGGTGACCGACGACCGCCTTCCGTTCGGTCCGGGGGGCCGTGGACTCGGCCATGGGGATCCTCCCTCCGGGGCGCCTCCGACGCGCGGCCATCTCGCACGAACCAAGTCAGGGACGGCGCTCCCGCTATGCATCGATGCTATCACGGGCCCCGGCGCGCGCCCGACGCGGGAGCGCCACGCCGAGACAACCGCCCCGCCTTCAGTACCCCAGCTTCTTGTCCACCACGTTCTTCAGCGGCTCGCCGGCGACGTAGCGCTGGAGGTTGTCGAGCGCCAGCGCCATGGCGCGCTCGCCGTAGCGCGGCGTCGCGCCCGCGTAGTGCGACGTGACGAGCAGGTTGGGCAGGCCCCACAGCGGCGAGCCCGGTGGCAGCGGCTCGGTCTCGAAGACGTCCAGCGCCGCGCCGCGCAGCCTGCCGTCGGCGAGCGCGGCCGCCAGCGCCTGCTCGTCCACCGTACCGCCGCGGCCGATGTTCACCAGCACCGCCCCCGGCTTCATGCGGCCGATGCGCTCGGCGCTCAGCAGGTCGCGGGTCTCGTCGGTGAGCGGGACCGTCAGCACCACCACGTCCGCCTCGGGGAGGACCTCGTCGAGCGCGTCCGGACCCACCATGCGGTCGACGCCCTCCGCCGCTTTCGAGGGGTTGCGCCTGAGGCCGGTGACGCGCATCCCGAAGGCCTTGCCCAGCTCGGCCACGCGTCCCCCGATGGCGCCCACCCCGAGCACCAGCAGGTCCTTGTCGAAGAGCTCGAAGGGGCGCGCCCGGTCGAAGCCGCGCCAGCGCCGCTCGCGTTGCGCCAGCACCGCGGCCGGCAGCTCGCGCGCCAGTGCCAGCAGCGTGGCGAAGACGTGCTCGCCGATCTGCACCGCGTGGATGCCCACCGCGCTCGTCAGCGTGAAGTCCGCCTCCGCCAGCTCGGGGTGGCGCCGGAGCCAGTCGGCGCCGGCCGCCCACTGCTGGAACCACTTGAGGTTCGGCATGGCGGTGAGCAGCTCCCGCGGGGGGAACCCGATGATGATCTCGATGTCGGCGGCGCGCGCCCGCACCTCGTCCCGGTCGCGGGTGACGAGCAGCTCGTACGCGGGCGCAGCGGCGCGCAGCCGCTCCTCCACGCCCTGGGGCACGCGTTCACGTTCGATGGCCAGGAGCAGGACGGGCATGGCGCAAGGATAGCCCGCACATCGCCGTGGGTGCCGTCGTAGAGGCGTCCGCGCGTACGACGCTTACCCCGGGAGCCGCCGGGCCGCCTACCCCTCCTCGATCTCGGCCTGCAGGCTGGGCAGCACCACCGCGAAGCGGCTCCCCCGCCCCGGCACCGAGTGCACCGACACGCTGCCGCCGTGCGCCTCGACGATGGTACGCACCACGGTCAGGCCGATGCCGCTGCCGCCGGCGGCGCGGCGCCGGGTGTAGTAGCGGTCGAACACCCGCCGCTGCGCCTCCTCGTCCAGCCCCGGCCCATCGTCGACCACCTCGAGGCGGACCTCGGCGCCGCGCCCCGCCACCGTCACGCGCACGCCCTCGGGCCGGCTGGCCGCCTGCAGGGCGTTGCGGACCAGGTTGCGCACCACCTGCGACAGCCGCTGCGGGCTGGCCAGCACGCGCGTGTCGCCACGCTCCTCGACCGCCACGCCGGGGTACTCGTGGGCCACGCGCTGCGCCAGCTCGCCCAGGTCGGTGGCTTGCAGGTCGACCGGCCGCTCCAGCTCGCCGCGCGCCAGCGACAGCAAGTCCTGGGAGGTATAGAGCAGCTCCCGGGCCGCGTCGCGCGCGGCCTGCACGTGCGGATCGCGGTCGCGCTCGGCGAGGGCGTCGAGCTGCCCGGCCACCACCGATAGCGGCGCGGCCAGCTCGTGGGCGACCTCCGCCAGCGCGTCGCGCTCCGCCTGCTGCCGCTCGCGGATGGCGTCGAGCGCGCGCCTCAGCGCGTCGTACACGCGCCCCACCTCGGCCTCCCGGCTCGTCACCGCCGTCAGGTGCGGGTCGCGCGGATCGAGCTCGTCGGCCTGGACCGCGAGCTGACGCAAGGGCCTGAGCGTCCGGCCCAGGATGAGAAGCCCGGCGAGCATCGCCGCGGCCGCGATCAGCGCCCCCGAGGTGAGCAGGCTGACGCGCAGCGTGCGGCGGGCGGCCAGCGCGTCGGTGATGTCCATGCCGAGTCGCACCGTGCCCAGGGTGGCGCCGCCGGCCAGCCGCCACGGCGCCGAGGCCACCATCAGGCTGCGCTCGCCGACCTTCACCACCGTCGGCGTGTCCACCAGCGGCAGCGGCTGCGGGTTGCCGTTGGGGATCGCGACGACGCCGCCCCGGGTGACGAACTGCAGCGTCATCGCCTGCCCCGGCGTGTCGAGGAACTGCTCGCCGACCGCCCCCTGGTCGAGCAGCGTCTGCACCCGGGTGAGCTCGCGCTGCAGGAGCTGGGCCAGCTCGCGCTCCTGGATCTGGGCGAACACGGCGCCCGCCAGCCCGGCGAAGGCCACCAGCGCCAGCAGCAGCGCCGACGCCAGCAGCAGGCTCAGCCGGAAGCGCAGCACCGGACCCTAGACCGCCGCCCTCAGAACGTCCGGCTCCAGCTGTCGGGCCAGCGCTCGATCACGACCTTGGTCTGCGTGTAGAACTCGAACCCGTGCCGCGCCTGGGCGTGCAGGTCGCCGAAGAAGCTCTCCCCCCAGCCGCTGAAGGGGAAGAACGCCATCGGCGCCGCCACCCCCAGGTTGATGCCCACGTTGCCCGCGCGCACCTTGTGCCGGAACGCCCGCGCCGCCGCCCCCGAGCTGGTGAACAGGCACGCCTGGTTCCCGAACGCCCGGTCGTTGGCCAGCGCGATCGCCTCGTCGAGCGTCTCCGCGTGCATCATCGACAGCACCGGGCCGAACACCTCGGTGCGCGCCAGCTCACCGCCAGGCGGCACCTGGTCGAGCACCGTCGGGTGGACCCAGTAGCCGTCGGCGAAGCCGTCCACGCTCCGCCCCCGGCCGTCCACCAGCAGCCGCGCGCCCTCCGCCGCGCCGCGCTCGATCAGCCCCTCCACGCGCTCCTTCGCCGCGCGCGAGATGACCGGCCCCATCTGTACGCCGTCGTCCAGCCCGTACCCCACCCGCCGGCTGGCAGCGTCCTCACGCAGGCGCTCGGTCAGCTCGCCGCGCGCCTCCCCCACCGTGATGGCCACCGACGTCGCCAGACAGCGCTGCCCCGCGCAGCCGAAGGCGCTGTCGGCCAGGATGCGCGTGCTCATCGCCATGTCCGCGTCCGGCAGCACGATGGCGGGGTTCTTGGCGCCGCCCTGACACTGCGCGCGCTTGCCGTTCGCCGTCGCCGTGGCGTAGACGTACTTCGCCACCGGCGTCGAGCCCACGAACGACACCGCCCGCACCTGCGGGTGCGCCAGCAGCGCGTCCACCGTGTCCTTGCCGCCGTTCACCAGCCCCACCACGCCCGGCGGGAGGCCCGCCTCGTGCAGCAGCTCGACGAGCTTCTGGCTGGTCAGCGGCACCCGCTCCGAAGGCTTGAGCACGAAGCAGTTGCCGCTCGCCAACGCGTAGGGCAGGAACCACAGCGGGATCATGGCCGGGAAGTTGAACGGCGTCACCGCCGTCACCACCCCCAGCGGCTGTCGGAAGACGTGCTCGTCGATCCCCCGTGCGATGTCCTCGTTGTTCAGCCCCTGCAGCAGGCTGGGCGCGCCGCACGCCACCTCCACGTTCTCGATGCCGCGCTGCAGCTCCCCCACGCTCTCGGCGAAGGTCTTGCCGCACTCCTCGGTGATGACCCGCCCGATCGCGTCCTTGTGCTCCTCGAGCAGCGCCTTGAAGCGGTACAGCGGCTGCACCCGCTCCACCACCGGCGTCTCGCGACAGGCGGGGAACGCCTCGGCGCCGGCGCGCACCCCCCGCTCCACCTCCCCGGCGGCCGACAGCGGCACCCGGGCCAGCACGCCGTCGGTCG
>JARRMM010000150.1:0-5913 GCA_037386005.1 Deinococcales bacterium | reverse complement strand
GCGCGCGCCGGGTGGGATTTTCCCCGCCCGGCGCGCGCTACTCCCGTATACTCGGCCCATGCGGGGCCTCATCACCTTCCTGGCCATCCTCGCCATCATCTTCTTCGCGGTGGGAGAGACCCACGGTTGGTACCTGGGCGTCCTGTCCCACTCGCCGGTGTTCGTCTTCAAGAAGACGGCTACCGGTGAAGCCACTCGGCAGACGTTCAATGTCGACGCCCTGCCGGTCCAGCTCACAGGGACCGTGAGGCACGGGACGGTCGAGGTCAAGGTCTTCTTCCAGCGCCCCGAGAGCTTCCAGTCGAGCACCGGGCCGGGCCCGAACGACATGTTGTTCGACAAGACCTATCAGGCGGGTGAACGGATCGCGATCGACCAGAGCTTCAAGGGTGGCAAGGGCGACTACATCGTGAGACTGATCTTCTCGGACGCGACCGGTCTGTTCCGCTTGCGCCTGCCGGATCGGTTGAACCTCTGATCCCTGCGATAGCGCCGGCCCCGCCTAGCTGCGCCCACGCTTGCGCTCGCGCTCGAGCGCGTCCCAGGCTTCCTTCGGCACCGCGTCGAGCACGTTGAACTCGCCCGCGCCGAAGCTGTGCTCCCCGCCGTCGATGTAGATCAGGTCGCCGCTGATGAAGCCAGCCTGGTCGGAGAGCAGGTAGCTCGCCAGGTTCGCCAGCTCCTCGTGCCTCCCCACCCTCCCGAGCGGGATGCGCGCTTCGAACAGGCGCTGGATCTCCTCGGTCGGCATCAGCCGGCTCCACGCCCCCTCGGTCGGGAAGGGACCGGGCGCGATGGCGTTGAGGCGGATGCCGTACTTGCCCCACTCGCCGGCGAGCGAGCGCGTGAGCGACACGACGCCCGCCTTCGCTACGGCGGAGGGCACCACGTAGCCCGAGCCCGTCTCGGCGTAGGTGGTGGCGATGTTGAGCACCGCGCCGGGCTGACCGCGCGCGATCCAGCGCTTGCCGAGCTCCAGCGTGCAGTAGACCGAGCCGTGCAGCACGATCCCCAGGACGGCATCGAAGGCCCGGGCGCTGAGTCGCTCGGTGGGAGAGATGAAGTTGCCGGCGGCGTTGTTGACGAGCGCGTCGATGCGTCCGAAGCGCCCCTCGACGGCGTCGAACAGGGCGGGCACGCTGGCCGCGTCGCGCACGTCGAGCGCGAAGGCGAACACCTCGCCGCCGGTCTCCTCCTGCAGGGCAGCGGCCTCGCGCTCCAGCAGGTCGAGCCGACGGCTGGCGATGGCGACCCGCGCTCCGAGCTGCAGGAAGCGCAGGCTCATGCTGCGGCCCAACCCGCTGCCCCCGCCGGTGACGACGACGACCTTGTCCTCGAGCAGTCCGTCCTGGAACATGGTGCCCCCATCTTCGCACGCGGACCGTGGAGCCGCGCGGCTACGGCGGCGTGTGCGATTTCCCGAAGCCGGCGGGGCGCCCGCGACGCCATACTGACCTCGCATGGGCGTCCGCTTCCGTCGTTCCCTCCTCGCTCTGCTCCTGGTCCTCGTGCCTGCGACCGCCTCGGCGGGCGCCACCGTCCGGGTGCTGCTCGCCGTCGCTCCTCACGCCACCGTCGTCGCGCAGGGCCCGTACCGCGGTGTGATCGACGGCGCGCGGTCGTTCACCGGCGCGACCGGCCTGACCTGGCCCGTGTCGGAGCAGGACGGCGCTCTCCTCGTGGACGGAACGCGCATCGGTCACGTCCTGGAGCTCACCGGTACCGGCGGCCCGCTCGCGTTCGATGGCCGTCGCTACCGTGGCTCGCTGCGCCTCATCGCCTCGGACCACGGCGTCGAGGTCGTCAACGTGCTCGACATCGAGGCCTACCTGCGGGGCGTGGTGCCGGCCGAGATGTCGGCGAGCTGGCCCATGGCGGCGTTGGAAGCCCAGGCGGTCGCGGCTCGCAGCTACGCCCTCAGCTCGCTCCAGCCCGGGGCCGACTACGACCTCTGCGCCACCGTCGACTGCCAGGTCTACCGCGGCATGGGCGCCGAGAACCCACGGTCCGATCGAGCGGTCGCCGCCACCGAAGGGGTGGTGGTGACCTACGACGGCCGCGTGGCGCGGACCTACTACCACGCGGACTCGGGCGGTGCCACCGCCTCCAGCAGCGAGGTGTGGGGTAGGGCCGTACCCTACCTGGTGACCCGGCCCGACGCGGCCGGGCCGGGCTCGGTCGACCGTTGGCAGGTCCAGCTCGACGGTCCGACCATCGCTGCGTCGATGGCCGCGCGTGGCGAGCACGTCGGTACCGTGACGGGGCTGCGCGTGCTCGGGCGGAGCGGCTCGGGGCGGGTCGACCTGCTCGAGGTGCTCGGAAGCGCCGGCAGCGCCACCCTGAACGGTGTGCAGCTCGGTGATCTGACCCAGCGCTGGGGGCTCAAGTCGACGCGATTCCACGTGGTCAACGGCTTGACGGTGGCGGGCGAGGGGTGGGGGCACGGCGTGGGCATGAGCCAGTACGGCGCTCGTGCCCTGGCAGAGCACAACTACGACTACACGCAGATCCTCGGCTACTACTACCCGAACACGCGGCTCGTCCGCTGGATCTACAGCACGGCCGGCCGATGACGCCCCGGCGAGCGGGGGCGGCTCAGCCGCGCGCCAGCCGGACGGCGCTGATCATCTCCTCGATGTCGCCCCGGCCCTCCCGGAAGTCGGCCTGGCAGGAGTCGAGGAACTTCTCCAGGATGACGTCGCCGGTCGCATCGAGCGCCTTGCGCACGCCCGCGAGGAGGATCAGGACGTCGTGGCACTCCCGATCGTCGTCGATCATCTTCTGCAGGCCACGCACCTGCCCCTCGAGGCGCCGCAGGCGGTTGATGATCTTCCGCTTCTCGTCGTCGCTGATGTTCAACACGTGCTCCCAACGGGCCGCCGGACCCTGTTCATGCGCTCGCGGGCGAGACCGGCGTGCCGGCCCCGCCGCGGTCTGGTACCCACAGGGGGTATTATAGGCGATCGGCGCCGTCTTCGCAGGGACGTGTGACCCACGCTGACGCGAACGTTCGGCCGGATCGCGCGGGGCGACCTCGGTTGCCGACCTGCTACCCTGGAGGCGTGGCACAAGGACGGGGCCCGGGGGTGAACTACGTGGCGTGGCTGGCGGTGCTGGCGGCCACCTCGTTCGCGCTTCCGCTCCTGGTTCAGGCGGGGGAGGCCGTCGGGTTGGGTCGCGGCACCAGCGTGACAGTCTCGCTCATGCTGGCGGCCGGTGCGGTCGCCGCATGGCTCGTGCGCAGCTGGCTCCTCAGCCCGCGTCCACGTCGACGCCATCACGGCGCGGCGCGCAGCGCGCCGGCCAGGCGCCGCACGTCGCCGCGCGGCGGAGGTGCCGGCAGTCTGGTCGACGGCGGGACGCTGCGGCTGGTCGATGCCGAGGAGGAGAGCCGTGCGGGCGTATAGGGGCCGGGTGCAGGGCGGTCAGGTGGTCCTCGAAGAGGGCGTGCGTCTCCCCGAAGGCGCTACGGTGACCGTCACGATCGGCGAGGCCGAGTTCATCCGGGCGACGCTCCGAGCGGCGCTGCGGCGCAACACCAGGCGCCGTAGCCGGGGTCGGATGCTGCGGCCCGTGTACATGCAGGCGCACGGCCGCCTCCGGTGAGCCGGCTCAGCCTCGTTCCCACACCCATCGGCAATCTCGAGGACATCACGCGCCGGGCGCTGGAGGTCCTCCGCCAGGCGGACGTCGTCGCCGCCGAGGACACGCGTCGCAGCCGGGTCCTGCTGGACCGTTACGCCATCGCGACGCCGTTGGAGCGGCTCGACGCCCACACCATGGCGGCCCGGGCACCGGCGCTGCTGGAACGCTATGAGCACGTGGCCTACGTGACCGATGCCGGGACCCCCGGCGTGAGCGATCCCGGAGCCGAGCTGGTGCGGCGGGCCCTCGCGATGGGCGTGACGGTCGAGGTGCTTCCGGGACCCACCGCCTTCGTGCCGGCGCTGGTGCTGTCGGGGCTCCCCACCGCCCGCTTCACCTTCGAGGGCTTCCTCCCCCGCAAGGGGGGAGAGCGGCGTCGGCGCCTGGAGGGCATCGCCGCCTCGTCCGCCACCACGGTGCTCTACGAGGCGCCACAGCGCCTTGCGGCCACGCTGCGCGACCTGGGCGGCGTGTGCGGCCCGGAGCGCGCTGCCAGCGTCAGTCGGGAGCTCAGCAAGCGCTTCGAGACGACGGTGCGCGGCGAGCTGGGCGAGCTGGCCCGGCGCTTCGAAGGTGAGCGCGTGCGCGGCGAGATCGTCGTGGTCGTCGGCCCGGCCGAGCCGTCCTCGTTGGAAGGTGGGCACGAGGAGACGATCGCGGCGTTGGTCCAGGCCGGCCTACGGGGGTCGCAGCTCCGGACAGCGCTGGAGGCCCTGGGGGTGCCCCGCAACGAGGCCTACGCTGCCGCGCTGCGGTTCGCTGCCGACGACGGCGGCTGAAGCCGGACGGCGGCGCCGGCCCATGTCGGCAGCGGACCCGGCGATCCGGCCCTGGCCGGTATGATTCATGGGTTGCGCCCGCGGGCGCAAGGGAGAGGAATCATGCACGTGGCCACGCCCAGTTCGCTCGGGACCGGGCGCGTCCTGGGTCAGCCCAGCGCGGCGCGCCTCGCGCTCTTCGCACGTCACGACGGTCCCGCCGTTCTCCTCACCACGGACGAGCGCCTGCAGCTCTTCGCCGACGCGCACCTGTTCGGGGCGTCGGTCTCCACCGATCCCGATCTCGCCGACTGGGCGGGTCGGCGCGACAAGGTCGTGCTGACGCTCCGCCACGCCCTGCAGCGCTTCCCTGAGGACCCTGAGGAGCTCGCCTTGGAGCTGCGCCTGGGAGCGGACATCGCGCGCGACGCGCTGCTGGAACGGTTGCTGGCCTACGGCTTCGAGCGCGATGCCCTGCCGGGCTTCACGGTGCGGGGGGACACGGTCGCGCTCTACCCCGACGCCGACGACCCCGACGACGAGCTCCGCTTGTCGTTCTTCGGGACCGAGCTCGACGGCCTGACGCGGCGCGGGCAGCCGGTCGAGAGCGCGGTGATCGGGCCGCTGCCCGGGGCGCCGCTCGATCGCAGCGGCTGGACCTCGCGGCTGCTCGAGCACCTTCCCGGCACCGTGTTCCTCGACGTCCCCGAGCTCTTCGCCGGCGAGCTCGGCGACGACGACGAGACCCACAGGCTCTGGCACGCGTTGGGCCAGCGCTCGGTCGTCTCCTTCGGCCGCGACCCTCTGGAGCTGCCGTCGGCGACGGTGCCGCTCGAGCCGCTGGGCTACTACCGCGGCAAGCTGCGGGACGTGGCGGCCGATGTCGAGACGTGGGTGCGCGATGGGTACACGGTGCACGTCCTGCTCAAGTTCGAGCGCACCGGCCGTTACCTGCGCGAGAAGGTGGTCGAGCACCTCTCGAGCGCCTGGCACGCCCGCGTCGAGGAGCACCCGGGCGAGGTCTCGCTGGTGCTTGGGCGGGGGGCGCGAGGCGGGTACCGCGACCCCGAGCGCCGCGAGGTCGTGCTCAGCGAGGAGCTCCTCTACGGCTACCAGGGGGGGCGGCGCCTCGGCAAGCTCCCCGGCCGGCGCGTGCACGACGCTTCGCAGCTCACGGTCGGCGACTACCTGATCCACCCCGACCACGGCATCGGGCGCTTCCTCGGGCTGGAGCCGCGTCAGGTGGTGGGCGTGACGCGCGACTACCTGCAGCTCCAGTACGCAGGGGAGGGGAAGCTCTACCTACCCGTCGAGCAGCTCCCGCTGCTGCGTCGTCACCCCGGCACCACCGACGACCCGCCGCGCCTGTCGACGCTGGGCACCAACGAGTGGGCGCGCGCCCGCGAGCGCGCGCGGGTGAGCGCGCAGGAGCTGGCCGCCGAGCTCATCAAGACCTCCGCCGCCCGACAGGTCAGCCAGGGCACGGCCTACCCCCCGGTGCCGGACTGGG
>JARRMM010000149.1:0-6002 GCA_037386005.1 Deinococcales bacterium | reverse complement strand
GCCCTACACCGTCAGGCTCTACGCCTTCCACCGCATCCCAGGGACGCGCCCCGCCTTCTCGGTCGCGGTGTGCGTACCGAAGGGGAGCAACGGGCCCTCCGGCGGACGGGTGTACTCCGTCACCGTCAAGCCCGGCCCCGAGGCCGCGGCATTCGCCACACGCGACGGGCTCACGCTCCGCTCGACCTACGCGCAGGTCGTCGCCGCGCTGGGCCCCCCTGACCAGACCCGGAACCAGACGGCCACCGACTCGATCGCCTTGATCTACCGCAGCGGCAGCCGCAGCTTGACGTGCGGCTTCAACGCCTCGAAGACCGCGATCGACTACATCGCCATCGAGGAACCGGCATCCAACGTGTGCGGGTGAGCCGTTCCGGGTCTCGAGGGTTCTGGGTTTCGACCGTCCTGGGCTCCAACCGTGCGGGGCTCGTGGCGAGGCTTCGCCAACCCGGACGGCCAGCCGCGGCGGGTCGGCCGGACGGTGCTCGTGGCAGCCCATGCGGTTGGCTGCCGGCCGTCGACGCTCCACAGGGCCAGCGGCCCGGCGCGCTCACTCGTCGAGCAGTCGCTCGACGATCACCACGTACCGCCAGACGCCGTCGAGACGGCCGTGTCGGCGGTAAACCCCCACCTCCCGGAAGCCTCGACGGGCCAGCAACCGGCGCGAAGCGACGTTCTCGACGAACACCCGCGACACCAGCTTGCGCAGTCCCGCCGCCACGGCGGCACCGGCCAACCCGTCGAGCGCAAGAGCCCCGAGCCCGCGGCCACGCGCCTCACGCGCCACATACACCGAGAACTCCGCGATGTCGCGATAGCACACGCGAGAGCGATACTCCGAGCAAGCCGCGAAGGCGAGCACCACACCACCGTCGCGGACCACCACCACCGGGTGCCGGCCGTCCAGCCAGCCCTCGATCTCACGGGCGCTGCGAAGACGGGTCTCGAAGGTAGCGATACGGTCCTCGATCCCCTCGTTGTAGATCCGCGCGATCGCGGCGCAATCGCCCTTCCGGGCTGGCTCGACGCGCACGGCCATGCCGCTCAAGGCTCACCTCGCTCGCTCCACAGGTCCTCCTCCAACGGCGCCAGGGTCAGGCCCAGGATGAACGGCTCCGGGCCGTCGTCGGCCTGGAAACGCAGCAGTACCTCCACGAGCGCCTGCCGGAGCTCGCGTGCACGCTCCCGGGTGAGCCTGAGTGGGGCCCAGCTCAGGAGCATCGGTACCGCCTCCCCGAGCAGCAGCCGCTCGAAGGGCTCCCTGCCCGCGTCGGGGCCCGGAGCCGGACCGACGCTCACCCCCTGCTCGTGCAGTTGCAGGAGCCAGCCCCAATCGACCAGGCCCTCCTCGGCCGACACCATCGCGTGCACGGTGCCCTGGACCGCGAGCGTCTGCAAGGGCCGCACGAGCGCATCGACCATCTCCTCCAGATCGGGCTCCGGCAGCACCGCGAACGGCACGAAGAACTGCTCCGGGGCCCGATAGAACCGGATGGCGCGGCCGCCGCGCGGCTGCTCGCGGGTGGACTCGAGCAACCCCAGCGCGGCGAAACGCTTGACGCGGTACGCCATGTCCTTCACGGGCACGCCGACTTCACGGGCCGCCTCCGAGATACTCCGCTCCGCGCGCATGAACGGCTCGAGGTTCCTCCGTCGTACAGGGTCGAGCAGCACGGTGGCGGCGGACGTCTCGCGGACCGTGACCGCCGGGCGAGCCGAGGGCGTGTCGTCCATGTCGACAAGCCTAGCTCAAGCATGCGTGGGGTAGGTTGACAGGACTACGCTTATTAGTTTATAACCTACTTCAGATAGTTACGGATCCTCATGACCCCATCCGTGCCCAGGAGGAAGACCATGAGCAACGCCATCACCAGCCAGCACGCCGCCGCCCACGCCGTACGCCGGGCCGACAGGCCCTCCATGCGCCGGACCGAGATGCTGCCGACGCGTCCGAAGGTCGCCCCGACCGCCGCCACGGGCCCGGCCTTCGAAGGGCAGGCACGCCCGGCGGGCAGCCCCGAGCTCACGCCCCTGGCCCTCCTCAACATCGCCCTCCGCGGCCTGATGGAGTTCGGCATCGTGCTCGCCTTCGGTATCTGGGGGTATCACGCGGGATCGAGCATCGGCACGAAACTCCTGCTCGCGCTCGGCGCGCCCGCCCTCGGATTCGGCTTCTGGGGCGCCGTCGACTTTCGTCGCGCGGGACGCCTCGCCGAGCCCCTGCGGCTCGTACAGGAGCTGGGCCTCTCGGGGTTCGCGGCCGCCGGCCTGGCACTCGCCGGCCACGCCCCCTGGGGGATCGCGCTGGCCTCGCTCTCGCTCGTCCACCACGCCCTCGTCTACGCGCTCGGGCAGCGCCTGATCAAGCGCCCGACGTCGTAGCGACGATCGCGCACCGGCGGCGACCGCCTCCGCTGAAGGGACTCTCAAGATGCCTCTAACCCTCATCAACCGATTCCACGTCCACAGCGGCAACACCGATGCATTCACCAGGGTCTGGCCCGACATCGCGACGTACATGGAGCGACAGGACGGCTTCGTCAGCACGCGCTTCTCGCGCTCGCTGAAGGACCCTACCGAGTTCGTCAACGTCGCCGTGTGGGACGACGAGGGCTCGTTCCGCAAGGCGCTCGAAAGCGAGGAGTTCCAGCAGCTCTCCGAGCCGCTCGCGGAGCTCGCATCGTCCGCTCCCGAGCTGTTCGAGACCGTGTACGCGTCGTAGTCTGCGGCAGCTGACGGCCGGCCGCCCGAAGAGGAAGGGAACCGAACATGCGCATCTTCATCGCCGGTGCGAGCGGCGTCATCGGCTCACGGCTCGTCCCGTTGCTCGTAGCGGCAGGTCACGAGGTGGCCGGGATGACCCGCTCGCACGCCAAGGCACAGACCTTGCGGGCGCTCGGCGCGACACCCATCGTGTGCGACGTCTACGACGCTCCGACGTTGAAGGAAGCAGTGGCAAGGTTCCGTCCCGACACAGTCGTCCACCAGCTCACCGACCTGCCGGACGATGCGGCGCTCATCCCGGCCCGCTCCGGAGCCAACAACCGCATGCGTCGCGACGGCACAGCCAACCTCCTCACGGCTGCTCGCGCGGCAGGGGCGCGCCGGCTCCTGGCGCAGAGTGTCGCCTGGAACCTGCCTACGGCCGGCGCTGAGGCCGTGGAGGCGCTCGAGCGCACCGTGCTCGGCGCCGGCGGCGTCGTCCTGCGGTACGGGCGCTTCTACGGACCCGGGACGTACTACGACGGGAGCGCGCCACCCCACCCCAGGATCCACGTCGACGAGGCCGCTCGTCGCACCGTGGCCGCCCTCGATGCGCCCTCGGGCGTGGTCACCGTGGCCGAGGACCCATCGCCGATCGACGACCGATGAGCGCAGCCTAGACTGGGCCACCACGCTCCAGCGATGGATGGCACGTCGATCGCGGGCGCGAGGCCGGGTGCGAACGCGGAGCCACGCCGCGGGTCGGCCGGAAGAACCCTAGCTCCGCTGGTGTACGAGGTGCGGGCCGGCCGATCCGATGTGGCGCGAGCCGCTGCAACGCCGTCGTTGCGCTAGGCTTGCCAGAACACCCGTGCCGGGAGGAGAGTGCCCATGCGCAGCTTGGTGGTTACGGCCTTCATCTCGCTCGACGGCGTCGTCGATTCCCCGGGAGGCGGCCCTTCCGAGAAGCATCGGAGCGCTGGCTGGACGTTCCAGGACCTCGAGTTCGTGGAGGAGGCGTACGAGCTCAAGGGCCGGGAGCAGCAGGAGGCCTCGGCCATGCTGCTGGGCCGGGTGAGCTACGAGGCCTTCGCTCCGGTCTGGCCGGCCATGGCGGAGTTCGCCGACTACAACGCCATGCCGAAGTACGTGGTGTCGACGACGCTCGGCGAGCGCGACCTGGCGGCGGACTGGGGCGCGACCACGATCCTGCACTCCCTCGAGGAGGTCGCGGAGCTGAAGCGGACCGACGGCGGCCCGATCCTCGTGCAGGGCAGCGCCACCCTCTGCCGGGGCCTCTCCGACGCCGGGCTGATCGACCGCTACCACCTGCTGGTCTTCCCGGTGCTCCTCGGGGCGGGCAAGCGGATGTTCAGCGACCACGACAAGGACAAGCAGATGCTCCGCCTCGTCGAGAGCGAGGCGTACCGGAACGGGATCCAGAAGCTCGTCTACGACGTAGTACGGTAGGGCGAGGTTCGCTGGAGCCCATGATCCTAGGCATCGACCTCGGCACCGGATCGGTCAAGACCCTCGTCGTCGACGACGAGGGTAGTACTGTTGCCGCAACCGAGCGCGCGTACGCCGTGCACGCTCCGCAGACGGGCTGGTCCGAGACCGACCCGGAAGCCTGGTGGCAGGCCCTCGTCGGAGCGGTCCGGTCCCTCCCTGAACACGTACGCCGCCAGGTCACGGCCATCGGGCTCTCGGGGCAGATGCACAGCCTGGTCCTGTGCACGGACGAGGGAACCCCGGTCCGCGCCGCCATCCTGTGGTCGGACGCACGCTCGGAAGCCGTCCTCCCGGCGTTCCGGTCGCTGTCGCTCTCCCAACGCCGGCGTCTCGGCAACCCGATCGTCGCCGGGATGACGGGGCCGAGCCTTCTCTGGGTCGCCCGCAACGAGCCGGCAGCCGTGTCCAGCGCACGGTGGGCTCTGCAGCCCAAGGACTGGCTCCGCTTGAGGATGACGGGCGTCGCGGCCACCGACCCGAGCGACGCCTCGGCGACCCTGCTCTACGACATCGAGGCGGATGCATGGGCGCGCGACGTTCTCGAGACGCTGGGGTTGCCAGCCGGTCTCTTGCCCCCCATCGCGCCTTCGGACGCACGGGGTGGCGGGCTGACCGAGGGTCCCGCCCACGACCTCGGGCTCCAGCCGGGCACGCCCGTCGCCGTCGGAGCGGGCGACACCGCCGCTGCCGCCCTGGGAGCGGGCCTCGTGAGGGAGGGCGAAGCTCAGCTCAGCGTCGGCACCGGCGCCCAGATCGTCGTGATCGGCTCGGCCGAGGGCGCGAGCGCAGGCCCGAGCACCGAGCCTGCCGTGCACCGGTTCCGCTCGGCCCTGCCGGGGCAGTCTTACACGATGGCGGCGATGCAGAACGCCGGCCTGGCGTTGAACTGGGTGCGCTCGCTGCTGGGGATCACCTGGGAGGAGCTCTACGCTTCCTTCGACGCGGAGCGGATCCGGCCCGCGCTGGTGTTCCTGCCCTACCTCAGCGGCGAACGAACGCCGTTGATGGACTCGACGGCGCGCGCTGCGTGGTTGGGACTGGGGCTGCACCACACGCGGGACGACCTCGTCCGTGCGGCGCTCGCCGGCGTGGCCCTGTCGATCCTGGACGGGTTCCTCGCCGTGCGGGAAGCAGGCGTGAACGTCGAGGCCCTGCGCGTGACCGGCGGCGGCCTACGAGATGCACGATTCGCGCAGTTCCTGTGCGACCTCCTGGGCGTGCCGTTCCAGCCTACCGAGACACCGCGCGCTTCGGCCGCCGGGGCGGTGGAGCTCGCCAGGAGGATGCTCGGCCGAGACGGACAGGGAATCCGTTCCGGCCATGAAGCATCACCGCCGCGGATGGAGCCGCGCCCGCTGACGGACGACGTGCGGTCGCTCGTGACGACCTTCCACCGCGTACGGGATCGCCTCCTTCAAGAGGGCGCTTGAAGGGCCTCTAGCACTCGCTCCGATCAGCCCGGTGTCGCTCGTGTGCCCCCCGAGGTGACGCTCGGAGTGGCGCACGACGGGACCACGCTGCACCCACGCTCCCGTTCAATGCCCTCAGCGCGAGAGGAGGGCCACGATGTCGTACGACCCGTGGGAACTGGAGAGCAGGTTGCGCGAGCGTCAGCGGCGGCTTCAGCAGGAGATCGAGGACCTGCGCCGGGTCGCCCTCTGGCGGCGCGGCGCAGACACGCTGGGCGCCCGACCTGCCGGGGGTCCGTGGCGGCGAGCGATGGTGGCGGTCCAGAGGCTACTCGGTCGCGAAGCCATGAAGGTCCGGTCCGAGGTGGCACGGGAAGG
>JARRMM010000148.1:0-6013 GCA_037386005.1 Deinococcales bacterium | reverse complement strand
CCCTCGTGCCTGCGCGTGCGCCTGCTTGAACGCCTCCGACTGGGTCCAGGCGAGGAACGCCTCGTAGCTGCGCCAAGTGGTCCGAACGACGTAGGGATCCCCCTCGCGGGCGGGCCGGAGGACCTGGTTGCGCACGAAGCCGGGCGTCTGGTCGACGAGGCCCGCTCGCTCGCGGAAAGCCCGCTCGAAGGCCTCGGCGTCCTTGGGCGCGACCTCGATCCGGTTGGCAACGGTGATCATGGGTGCCCTTCCTCCCTCGGCCGACGAGGGCCGATACGCTGGTTGTACGGCACCGCCCGCGGCGCGCACGTTAGCGGGGCGTCGCCGCGACGACGGCAAGCGGTGCGGCCGTAGTAGCTTGGGAAGCCGTGCGCACCCCCCTCCAGGTCCTGCTCGCCGAGTGCGTGGGCACCGCCGTGCTGCTCGCCGTGGGGCTGTCTTGCGTGATCCTCGACTTCGGCACGGGCAGCCCCGTGCTGCACTGGCTGCCCGACCCGTGGACCCGGCGCCTGCTGACCGGGTTGCTGTTCGGCTCCACCGGCGGCCTCATCGCCACCTCGTGGGTCGGCCGGGTGAGCGGCGCGCACATCAATCCGGCGGTGTCGCTGGCCTTCTGGTGGCGCGGGACCTTCGACGGCCGCCACGTCGCGGGCTACATCGGGGCCCAGCTCCTCGGCGGCGCGCTGGGGTCGCTGCCGCTGCTGCTGTGGGGACGGATCGGTGCCAGCGTCGACTACGGCGCCACCGTGCCCGGTGCGTGGGGGACCTGGGGCGCCCTCGCCGGCGAGGCCCTCACCACCTTCGCGCTGGTGGTCGGCCTCCTGCTCTTCACGGGCCATCGCTCGCTGCGCCGCTTCACGCCGCTACTCATGCCCGCCCTCTACGCGATCATGGTGACGCTCGAGGCGCCGATCTCCGGCACCAGCACGAACCCGGCGCGCAGTCTCGGTCCGGCGCTGGTCGCCTGGCAGTGGCACGCCTTCTGGGTGTACCTGGTGGGGCCGCTCATCGGGGCCGCCCTGGCCGTGCTGACCTTCCGCCTGCGGCTGCTCAGCCGCTTCGAGTCGGAGGTCGCCAAGCTCTACCACTTCGAGGTCGACCTGCACGGCATCTTCCGGCGCCCGATGTGAGCGCCCTGGCAGCTGCCACCCTGCCGCCACACGTCTGGATGCCGTCTCCTCCATCACCCCGCCCCCTGCTCCCCATCGCCTAGCATCGACCGGTACGCGCGTTCGGTCGACCTCGCCGCACCCAGCGAACGGAGGCAGGCATGAGCGACAACGCGATCCAGGTCGAAGGCGTCCGCAAGGCCTTCGGCTCCGTGCAGGCGCTCGCAGGCGTGAGCCTGCACGCGCCCCGGGGCAAGGTCTTCGGTCTGCTCGGACCCAACGGCGCCGGCAAGACCACGCTGGTGCGCATCCTGACCACCCTGCTGCTGCCCGACGCCGGCCACGCCACCGTGCTGGGGTACGACGTCCGCACGGAGCGTGAGAGCCTGCGGCCGCGGATCGGTCTGGCGGGACAGTACGCCGCCGTCGACGAGAACCTGACGGGCCGCGAGAACCTGGTGATGGTGGGGCGGCTCTACCACCTGGGGCGGCGCCAGGCTCGCCGCCGCGCCGACGAAGTCCTGGAGCGCTTCCAGCTCAGCGAGGCCGCCGGCCGCACCGCCAAGACCTACTCCGGCGGCATGCGACGTCGCCTCGACCTCGCCGCCAGCCTGGTCGGCAGGCCCGAGGTGCTGTTCCTCGACGAACCGACCACCGGGCTCGACCCGCGCAGTCGCCGCGACATGTGGGCGCTCATCAAGGAGCTGGTCGGCGGGGGTGCGACGCTCCTGCTCACCACGCAGTACCTGGAGGAGGCCGACGAGCTCGCCGACCGCATCGCCGTGGTCGACCACGGCACCGTGATCGCCGAAGGCACCTCCGACGAGCTCAAGGCACGGCTCGCCAGGGACTACGTGGAGGTCGGGCTGGCGCGACCCGACGGCTTCGATCCCGCCCTCGAGGCGCTCCGAGACCTGGGTGCCGGCGAGCTCCAGGCCGAGCGCGAGACGCTCCGCATCAGCCTGCCGGCCAAGGACGGCGCGCGCGAGCTGCTGCAGGCCGTGCGGCGGCTCGACGCGGCCGACGTGGAGGTGGCCGACATCGGTCTCAGGCGCCCCTCGCTCGACGAGGTGTTCCTGTCGCTGACGGGGCACGAGGCGGACGCCGATGCCGCCTACACCGCCGAGCGCGAGTGGGAGGAGGTGCCCGCATGACGAGCGGCACCCGCGCAGCGGGACGCGCGCGCGCTCCTCGCCCGCCGAAGCGCGGCATCGTGGCGCGCGCCGGCACCAACGTCTCCGACACGCTGGTCATGGCGCAGCGCAACCTCATGCGCTACCTGCGCCTGCCACGGTTGCTGGTGTTCTCGAGCATCCAGCCGATCATGTTCGTCATCCTGTTCGCCTACGTGTTCGGCGGCGCCATCCGCACCCCGGGCGTGAACTACATCGACTACCTGATCCCCGGCATCCTGGTGCAGACGGTGATGTTCGGGGCCACCCAGACGACGACGGGGCTGGCCGATGACCTGTCGAAGGGGATCGTCGACCGGCTCCGCTCGCTTCCCATGGCGCGTGGGGCGGTCCTGGCCGGCCGTACCCTCGCCGACGGGTTGCTGCGCAACCTGTTCACCGTCGGGCTCATGCTGGCGGTGGGAGCGATCATCGGCTTCCGGTTCGAAGGAAGCGTCTGGCAGGCGCTCGCCTCCGTCGGCGTGGTCGCGCTGTTCGGTTTCGCGTTCTCCTGGATCTCCGCACTCATCGGCCTCTCCACCAGGGATCCGGAGACGGCGCAGGTGGCCGGCTTCATCTGGGTGTTCCCGCTGGTGTTCGCCAGCTCCGCCTTCGTGCCGGTCCAGACCATGCCGCACTGGCTGCAGACCTTCGCGAAGGTGCAGCCGATCTCGGTGACCGTCAACGGCGTGCGGTACTTGACGAGCGGCGGCGCGGCACCCGGGGTCGCGGTCGGGGACGTGTGGCAGTCGCTCCTGTGGGCGGCCGGGATCGTCCTCGTGTTCATGCCGCTGGCCATCCTGCAGTACCGCCGGGCGGTCTGAACGCCAACGTTCCGCGCCGCTCGGCGCGCTGCCACGGTCTAGACTGCCTAGAGGCCCCTGTGGCCCAGTCCACCTCGGAGGTGCCCGTGGCTCGGCGTTGGTTGTGGTGGTTGGTGCTCCTCGGTGTCCTGCTGGTGGTCATCTCACGCTTCACCAACCTGCAGCACCTGGGGGACGCGCTCGCTCGCGCCCACTGGTCGTGGATCGTCGTCGCCACCCTGCTGCACGCCGCCTTCTTCCTGCTCCACGGCAACCTCTACCGCCTCGGCTTCCAGGCCGTGGGCGTGTCCAGCACGGTCGCCGGCCTGCTACCGGTGTTCTTCGCCTCCACCTACCTCAACGCCGTCGCGCCGTCGGGAGGGACCGCCGGCGCGGCGGTCTTCGTAGCCGATGCCAAGCGTCGCGGGGAATCGCCGGCTCGTGCCGCCGTCGGCACCGTGGTGGTCCTCATCGCGGACCTGGCCACCCTGCTCCCCTTCCTCGCCGGCGGCCTGTTGTTCCTCGCCCGCCGCGGCCGCCTCGCCTACTACGATCTGCTCGGCGCCAGCCTCTACGTGGTGTTCGTGAGCGGGCTGGTGCTGGCGCTGACGCTGGCCCGCCACCGGGTGCGCTTCCTGACCCGCGCGCTCGGATGGATCGAGCGGCTGGTCGCGCGGGTGGCGGGCTGGTTCCGGCGCAGCTCGCCGTTGGGCGCGAACTGGGCCCACCGTGTCGCCACCGACCTGTCGGCCGCCGCCGTGGCGGTGTTCGGCAAGCCGCGCATCGTCGCTCAGCTCGTCCTCGCCGGAACGGCGCTCCACGTGGTCAACCTGCTGGGCCTGTACGCGCTGTTCCTCGCCTTCGAGCAGCCGCTCGGACTCAGCGGGCTGGGCACCGGCCTGGCCGGCTTCTCGCTGGGGATCGTGTTCTACGTCATCGCCATCATCCCGCAGGGGCTCGCCGCCGTCGAAGGGATCATGGGGCTCGTCTTCACCTCGCTGGCGATGCCGGCGGCCCCAGCGCTGGGCATCATCCTGGCGTTCCGCGGTATGAACTTCTGGCTCCCCCTCGTGCTCGGCCTGTTCTTCGTGCGCCGGCTCCCCGACCTGGGCTCGGGTGGCGGCCACGACGCCGGAGACCGGGCGTCGACCGCAGCGACCGGGCCGAGCCCCGGCTCGTCGCCGCCGAGCTCCGCGCCACCTGCCCGTGACGCTCGGACACGCACCGGCCAGGACGGCACCGGTGCCACCAGCGGCGAGGCGGGCGGGGGCTGACGCGTGCGCGTCGCACTCGTCGGGCAGACCTACCTCCCGAGCACCAACGGACCGGCGGTGTTCACCACCAACCTCGCCGAAGCGCTCGCTGCCTGCGGCCACGAGGTGCTCGCCGTCATCCCGGCGCCCGACGGTCGGCCGGGCTCGGAGCGCCGCCACGGCGTCGAGCTGCGCGCGCTGCCGGCGATCGTCTCGAAGCGCGCGGGCGTCGCGGTCACCGCGTTCCCCAACCGGCGGGTCGGCCGCCTGCTCGATGCCTTCGCTCCCGACGTGGTGCACATCCAGGATCACTACCCCACCAGCCGCGCCGTGCTGGCCGAGAGCCGCCGCAGGGGCCTGGCCGTGGTCGGGACCAACCACTTCATCCCGGGCAACATGGCCTTGCAGCTGCCGCTGCCGCGCATGGCCCACGGGGCGGTGGAAGCGGTGTTGTGGTGGACGGTGCGCGCGGTGTTCGGCAGGCTCGACCTCGCTACCGCGCCGAGCGAGACGGCCGCCCGCCTGCTCCGCGAACGGATCCCCGACCTCGACGTGCGCGCGATCTCCTGTGGTGTCGACGTGGGGCGCTTCCGTCCGCGGACGGCCGAGGAGCGGCGTGCGCTACGGGCACGCCTCGACCTTCCCGAGAACGGCGTCGTCGTCCTCTACGTGGGGCGCCTCGACCGCGACAAGAACCTCGAGCTCCTGCTGGAAGCGCTGACCCGGGCTCCCGATGTCGACCGCCTGATGGTGGCGGGCAAGGGACTGCACATGCAGGCGCTGATCCAGCGAGCGCGACGGCTCGGCCTGGCCGAGCGCGTGCGCTTCACCGGCTACGTGCCCGACGACGTCCTGCCCGAGCTCTACGCCGCCTCCGACCTGTTCGTGATGCCCAGCAGCGTGGAGCTCCTCAGCATCGCCACGCTGGAGGCCATGGCCACCGGGCTGCCCGTCGCGGCCGCGCGGGCGGGGGCGCTGCCGGAGCTCGTGACGACGGGGACGCACGGCGCCCTGTTCGATCCCAGGGACGCCGCGGATGCCGGTGCCGCCCTCCAGGGCCTGGCCACGGCACGCGAGCGCTGGGGGAAGCTGGGACGGGCGGCCCGGATCCGTGCGGAGGAGCACCGGCTGGAGCGCACCCGCGAGCGCTTCGAGGCGCTCTACGCCGAGGCTGCGGCGGGAACGAGAACGCTCATCACCGAGCTTTCATGAGGAGGTATCGCCAGGCGCCCTGCGCTTCGCCCCCAACCATGAAGTTCCCAACGGCATCCCGTGCCACACAGGCTTCCTCGACTGCGGAAAGCGGCGCTCCGGCGACCTACGTAGGGTGAGGGCTTGCTGAGAACGCCCCGCACCCTTATGGTTGGCTCATAAGCCGAGTGAGCGAGGATCGCTTGCCCGACTTTCCCTGGCCAGGGGGCCAACCTGAAGGGAGAGTGGCAATGATGTCGTCCTATGCCAGAACGACGTCTGGAAGCATGCGTGTGGTTCGTTTCGTCGCGTGGATGGCGGTCCTCGCGGGGCTGTTCGTGGCGGCCTCGACCGCGTTCGCGCAGAGCGGCAAGGTCGAGAAGTACACCATCGTCATGAAGGACTACAGCTACACCCCGAACAAGATGACCTGGCACGTCGGGGACACCGTGCAGATCACCCTCAAGAACGAGTCCACCGACAAG
>JARRMM010000147.1:0-8664 GCA_037386005.1 Deinococcales bacterium | reverse complement strand
CGGCCGCGGGCACGGCCACCAGGGCGAGCGCGACCGGCAGCGAGCGGGAGGCTGCCAGCCCCACGACGAGCGCCGTCCCCGCACCGGCCAGCCACAAGGCCGTACCCGGGCGCGTCGGGCCCTCAGCCGTCATCGCGGGCCTCCCACGGGAGCGTCATGGCAACCCCCACACGAAGCGCGCCTCGCGCACCGAACGGGCGGCGCCGAGGTAGCGCGCCAGGCTGGCGCCGCAGGCGAGCCAGCGTCCCTCACCCTTCCAGTACTTGGCGTCCTCGAGGTGGTAGTAGCTCATGCAGCGACGCATGCGGACGGGGTCGCCGGCGAAGTGCTTGCGCGCGAACTGCCGCCGGGCCGTGATCATGCGCCGGTAGTCGCGGTGCATCTGGCCGCCGTGCTGGCGGTACACGGCCACCACGCCGGGCGCGTACACGAAGGACGCCTGCTGCGCACAGCGGTACCAGTAGTCCCAGTCCTCGGCGGCGTGGAAGGCGGTGTCGAAGACCCCCACGCGCTCCACGAGGCTGCGCCTGAGCAAAGGGACCATCACGGCGAACCAGTTGCGGTAGACGAGCATCTCGGGGAAGGGTCGTGGGGGCACGCCGCGAGGCACCGCGTAGGTCACGCCGTCGCGCTCGTCGAAGCGCTCGTAGTCGGAGTAGACCAGACCGGCGTCGGGGTGCGCCTGCAGGACGTCGAGCTGGAGCTCAAGCTTGTGCGGCAGCAGCCAGTCGTCGGCGTCGAGGAAGGCCAGGTAGTCGCCGCGGGCGTGCTCGAGTCCGGTGTTGCGCGCGGCCGCCAGGCCGCCGTTGGGCCGCGTCACCACCCGCACCCGCGCGTCGTGCGTCGCGCGCGCCGCCAGCAGCTCCCCCGTACCGTCGGTGGAGCCGTCGTCCACCACCAGCGCCTCCACCGCAGGGTGGCTCTGCGAAAGGACGCTGTCGAGCGCCCTTTCGACGTACGTCCGCCCGTTGTAGACGGGGATGATGACGCTCACCAGGCGCTCGCCGCTCACGATCCGGCCTTCCTGTGCAGCGAGCGGCGCACGCTCGCCCAGGCCGCCGGCACCCCCACCACCACGTGCAGGCACAGCAGCCCGTACGCGGCGAGCAGCGCCACGCCCGCGCCCTGCACCCGCAGGTCGAGCACCACCTGCGACCCGGCGAACGCCATCAGGGCGAGCACCACGCCCCCCATCAGGAACAGCCCGGCGTTGCGCAGTGAGACCGTGTAGCGGAACACCCCGAAGAAGTAGCCGCCGGTGAGGACCAGGTGGACGGCGGTGCCGACGGCGTAGCCCAGTGCCACGCCCATCACGCCGATGCGCGGGATGAGCAGCAGCGCGGCGGCCGAGCGCACGCCCGCGAAGACCAGCTCGAGCGTCAGCCACACCGCCTTGCGGTCCGTCGCCAGCAGCGGCGCGCCCATCACCCAGATCGTCACCATCAGGTAGTCGGCGGCGATGAGGAACGGCAGCACCCGCTGAGCGGACAGGAACTCCGGGGAGTAGAGGATGAGGATCGCCGGCCCCGACAGGAGCCCCAGCAGGGCCAACGCGACGGTCCCGATGGGCAACACGACCGACAGCAGCCGGTTGGCGGTCTCGATGACCTTCTCGCGACTGGCGTCCTGACTGAGCGTGGCGATCGAGTAGCTCCCCACGCTGCCGAGCACGATGGCGCGCACCTGGTAGGTGATCGACAGGGCGGACTGGTAGATGCCGTTCTGCGCGGCATCGACGGTGCGGATGAGGGAGGAGCGCACCAGCAGGTCGCTGAACTGCTGGGCGAAGCCGGCGGTGAGCGAGGCCAGGCCGAACCCCGCCAGGTAGCGCACCACCCGCCAGTCGAAGGCGATCCCCCACGGGCGGTAGCCGATCTGGCGGCAGCGCCGATCCAGGAACACCAGGATGGTGCCCGTGAGCAGCGTGAGCTGGACCGCCGCACCGACCAGGCCGAAGAACCACACCACCGGCAGGGTCACGGCGGTGCCGATGGCGAGCGCCAGGCTGCGGCCGGAGGTCATGCCGGCGATGTCGAGGATGGCGGTCAGGAAGGCCACGCGGTGCTTCACGGCGGCGTCCAGCGGCACGAAGAGCACCAGGATGAGCAGGGAGGCCACGACCATGGGCGTGGGCTCGAGCCCGGCCGCTCCCACCAGCGCGGGGTCCAGCAGCACCAACGGCACCCCCACCACCGCGAAGAAGGCGGCGAGCGAGAGGTTCACCCCGTTGGCCTGGCTGAGCAGCCGCTGCCGCTCCTCGCTGTCGGCGGCCGCCGCCACATTACGGTTGAGGCTGAGCGCGAGCCCGAAGGCGACCACCACGCTCACCGAGAGCGCGATGAGGGCCACCTGGCTGAACTCGCCGTACCCCTCCGCACCCAGCCGGTACGCGAGCACCTTGTTCCGGACCACAGCCGTCAAGGCGATCACGACCTGCATCCCCCCGAGTTGGATGAGGCTGACGAGGACGCTGCGCATGGCTCGAGACCCCCGTCGTCGGTCCGCCTTGGCGGGCGTTCCTTAAGGAACGCCGCCCGCGACGGGATGTCGCGGGCGGCGCCAGGCCCACGCGGGGCCGGAGGTGTGGCGCTGCCTAGCGGCTGGCCAGGGCGGAGGCGGTCGGAGCGCCGGAGGGCGCCGTGGCCGTGAGCTGGTTGAGCGGCACGGTGATCGGGGCGATCAGGCTGGCGTAGGTGGACGAGTAGGGGAGCGCGCCGAGGTCGGGGGCGGAGCCGCTGTAGGGCAGGCCCACGTCGGTGCCCGCGCCGATGGCCGGGCTGCCCGATTGCAGGCTGAGGAAGTCGGGGCTGGCGGGGTCGGTGCTGACGAACTTCGGATCGCTGATGCCGAGATCCCAGGAGTTGTTGGCCGAGTCGGACCCCCACAGACCCACGGGGCCGCCCTGGAACGCGAGGTCGTTGCGGAACACGGTCGTCGCTCCGCCCATGAAGGCGTAGGTGCCGTTGTTGAAGCTGGTGTCGTTGTAGAAGTGGATGATCAGGCCGCTGTTGTCGGTGAAGCCGGCGCCACGGTTGTCGAAGGCGATGGAGTCGCGCACCACGGTGTTCACCGTCGCGTTGCCGCCGCCGGCCTTGATGCCGTTGCCGTTGCCGTAGGGGCCGCGGCCGTTGTCGTGGCTGATGACGTGGTCGACCAGCGTGTGGGTCGACTGCCAGGTGTCGACGCCGTCGTCGGAGTTGTTGAACACGAGCGAGTGGTAGATGACGTTGCTGTCGCCGGAGTTGAGGCCGATGCCGTCGGCGTCGTCGCCGATGCGCCCCGACGGGTTGACCTGGTCGAAGTTGTCGTAGGCGACGATGTACTCGTAGCGGTTGCGGCTGCTCTGCACGTTGGCGATGCCGCAGTAGTTGTTGCCGTGCGTCCAGATGTTGCTGAAGATGTTGTCGTTCGAGTTGCGCACGTAGATGCCGTCCTGCGGGCTGTTGCGCACTTCGAAGTTCATGAACACGTTCCAGGAGGCGCCGTCCACCCAGACGCGCTCCGTGCTCACGCCCCGCGACTGGTCCGAGCCGTCGAAGATCGCCCACTCGCCGGGGTAGGAGGTCCACACGATGGGCGCCGACGAGGTGCCCGAGCGGGTGAAGCGCTCCTGGATGGGGTACACCCCACCGCGCAGATAGACGACGTCGCCAGGCTGCACGACGTCGGCGGCGTGCTGCACGGTCTTGAAAGCCTGCGAGGCGCTACGGCCGGAGTTGCTATCCGAGCCCGCGCTGGGGTCCACGTAGAGGGTCGCTGCCGGGATCGGGCGGTAGCCGGTCGAGCCGCCACCGGTCGAGCCGCCGCCAGTCGAGCCGCCACCGGTGGAACCGCCACCGGAGCCGCTCTGGTTCGCCACGACGAAGCGGCTGGTCGCCTGCACCGATTGGCCGTCCGTCTCATCGACGTTGACGGTGACGGCGTGGCTGCCGTCGGGGAGCCTGGTGGTGTCGAGCTTCATGGCGAAGGGGGCCGAGGTCGCGGTGAAGGCCGGCTTGCCGGACTGGGACGGGTCGTCGACGTAGAAGCGCGCCGCGTCCACGCCCTGAGCAGCCTGCGCGAGCACCGTCACGCTGCCGGACACCTTGGCGCCGTCGAGCTTCTTGGTGCTGCCGGAGTTGGACTGCGGCGCCACGAGCAACTGCACCGACGCCGTGTCCGTGGGTCCGGTGACCGAGCCACAGGCGGCCATGAAGAGTGCGACCAGGAGGACGCTCGAGAGGAGGGCGAGGCGGCGGAGCCGCGCTGTGCCAGCTAGGAACCTACGAACCTCGTTGCGATTTGGCGGTTTTGCCATCCGTTTCTATCTCCCATGGGTGGGATGCGGCCTCGCGAGCCAGGTCGGCCGCATCCAGGCTCCCGCAGCGTCCCTCGATGCCCAGTCAGGAACGGCGGTTCAGCGCCTCCAGACGGATCCTCCCCAGGAACCGTCCACGCGATGTTGGGTGCTTGACCAGTCTAGAAGGGTGGGAGATAGCGGGCACAAAAAGGTCCTCGACCGGTTGCGCCACCGGCTCGGCTGATCCCAAGCGCCCAAGTTTGCAGGACCAGCGTCATCGCCTTCGAGGTCGACGCGCGGTTCTCGCGCATCGCAAGTACCCTAACGCTTCCTCATGAGAAGATCTTGGGACCACGCTCAAGGTCGTGTGAGTGAGGAATTTCACGGTGCCCGACGCGGTGCCATGACTAGCTCCATGAGAAGCGCGGCGGAGACGGCGTTGCCGACCCTTCATCATGGAACGGGCAACGCGCTCGTCGCGCGTGGCCCGCGAGGCTTTCCAGCATGGCTTGAAACTACGGGGTCAACGCCCGGATCAGCGATACCCCCAGCACGGACTCGAGGGTCTGCCCCAGCGGCAACGCGCCGAGGTCCGGAGCCGCCCCCGCGTAGGGCAGCCCGATGTTGCTCCCCACGTCGACCGCCGGGCCCCCGTCCGCGAGGCTCAGGAACGACGGGCTGGTGGCGTCGGTGGTCGCGAACGGCGACCCCCGCAGGTTCAGGTTCCAGGAGTTGGTGAGCTGGACGTTGCCGGAATCGTCTCCGAACAACGCCCCTGCACGGTTGTCGACGGCGAGGTTGTTGCGGAGCGTGCCCTGCGCCGCGATGAAGCCGTAGCCACCGTTGGCGTAGGCCGTGTCGTTGTCGAAGCGCACGTCGAGGCCGGTATTGTGGTCGAACCCGTTGGTCTTGTTGCCGTAGGCGACGCTCTCCCGCACCACCGTGTGCACGGTGGCGCCGGCCCCGCCGGCCTTGAAGCCGTTGCCGTCCCCGCCCTGGAAGCCGTTGCGGACGCTCAAGCACCGCTCCACCACGGAGTTGGTCGAGCGCCAGGTGTCCACGCCGTCGTCGGAGTTGTCGTAGACGACGCAGTAGCGGACGCGGTTGCCGTCCCCCGAGGAGATGCTGATACCGTCGGCGTCGTTGCCGTCGGGCGCATCGAAGTTGTCGTGGGACACGATGTACTGGAACAGGTTGTCGCTGCTGCCGACATTGGCGATGCCGCTGTACACGCTGCCGTAGACGTGGATGTTGGACACCACGTTGTGGCCCGCACCGGTCACCAGGACGCCATTGTCGGGCGAGCCGCGCACGGTGAGGTTGCGCAGCACGTTGTAGCTCACGTCGGAGAGCTTGACGTTGGGCGCCCCCGCCCGTCCGGCGCCGTCGATGACGGCGCACTCACCCGGGTACGACTCGAACACGATCGGCGCCCCGGGCCGACCGGAGTGGGTCAGCTCCAGCGCCTCGTCGTACGCCCCACCGCGGATCCACACCACGTCGCCGGCTTTCGCCAGCAGCGCCGCCCGGGCGAGCGTACGTAGCGGGTGTTCCACGTCGCGCCCATCGTTGGCGTCGGACCCGGCCGTGGACACGAAGAGCGTGGGCGCGTAGGCGGGCGAGAGAGGCTGCTCCCCGCAGACCCAGGCGTCCCACCCCCCACCCGGGAGCAGGCTCAACGGAGCGGCGCTGCTCGGATGCGTGGCGCTCAGGCCGCTCACCAGCGCCTGGGTCGGGCGCGTCGGGTCCTGGCTGGTGACC
Source organism: Deinococcales bacterium (assembly GCA_037386005.1). Lineage (GTDB taxonomy): Bacteria > Deinococcota > Deinococci > Deinococcales > Trueperaceae > JASBRS01. Next base: position 2,624 of record JARRMM010000147.1, on the reverse strand, counting down.
GCCAATCCCACGGTCGCCTCGCTGGCCAGCGCGAGCTGCATGCTGCCGACCTTGGTCCAGTCGTGCCCGGCGCCTGCCACGTAGCCGGTCAACGTCGCCCCCTCCCGCACGATCCGTACCCACGCCGGGAGCGCGATGTCGTAGACGATGGAGGAGGACGAGACGCCGCCGGTCTCGGAGCGCGAGATGAACTCCGCGGCACCGTCGGGGGTCACCCCCATGTAGACGTGGACGGCGTTGGAGGCGAGGCCTGCGCGCACCATCACGCCGGCCTTGGCCCAGCTCTCGGTCCTCTGCAGCCGGTCGACCCGCGCCCGCACGTCGACGTCGCCGAGGTAGCGCTGGTAGACGAAGTAGAAGTGGTCGGCAGTGCCCCAGATGTCCTGGCCCGCCGCGGTCACCAGCATCGAGCGTGTCCCCGCGGGCTGCACGCGTCCGGGGAGCTGCACGTCCCCCACGTCGGCCCCGGTCCAGAGCGGCCAGTCGATGGGCGAGGGGGACGCCACGCTGGGGGCGCAGGCCTGGAGGACCGCCAGCACGCCCACCAGGAGCGGCATGAGAACACCCCTCCGGCGCATCATGATCGCGCCCGGCACGATCGCCCCCACCCCGGAGCGCTGCGCCGGCCCAGGCGCCGCCCCGGTAGCGCCGGGATGGTCAGAACTCGAGGGCCGTCACGCCTCCGCGGGCGCTCGGGCGCACCTTGTGGGCGGCTGGAGGGGACGTTCGTTGACGTGGAGACCAGCGGCTCCTTCCGTCGGAAGTCGGGTCGTTCCGGTTCGTCCCGGTCGCCGGGGGCCCCTCGTTCGGAGCGGCCCCCGGCGGGATGGCGCGTGGCTCGGCCTAGCGGAGCGTGGCCGGGTCGGGGTAGGGTCTCGTACTGGTCGGGTTGATGCTCAGGCCGCGCACCGGCGTGGCACACGCATCCTCTTCGATGAAGTTGGGGCCGAGCGTGTCGGCCGTATTGGCGTCGACGCCTGTCCCGAACGTGATCGACGCGAGCGTCAGGTTGGACTTGTCGGTGCAGTACTCGTGGTAGAAGCCCCCGCCGTAGTCGGCGTGGTTGCGGCCGAAGAAGACGGTGTCCAGGCTGCCGGTAGCGTTCTGCAGGATGGCGAAGCCGCCGCCGATGTCCACCGTGGTGTTGCCGGTGAAGTCCTCGTCGGAGAAGTCGAAGCTTCCCCCGTTGTAGGCACCGCCGCCATAGACGGTCCTCGCGACGTGGAGGTAGCCGGTGTAGTCGGCCGTGTTGTCGCTGATGGGAGAGCTCGCCAGGGTCATGGCGCCGTCGTTGTAGATGCCGCCGCCGGAGTACTTGGACATGTTCCCGTCGAAGGTCGTGCCGTCGACCGTGACCGTGCCGTCGACGTCGTTGTAGAGCCCGCCACCGTCACCGCCATCCGACACGGTGATGAGGGAGCCGAGGTCGCGGATGTCGAACGTGGCCCCGTTCTCGGGGTCGAGGACGAGCGCCTCGTTGTTCTCGATCGCGCTGTTCTCGAGCGTGAGGCTGGCGTTCGACTCGTTGTAGATCCCGCCGCCCACGTACCAGGCCCGGTTGTTCCGGATGGTGCTGTTCGAGACCGTCAGGGTCCCCGAGTTGCGGATCCCGGCGCCCGACGCGATGAAGGTGCCGCCCTCGATCGTCAGGTGATCGAGCGTCGCCGTCACCCCGTCCATGACGTAGATCATCCGCGACTCCCAGGTGAAGGCCTCGGCCGGCGGCGTCCCGGCCGGCGCCGCCGAAACGCCCGTCAGCGTGACGCCGCTCGCCGGACCGCTGATGGTCACGTCGTTGCGGAGGATGAGATGGGAGTCGAGGTTGATCGCGTTGACGGGCTCGATGTCGACGCCCTTCACCTGGATGCTCGTGATGTCGGAGGCGAAGCCGATGATCTGACCCGACGGCGCATTCTCCAGGACATCGCGGAGCGTCCCGGTGATGGGGAGGTCGGGTTGGTAGCCCGCAAGGTCGTACGGGTCGTAGTCCTCCGCCGATACCACCACGTGCTCGAGCGGCACGTCCGCGCGGGCCGTACCGCCCGGACCGTTCGCCACCACCCGGATCGTCTGCCGGTTGCTGGCCGGGATGGGCACGTTGTTCAGCGACGTGCCCGCCACCCCACCCTGGATGAGCTGCTGGTCGTTGCTGTCGGTATTCAGGACGGCATAGACGTCGAAACTGGTCGCGCCCGAGGCCGTCCAGGCAAGATCGACCTTGCTCTCCATGGCGATGGTGGCCGTGAGGTTGCCGATCACCGGCGGTGCCGTATTGACCGTGACCTGCACGCTATCGGACTTGCTGGCATCGGCCGTGCTGGTGGCGGTGATGGTCGCCGTACCCACGGCCACCCCCGTCACCGTGCCGTCAGCCGCCACCGTAGCGACCGCCGTGTTGCTCGACGACCACGTCACCGGCACGTTCGCGGTGAGCTGCTCCGTGCCACCCACGACCACGCTGATGTCCCCGGGCGAGATGACCACATCCGCCCCGGACACCGTCACCTCGATCGTGTCGGACTTGCTGGTGTCAGCGGTGCTCGTGGCGGTGATGGTCGCCGTACCCACGGCCACCCCCGTCACCGTGCCGTCAGCCGCCACCGTAGCGACCGCCGTGTTGCTCG
>JARRMM010000146.1:0-21985 GCA_037386005.1 Deinococcales bacterium | reverse complement strand
GTCACGCTGGAGCGGGTGTCGTCAGTCGAGGAAGTCCCGCAGCTTGCGGGTGCGGCTCTCGTGGTACTTGAGCTTCCTCAGCGCCTTGTTCTCTATCTGCCTGATCCGTTCGCGCGTCACGCCGAAGTGGCTGCCCACCTCCTCGAGCGTGTGCTCGCGGCCGTCGACGAGGCCCTTGCGCAGCTGGAGCACCATGGCCTCGCGCTCGTTCAGCTTGCCGAGCGCCTCTTCGAGCTCCTCGCTGAGGATGATCTTGCTCGCCTGGTCCACCGGCGACTCGACGTTGTCGTCGGGGATGAAGTCGCCGTAGAAGCTGTCCTCCTCGTCGCCGATGGGCGTCTCGAGGCTGAAGGGCTCACGCGTCAGCTTGAAGGCCTCCTCGACCTTCTCGGCCGTCCACTCCGGCCCCATGGCGTCGGCGATCTCCTCGAAGGTCGGCTCGCGACTCAGCTCCTGCTGCAAGCGTCGCGCGGCGCGGGTGAGCTTGTTGATCGTCTCGACCATGTGCACCGGGATGCGGATGGTACGCGACTGGTCGGCGATGGCGCGATTGATGGCCTGCCGGATCCACCAGGTGGCGTAGGTCGAGAACTTGTAGCGCCTGCGGTACTCGAACTTCTCGACCGCACGGATCAGGCCCTGGTTGCCCTCCTGGATCAGGTCCAGGAAGCTCATCCCGCGGCCGTTGTACTTCTTGGCGATGGAGACGACCAGTCGAAGGTTGGCCTCGATCAGGTGCTTGCGCGCCAGCTCGCCGTCCTCGACGACCCGCTTGAGCCTGCGGTAGCCGCGCTCGTCCAGGCTCTCGCCCTGTTCCTCGAGCTGCTTCTTGGCCTCCTCGCCCTGCTCGATGCGGCGTGCAAGGTCGATCTCCTCCTCCAGGGTCAGCAGCTTGACGCGGCCGATCTCCTGCAGGTACTGGCGGACCGGGTCGTTGGTCTTGACCCGGGCATCGGCCATCGCCTCGGCGCGGGCCTCGAGCTCCTCGCGCTCGTCGTCCTCACCGAGCTCCTCGTCCTCATCGACATCGTCCTCGTCGATGATCTCGTCGTCGGCCAGGTCGGAGATGACCACGCCCTTGCCCTCGAGCACCTCGATGAGGTCCTCGAAGTTCTGCTCTTCCGGGTCGAGCCCGAGACCTTCGACCGCCTTGCGGAAGGCGTCGCTGATCTCCTCGGTGTCCAGCGAGCCAGCCTCCTGGCCGCGCGCGATGAGCACCTTCACCGGCTCGGCCTGCAGCCAGGGGGCGGTGCCCGTCGCGTCTGCGGTGCCCGAGGGCTCCGCGGCGGCGGCCTCCGCGCCCTTGCTCTCCGCGGCCTTCGAGGCAGAGCGGGTGCCCTTGCCTCTGGCGGCGGCCTTGCCCTTGCCGCCGGCCTTGCCGTTGCCCGCAGCCTTCTTCGCCTTCGGCGCCGTGGTTTCGGCGCTCTCGTGCTTCTCGGTCTGTTCCTTCACGCCGTCCTTCGCTGCGCCACGCGTGGTGGCGCCGTCCTTGCTCGAGGTGCTCTTGCCGCCGCCCTTGCCGGTGGAGCGGCCCGCCTTCTTGGAAGGTCCGCTCGTCGGGGCGCCGGACGTGGCCTTCGCGCTCTTCGGGGCCGGCTCCGCGGCGGCGCCCTTGGATCCGGAGCGGGCGCTGCGCGTCTGCGCCTGCCCACCGTCGGAGGCAGCCGCCGACACGACGGAGGCTTCCGTCTTCTTCGCCTTGGCCATCGTCCCTCCCCGTTTGGTCTTGGCTCCTGGTGTCGTGGAATCGGTCATCGACGATGCCAGCCGCGCCGTCGCGCCCGCCCCCTCCCCGGACACCGGCGACCCTGCAAGCAGCTAGTGTAGCACGGTCCCCTGCCGTCCCATCCGGGCCCGGGCGACGGCAGCCGCCCGCGCGCCCTGCCTCACGCCTGATAGCTCCCCGAGGTAGCGATGCCGTGGCCGGTCCAGTCGTAGTGGCTGAACTCGCCGCGCGGCCGGTCGACCCGCTCGAAGGTGTGGGCACCGAAGAAATCGCGCTGCGCCTGGATCAGGTTCGCCGGGAGCCGCCCGCGCCGGTAGCCGTCGTAGAACGACAACGCCGCCGAGAAGGCGGGCATGGCGATCCCCAGGCGAGCGCCCTCGGCCACCACCCGGCGCCACGCCTCCTGGGCCCCGACCACGGCCTCGCGGAAGTACGGAGCCAGCATCAGGTTGGGGAGCGCGGGGTCCTCGGCGTACGCGTCACGGATGTCGCGCAGGAAGCGCGAGCGGATGATGCAGCCGCCGCGCCACATCATCGCGACCTTGCCCAGGTCCAGCGACCAGCCGTGCTCGGCGGCGGCCGCCGAGAGCAGCATGAAGCCCTGCGCGTAGCTGGCGATCTTGGCGGCGTAGAGCGCCCGGCCCACGTCCTCCACGAACCGCTCGCGCTCTCCCTGGAAGGTCGCGTCCGGACCGGGGAGGTGCTCCGAAGCCGCGACCCGCTCCTCCTTGAGCGCGGACAGCGAACGGGCGAACACGGCTTCGGTCACGAGCGTCAACGGGATCCCCTGATGGAGCGCCGTCACCGCGGTCCAGCGGCCCGTGCCCTTCTGCCCCGCAGCGTCCAGGATGACGTCGAGCACCAGCCGGCCGTCCGCGTCGTAGGTCCCCAGGGGTGATCTCGATCAGGTAGGAGTCCAGGTCGCCACGGTTCCACCCGGCGAAGACCTCCTGGAGCTCCTCCGGCGCGAGCCCGACGCCGTGGCGCAGCAGATCGTAGGCCTCCGCGATGAGCTGCATGTCGCCGTACTCGATGCCGTTGTGCACCATCTTCACGAAGTGGCCGGCGCCGTCCTCCCCCAGCCAGTCGCAACAGGGCTCGCCGTCGACCTGCGCCGCAATGGCCTGCAGGATGGGCCGGACCGGTTCCCAGGCCTCCCTGGGGCCGCCCGGCATGATCGACGGTCCGTGGCGCGCGCCCTCCTCGCCGCCGGAGACGCCGGTCCCCAGGTAGTGGAGCCCACGGGCGCGGAGCGCCTGCTCGCGGCGGATGGTGTCTTCGAAGAAGGAGTTGCCACCGTCGATGACGATGTCGCCGGCCTCCAGCAAGGGGGTGAGCTGCTCCAGCACGGCGTCGACGGCCTTGCCGGCCTGCACCATCAGCATGACGCGGCGCGGGCGCACGAGTCCGGCGACGAGCTCCTCCAGGCTGGCGGCGCCCCGGATGCGCCGCCCGCGCGCGGGGCCGGCCAGGAAGTCCTCGGTCTTCTTGTGCGTGCGGTTGTACACGGCGACCCGGAAGCCGTGGTCCTCCATGTTCAGCACGAGGTTCTGACCCATCACGGCCAGACCGATGAGGCCGATGTCGGCGGCTTGTTCGTCCATACCACGCCTGCCTTTCGCAGCACGCCGCCCGGCGGCGTCCGCCGCCCATCGTACCGAGCGGGCTCCTCCGGACACGTTCCCGGCGGCCATCCCCCCGGGCGGCGGCGGTGTCAGTCGAGCAGCAGCAACGGTGTGGGGTCTGCGGTGTCGGGAACCGGGGCGCGCTGGCGCTCTTCGCTCTCGAGCAGCTGCTCGGCGCGTTGCCGGCTCAGCGGCTTGGCGAAGTGGAAGCCCTGGGCGTAGTCGACGCCGAGCTTCTGCAGGAAGCGTCGTTGCGCGTCCGTCTCCACGCCCTCGGCCACGATGCTCTTGCGCAGCTTGTGGGCCATGGCGACGATGGCCTCCACGATGGGAACGGCGCTGACGTGGTCGACGCCGGGCGCGTTGTGCAGCGCCATCACGAAGGACTGGTCGATCTTCAGGCTGGCGATCGGCAGGTGCTGCAAGTACGCTAGCGACGAGTAGCCGGTACCGAAGTCGTCGAGCGCCGTGCGCACGCCCATGCGACCGAGCTTGGTCACGGTGCTCATGGCCAGCTCGTACTCCTTGGCCAGCACGCTCTCGGTGATCTCGATCTCGAGCAGCGACGGGTCGATGCCGCAGTCTGCCAGGTCCCCCTGGATGGTCGCGAGGAAGCCGAACTGCCGGAACTGGAGCTTGGACACTTTGACGGCCATGCGCACGGGCCGCAACCCCGCCTTCTGCCAGGCGCGCGACTGGAAGCAGGCCTCGCGCAGGATCCAGTGCCCCAGCTTGCCGATGTAGCCGGCCTCCTCCGCGACCGGGATGAACTCGCCCGGGGAGACCTTGCCGAGGTTGGGGTTGGTCCAGCGCAGCAGCGCCTCGAACGCTACCAGCCGGCCGCTGGCCAGCTCCACCTGCGGCTGGTACACCAGCTCGAACTCCTGGTTGGCGATGGCGTCGCGCAGCTCGCGCTCGAGCTCCAGCCGGCGGCTGACGCGCGAGCGCATCTCCAGCGAGGAGAAGTGGAACGAGTTCTTGCCGCCGTCCTTCACCTCGTACATGGCGGTGTCGGCGCTGCGGGTGAGCGCCTCGACCGTGTCCCCATCGCGCGGGAAGAGGCTCACGCCGACGCTGGCGGAGATCCGCAGCTCGCGGTCGTCGATCGAGATCGGCGCGCTCAACGCCCGGACCAGGTTGCGGGCCACCATGCTGGCGTCCTTCGCGTCGTGCAGGTGCAACAGCGCCAGGGTGAACTCGTCGCCCCCCAGGCGGCCGACCAGGTCCTGGTCACGCACGTTGTCGCGCAGGGCGCGGCCGACCTCGCGCAGCAGGGCATCGCCCACCTCGTGGCCGTAGGTGTCGTTGACGAACTTGAAGCGATCGAGGTCGACGAAGAGGAACGCCACCAGCGTGCCCTCCTCGCGCGCCCTCTCCAGCACCCCCTCGAGCCGCTCGTGGAAGCCGGCCCGGTTCAGGAGGCCCGTCAGCGGATCGAGCTGGGCCTGCTCGAACGCGCTGCGGTGGTGCGCCATCTGGTCGCGCACGTTCCGCAGGTAGCCGAAGCCGAGCCCCGCACCGGCGAAGGCGACCACCTTGAACAGGCTGTCGCTCCCGCTCAGGCCGGAGAGCGCGAAGACGCCGCCGTGCATCACCGACACCAGCCCCTCGCTCAGGACCAGTCCGACGGCCCCGTTGACGAGCCCGCCCTGCACGCCCCACAGCCACGCCGTGAGGGCGACCAGCCCCAGGCCCACGAGGCGCGCCTGGTCTCCGAAGTGCCCGTACAGGACCGGGAAGTCGATCACGTACGCACACCAGAAGACGGGAGGGGCGACCAGGAAGAGCAGCCGGCGCATCGCTCCACGAGTGTAGGGAGGAGGCGTGCACGGAACTCTTACACGCCCGCTGCGGTGGCTGCCGCGTGCGACACTGGTCCCGAGCATGGAACCGTCCGCCCGCGACCTCCGGCTGCTCTTCATCGGGGACATCGTCGGCGACGCCGGCCTCGATCTGCTGGACGAGGAGCTGCCCGCCTTGCGGGTGAGGCTCCGCCCGGACTTCGTGATCGCCAACGCCGAGAACGCCTCGCTCACCGGGGAGAACCCGGTCGGCGGCGCCGGCATGACGCGGGGCGACGTGGCGCGGCTGCGGGCTCTGGGCGTGGACGCCATCACGGGCGGGAACCACTCGTGGGACAGCGCCGAGGCGGTGGCCGCGTTGGAGGAGCCCGAGGTCGTCAGGCCGCTCAACGTGACCGGCGAGCAGCCGGGGCGCGGCGCGCTGGTGGTGGCGCGCGACGGCGCCCGGCTGGGCGTGGTGAGCCTGGTGAGCGCGACCGCCATGGAGCACGTGGAGCCACCCTTCGAGGCGCTGGCGCGCCAACTCGAGCGCTGGTCGGGCGACGCCGTCGATCTGGTGCTGGTCGACTTCCACACGGCGGACGCGCGGTCGAGATCGCGCGCGTGGGCCTCCCGCGCTGAGCCCGAGGCGGCCGTCCGTCGCGGCGCACGCGGCCCTGCACCGGTGCGCTATGCTCTGGCGCGGCCGCGCTCCGCCGACGCGGCGAGCCTCATCGGCGGCCGCCACCCCGTAGCTCGCCCCTAGGAGACGGAACCGTGTGGATGTGGACGCTGGATGCCAAGCTCATCAACCTGGCGCTGGTGGAGAGCATCGAGCTGCTCGAGGTCTTCCCCGAGGGCACCGAGCTCGAGGACGCCGAGGACGAGGAGCTCGAGCCCGAGTACCTGGAGCTGGTCGCCGTCCTGCCCTCGGGCCGCGAGGCGGTGCTGTTCGACAGCGAGAGCGCCGAGGACGCCCAGCAGGCGTACGAGACGGTGGCCGCCTTCGTCGCGCGCGGCGGCTTGATCGACGGGCTGCAGCCGCGTGACCCGGTCTCGGTCGCGATGCTCCTCGAGCGCACCCACCCTTCCAAGAACTGACCCGCCCGTCCACCGACGTGGGACAATTCGCCTGCCACGAGCGGCCACGGGTGCTAGTGTGACGCCATCCACAATGGAGGGGGGTGGGAAGGATACGGGTGTATCTGTTCGGCCCGCTCAGGGTCGCATCCGACGAGCGCCCGCTCCCGCTGTCCGCCCCTCCGCGCACCGGTCCGCTGCTCGCCTACCTCGCCCTGCACCGGACGCCCCAGGACCGCCGCACGGTGGCAGCGGCGCTCTGGCCCGACAGCGACCCGGACGGCGCGCGGACCAACCTGAGACGCCACCTCCACTACCTTCGCCAGGCGCTCCCCGACGCGCCCGCACCGGGTTGGCTCATCACCGACGGTTCGAGGGTCGGACTGCACCCCGAGGCGCCGCTGTGGGTCGACGTCCGCGCCTTCGAGGCTGCCGTCGCAGACGGCGAGCTCGATCGTGCCGCCGCGCTCTACAGCGATCACCTTCTGCCGGAGTTCGATGACGAGTGGCTGCTGGTCGAACGCGAGCGGCTGCGCGACGCGCTCCTCGATCTGCTGATCCCCCTGGCCGAGCGCCATCGCGAAGCCGGCCGGCCCTCCGACACCCTGCGCGTGCTCGACCGCTTGCTCCGCGAGGACCCCCTGAGGGAGGACGCGGTCCGGCTCGCGATGCGGGTGCGGTACTCGATCGGTGACCGCGCCGGTGCCCTGGCCACCTACGAGCGCTTCGCCGGGCTGCTGGCCACCGAGCTCGGGGTCGAGCCGATGCACCAGACCCGAGAGCTGTTCGACGCGCTGGTGCGCGAGCTGGAGCCGCCTTCCGCCAGCGTCGCGGGCGGCACCAGCGCCCCGCCGCAGCTGTCCTTCGTGGGCCGCCGGGACGAGCTCGAGGAGCTGGCCGGGCACTGGACGCGCGCGCGGTCCGGTCAAGGAGGGCTGGTGATCCTGACCGGCCCCGCCGGGATCGGCAAGAGCCGGCTCGTGCGGCGGCTCGCCCAGCGCGTCGAGGCGGAGGACGGGCGCGCGTTGAGGGGAAGCACCGGCGATCCCGAGGAGAACCCGCACCAGGCGCTGGTCGAGGCCCTGCACCCCGTGGCGCCACTCCTGATCGCGGCCGGCAACCTCGACGCGGCCTGGCGCCGCGTGCTGACGGCATCGCTGCCGGGGATCGCACCGCACGGGACCGACGACGCCCCGCTGCCCACCCTTCCACCCGAGCGGGAGCGGGCCCGGCTGTTCCACGCCGCGGGCCGGGCCGTGCTCGGCCTGGCCGGAACCCGCCCGTTGCTGCTCGTGTTGGAGGACCTCCAGCGTGCGGGCGAGGCCAGCATCGCGCTGCTCGAGCATCTCACGCGCCGGGCCAGGAGCGCCCGCCTGCTCCTGGTCGCGACCTACCGCGAGGACGGGCTCGCGCCGCGCCACCCGTTGCACGCGATGCGGCGCCGGCTGGAGGCCGAGGGGGTGGTGAGGGTGCTGGCGCTCAGCGGCCTCGACACGCAGGCGATCGCCACCGCGCTGTCGCGACTCGACCCGGGCGCCTCGGCGCCCCTCGAGGTGGCCGAGTCGCTCCAGGCCGCCAGCGCCGGTAACCCGCTGTTGATCTCCGAGCTCCTGCACGAGGCGGCCACGACGGAGCCCGATGAGGGGGGTGGGGCGCGGTGGAGCGTGCGCGGTCTCCCACGCTCCGACGCAGGCTGGTCCGCCCACGTCCCGGACGGCGTGCGCCGCCGCGTCGCGGCGCGCCTCGAGAGGCTCGAGGACGACGCCCGCACGTTCGCCGCCGCGGCCGCGGTGGTGGGCGAGAGCTTCCGGCTGGAGACAGTGCGCGACGTGCTGGGGTGGAGCGAGCGCGAGGTCCTCGATGCCCTCGACGGCTTGCTCGACGCGCGGCTGGTGCGTGAACGGCGTCCCGGCGCCTTCGCCTTCAGTCACCAGCTCATGCGCGAGGCGATCGTTCGTCGCCTCGACCCCGCCACGCGCTCCCGCTACCACCGCCGGGTCGCGCACGCCCTGGAACGGGGCGTCCCACCTGCGGCCTCCGCCTCGACGCTGGCCCGGCACCTCAGCCTGGGCGGCGAGCCGGACCGCGCGGCGCGCTACGGGCTGCAGGCGGCCCGCGAAGCGATGGCGGCGGGCGCCGGCACGGAGGCGCTGGAGCTCGCGATGTGGTCGCTGGCCCAGGCACGCGAGCCGGCGCAGCGGCTCGAGCTGGTGCGGCTGGCGGAGGACGCCGCGCGCCGGCACGGAGACCGCCCCCAGCAGCACATCTTGCTCGACACCATGGACGCCCTGGCGCAGGCGCTCGGCGATGAGGACGCGAGCTTCGAGGCAGCGGCACGAAGGGTGATGCTGCTGCGCGAGCTGGGGGAGCGCGCGGCCGAGGAGGAGCAGCTGGCCGCGATCACGCAGCGCGCTGCGGCTGGCGGGCGCCCCACGTGGCTGGCGCGTGCGGCGCTGCTGCGGGCGGGCTTCGACCTGGCGCGGGGCGACCCTGCCTCGGCGGAGGCGGCCCTCGCCGAGGCGGACGCGAACGCCCGCCACGTAGACCAGCGGCAGCTGAGCGTGGCGGTGGCATGCCTCGGCGTCCACGTGGCGCTCGCAGCCGGCCGGCTCGAGCAAGCGCGTGGCCGCCTCGAGGCGGCCGCGCAGGCCGGCGCCGAGGCGGAGAGCGAGCTCATGGCGGACGCCGTGCGGGCGACGCTGCACGCCGCCATCAGCCGCGAGGCCTACGACGAAGCTTTCGAGCTGAGCGGCCGGCTGCTCGGGCTCGCGGCAGCCTTCGGCGACCGCAGCCTGGAGGCCGAGGCGCACCAGTACCGCGCCGTGTCGGCCGCTCGCCTGACGCGCCTCGCCGAGGCCAAGGCGCACTACCGCCTGGCCGAGCGGCTCTACGGGGAGCTCGAGCGCCCGCAGGGACTCGCCGCCGTTTCGCTGAACCGCGGGATTCTGGACCTGCGCCTCGGCGATCACGCCTCCGCGACCGAGCGGCTGCAGCGCGCCGAGCGCCTGTTCGGGCAGCTCGGCGACCGTCGGGGGGAGATCCTATGCGTGCTCAACGGCTCGTCGGCGCTCCTGTACGGAGGCCGCCACGAGGAGGCACGGCGCACGGCCGAGCGCGGTCTCGCGCTGGCGCGCGACGCGGACAACGAGCTGCTGGCGGCGTCGGCGCTCAGCAACCTGGGCGACGCCGAGCGGCACCTGGGTGCGCGGGAGGACGCCATCGACCACCTGAGGCAGGCGCTCACCATCGAGCGGCGTCTGGGGCGCGACGCCAGCTCGGCCAACGCGCTCTGCGAGCTGGCCCTCGCCTACCTCGACGAGGGCCGCCTCGAGGAGGCGTCCAGCGCCGCCGACGAGCTCGCTCGCTTGCTCGAGAAGCGCGGGGAGGAGCTGCTCCATCCCCAGCAGGCAGCCTGGATCGTCGCCCGCGTACGCCACGCCGGCGGCCAGGAGGGCACGGCGCGCGCACTGGCGGAGCAAGCCGTCCAGCGTCTGGCGGCGATGGCGGCGACCATCGAGGACGAGGCGGCGCGCGCGGCCTTCCTCGCCATGGACTTCAACCGTGAGATCGCGGCGGCCGCTCGGGGCGAGCCGTGGCCGTGATGCACACGGGGGTGGGAGGATCACGGAAGCAGTGGGTGTTCGTGGTGCGGGTGTGGCTCGAGCCCGCAGCGTCGGGTCCGCCGGCCCTGCGCGGCTCGGTGCGCGACGTCCACAGCGGCACCGCCACCTTCTTCACGTCGCTCAAGGACCTCGCCGACTTCGTAGCGCTGCGCGGACGCCTGGCCGAAGAGCCGCCGGAGCCGTGAGCCCGCGCCGCGAGGCGAAACCGCGAGGCGACGCCAGCGGTCGCCCGCCGCGGGCGCGCCCGCCCACCTCAGGGGGCGCGGCGGTCCGGCAGGACGGTCCGACGCGGCGGCCCGGCACGGCCCAGGGAACGCGCCGGGCCCGAAGGCCCGGCGCGTGGGTTTGGTCCTTCATCGGGGACCACCCCCTTGGTCCTCACCCTAGGACCCTGCCCCGGACGCCGCAAGGGGACGCGCAACCTCACGCTGCACTCACGTCAGCTCCAGCGGCGCGTCGCCGCGCTCCACCACCTCGCCCACCACGCAGGCCACCGGGAAACGCTCGCGGACGGCATCCAGCAGCGCGCCGGTGCGCTCGCGCGCCACGCTGAGCAGCAACCCGCCGCTCGTCTGCGGGTCCACGGCCGCCAGCCAGCGCAGCTCGTCCACCCGGTCGCGCCCTCGCACCCGCTCCTGCACGTAGCGCCCGTTGGTGGTGTGCGCCTTGGTGAGGATGCCGCGCCGAAGCGTGTCCTCGGCGCCGGGCAGCAGCGGCAGCGCGCCCGTGTCGATCCGCAACGTGACCCCCGATCCCTCGGCCACGTGCAAGGCGTGGCCCAGCACGCCGAAGCCGGTGACGTCGGTGGCGGCGTGGACGGCGGCGTGCAGCGCCTCGTCGAGGTCGAGGCGGTTCACCTGGCGCATCGAGGCGATGGCGGGCGCCATCTGATCGGGCCCGATCTCGTCGTTCTTGAGCGCGCCCGACAGCGTGCCCGTTCCCACGGCCTTGGTGAGCACCAGCACGTCACCGGGCCGGGCGCCGGTGTTGCTCCACAGTCGCGACGGGTGGACCAGGCCGGTCACGCTGAAGCCGAGCTTGAGGGTGTCGTCCTCGATGGAGTGACCGCCGACCAGGAACGCGCCGGCCTCGTTGATGGCGGCGGTGGCCCCCGCCATCAGGCCGCCGAGCACCTCGTCGGGCAGGATGTCGAGCGGGTAGGCCAGGATCGTCAGGGCGGTCGTGGGCGTCCCCCCCATGGCGAACACGTCGGAGAGCGCGTTGGCTGCCGCGACGGCACCGAAGTCGGCGGGATCGTCGAGGATCGGGGTGAAGAAGTCCAGCGTCTGGATCATCGCCGCCTCGTCCGACACCCGCCACACCGCCGCGTCGTCGAGCATGTCGTTGCCGACCAGCAGGTCGGGATGGTGCTGGCGCGGCAACGAGCGCAGCAGCTCGCTCAACGTGCCGGCGGCGATCTTGGCGGCGCAGCCGCCCTTCTTGACGGTCTGGGTCAGGCGGATGGGGGTCATGGAGGGCTCCGGCGTCATGGGTTCGCTCCTCGTCGGCGGCGATCTCGCGCGACCGCACCACGCCCACGGGACTGCGATCGGAGTCCCATCATGCTACGGCTCGACCGGCGCGTACACGGTCGCGCGAACACCGTTCGACCATGGCGCGACCGCATCAGCCCGGCGCCGTTGCCGAGCCGCCGCCAGCATGGCGTCGGCCGGCTACGCCGCCTCCCCGAGCAGATAGCTGGTCACGGCCGCAGCATCGCCGCGGAACACGACGGGCCGCTCGTGCCGGCCGATCGCCTTCCGGTAGAGCCGATCGTAGTAGTGCTCGAGCAGCGTCTGCACCCACCAGCGGTGCGCGTCCGGCTCGAACCAGGCACGCGCCGTCTCGGCCGCACGCAGCGCCGCCACGACAGCGTCGGTCCGCCCGCCGCCGAGGCGCTTTCGGATGCGCAGGGTATCGGCTTCGAGCCGCTCCCGCGCGGCCGCGGGGCCGTGCCGCTGCCCCGCCTCCAGCACGTACTCCTCGACGATGTTCGAGACCCGCTCGGCCATCGGGGTCTCGAGCACCACCAGCGGAGCGGAGCGCATCGCCTCCATGAGATCGTCGGGCAGCGTACGGCGACCGACGTAGCGCGACTCGTCCTCCACCACCAGCTCCGGGGCCGGGCTGAGCAGGAGCTGCGTGGCCAGGGCGTTCTCGAAGCTCTGCTGGCTGGGCTGCGGCACGTCGACGGCGCCGAAGGCGCTGCCGCGATGGCGTGCCTCGCCCTCCAGGTCGAGCACCTGGAGCTCCGCGCGGGTGCCGGCCAGCCGGTCGAGCAGCCGCGTCTTGCCCGAGCCGGTGAGCCCGGTGAGGACGACCATCCGCTTGCGCGCCAGGGACCGGGGCAGCGCCTCCATGACATGGCGCCGGAGCGCCTTGTATCCGCCCTCGACCCGCACCACGTCTCCCCTGTCGATGAAGGAGAGAGCCAGCTCGCTGCGCAGCCCACCGCGCCAGCACGCCACCGCCGCCGGCCCCTCCCGGCATACGCTGCGCCAGGCCTCGATCCGTTCCGGCAGGTGCGGCCCCGCCAACTCGTACCCCAGCGCGATCGCCGCCTCCTGACCGGCCTCCTTGTAGCGGATCCCGACCGCGTGGCGCTCCGCGTCGCTCATCAAGGGCAGCGCATGGCTCCCCGGCATGGCGCCGCGCGCCACCTCGATGGGCGCGCGTACGTCGATCAACGACCGGGCGGGGGCGGACGCCCCCTCCAGATAGAGCTCGGCGGGCCGGATGAGCATCGCGTTCCAGGATAGGCGACGGCCGCGAGCCTCGGAAGCTCCCGAACGACGACGCCCCGTGACGGACGCGGAGCCGCGCCGCGGAGGTATCGTCCGCCTAGGGAGGATCCATGCAGCTCGAGATCCGTGAGGACGACATCCGCAAGGTCGAGGCCGACACCCTGGTCATCAACCTCTTCGAGGGGGTGGAGGCGCCGGGCGGCGCCAGCGGCGCCGTGGACGAGGCTCTGGGAGGAGCGCTCCACGAGCTGGTGGCGGCCGGTGACGCCACCGGCCGACTGGGCGAGACCACCGTGCTCTACCCGCGTGGCGCGCTCCCGGTCCGGCGGGTGCTCGTGACCGGGCTGGGCCCGAGCGCGTCCTTCGGGGCGGAGGCGGCGCGCCTGGCGGCGGCGGCCGCCGCGCGGCGCGCGCTGGAGCTGGGGGGCGGTCGTCTGGCCACGGTCCTGCACGGCGCTGGCGCCGGCGGGCTCGAGCCGGAACGGGCCGCGCAGGCGACGGTAGAGGGCAGCCTGCTCGCCGCCTACCGCTTCGAAGGCTGGAAGCGGCAGGAGACCCCGCCCCGCAGCCTCGCCTCGCTCGTCCTGGTGGAGGCCGACGCCGCACGGGCGGAGGCGGCGCGGCGCGGGGCGGCCACCGCCGAGGCGATCGCACGCGGGGTGACGCTGGCGCGCGACCTCGTCAACCGGCCCCCCAACGTGGCCGATCCCGCGCACCTCGCCGATGCCGCGCGGAGCCTCGCCGAACGGCACGGCATGCGCGTGCACGTCGGGGACCGGGCCTGGGCCGCCGAGCAGTCGATGGGCGCCTTCCTGGCCGTGGCCGAGGGCAGCGCCCACGAGCCCGCCTTCATCGAGCTCGAGCTCAACGCCGGCGCCGGCGACCTGCCCACGGTGGTGCTCGTGGGCAAGGGGGTGACCTTCGACTCCGGCGGCCTGTCGCTGAAGACGCGCGACGGCATGATCCCCATGAAGAGCGACATGGCGGGCGCCGCGGCGGTCCTCGGCGCGCTGGAGGCGGCGGCCGAGCTCGAGCTTCCGCTCCACCTCATCGGCCTCTGCCCCTGTGTCGAGAACATGCCCGATGGCGGCGCGTACCGGCCCTCCGATGTGCTGGTGGCGAGCAACGGCCTCAGCATCGAGGTGCTGAGCACCGACGCCGAGGGGCGTCTGGCGCTCGCGGACGCCCTCGCCTACGCGCAGCGCTTCGAGCCCAACGCCGTCATCGACCTGGCCACCCTGACCGGATCGTGCGTCGTCGCGCTCGGGAGCGGCGTCGCGGCGGGGCTGTTCAGCAACGACGACCACCTGCGGGATCGGCTGGTCGCCGCGGGCCAGCAGAGCCACGAGCGGGTGTGGCCGCTCCCGCTCTACGAGGACTACCGCACGACCATCGACTCGACGATCGCCGACCTCAAGAACAGCGGGGGCCGCGAGGGCGGGGTCGGGACCTCGGCCGCCTTCCTTCAGGCCTTCGTGCGCTACCCCTGGGCCCACCTCGACATCGCCGGCATGGCGCTCACCGACCGGAACGGCGGCTACCGCCCGGAGGGCGCGACCGGCTTCGGGGTGCGCCTGCTGACGGAGGCCCTCAGGCACTGGTAGACGCGGCACGGGACCGCTCCCACCTCCGCCACATGCGACGGGGGCTCCAGCTAGACGCTGGCTAGACGGCATCGTGCCACGTTCGTGGCAACCGATGGCTCCTCAGGACGAGCCTGGGCGCCACGGGGCCGGCTCGTGCCCGGGTACGGCCATGGAGGTGCACATGTCCGGGAAGCGACGGTCCGTCGTCCAGTCCTGGGGCCATCGGCCCCCCGAGCGCCCGAGCCCTCGGCGGCTGCCCGTGGCCGCCGCTCTCCTCGCATCCATCGTGGTGCTGGCGGGCTGCGGCGGCCCCACCATCGTCACGGTCGAGGGCACCGTGGTCGACCAGCTCCAGGACCCGGTCCCCAACGCAACCGTCCTGGTCGACGGCCACACGACCTCCACGGCGGCCGACGGTACCTTCTCCGTGGCGAACATCCAACCTCCCTACGACGTCGCCGTGTCTGCCCCAGGCGCACTCATCGTGCAGGACTTCCAGGGTCTCACCGGCGCATCGCCCACCCTCGTGGACCCCGGTGCTCAATCGCTCCACCATGCGTCGATCGCAGGGGCGCTGGGAACGGACCCGTTCCAGTCGAACGAGGCCGGCATCGCGCTCCCGACCGGAGCGTCGCCAGCGTACGGGGCCGCGATGGTGTCGAACGGCGCGGGCCCAGCCTTCGGCCCCGCCACCGTGACGTTCGGCGGCGCGTCGAACCGCAGCACTACGCTCTACGGGCTTCGGGCCCTGGTCGACAGCAGTGGCATCCCCACCAGCTTCACCGGCTTCGGAACCCTTCAGGTCGACCTGCACGACGGCGATACCTTGACCGGTCTCACCATCCCCATGGCAGCGGTCGGGAACGGCACGGTGAGCGGCCACCTCGACGCGCCATCGGGCTACTCCCTGACCAGCCAGGTCTTCGTTCTCCTCGTCGGTGGCACCTCCACCGGAGGGATCGTCGGCGTGCCACTGGCCCATGCCACCCCCACCGGCACCTTCTCGGGTCAGCCGGTGCCCGTCGCGAGCGAGATCCGCTACGGCGTGGCCGGCCGAGCCACGGACGCCACTGGCAACGTGGCCATGGGCTGGGGCGGCCTGGCCTCCCAGCCGGGGGCTTCCGTCGCCTTCGAGCTTCCCAGCGCCGCGACGCCGACCGCACCGCCCGACCATGCCACGAACGTCACGTCGAGCACCACGTTCCGCTGGACCGCCCTGCCCAACGGCATCTACATCGTGCGCCTCACCCCGACCCAGTCGGGCACGGGCCCCGCCATCGACATCATGACGAGGAACACCTCGCTCACGCTGCCCGACCTCTCGGCGATCGGGGCGGCGATCCCGGCCGGCACGGCCTATACCCTGACGGTGCTCGGCGCCGGCCCGCTGGCATCGGTCGATGAAGCGGCGGGCGTCCATGGGCTGTGGAACATCGAGCTCGCGTTCGAGGTCGCCTTCGCGGGCTCGGGCCAGCCGCTCCTCGGGCCCACAACACCCGGCTGGCTCACCGCGTCGACCTCGACGACGTTCACCACCGCCCCGTAGCGTGCGGCGGCCCGGTGCTGTTGGCTCTGGCGGCGGCGCTCCGGCGGAGCCATAATAGGTCGTGACTTTCAATGCCTCGGTCATCGCAACGTACGAAGGGGCCGATCAGGCGCCCCGCCGGGAGCCGTCTGGCGCGGCAGGGCGCGAGAGGAGTGGCGATCGTGATCCCGTCTCCGCTGCTCTTCGACCGGATGATCCGTGAGTTGGTCCGCCGCCGCGACGACGAGGTCGCAGGCTTGGCGCAGGCGCGTGAGCGTGGGGTGGCCGGCACGGAGCGCCCCGCGCAGCGGGCCTCCACCGGTCGTCGACCGAGCGGTCGTGGACCGAGCGGTCGCCCGGGGGCCCGGGGCAAGCGCCGGTGGGGCGCTACCTGAGCAGCGAGGAGGTCCGGGGGCGGCGCTCCACGTCGGAACGCCGACCCCGATCCCGGCCAGCGCTCAGTCGCGGCCGAATGGTTCGAGCTGCGCGGGCCTGTTCCCGAGGATGTCCTCGATCGTCTGCATGACGTCGGGCGTGAGCTTCTCCGCCGCGTCGATCGCCTTCATGTTCTCGCGCACCTGCTCGGCGCGCGAGGCGCCCGTGATGACGGTGCTGACGTTGGGGTTCTTGAGGGCCCATGCCAGCGCCAGCTGCGCGCGGCTGATCCCGAGATCGTCGGCGATCGGCTTGAGGTCCCGCACGGCCTTGAGCTGCCGCTGGCCTTCATCCGACTCGAGCCGCTGACGGAGCCACTCGTACCCGTCGAGGGTGAAGCGCGTCCCCTCCTGGATGCCGTCGTCGTACTTGCCGGTGAGGATGCCGCTGGCGAGTGGGCTCCACACCGTCAGGCCGAGTTGGAAGGCGTCGTAGAGGCGCGCGTACTCGCGCTCGACCCGTTCCCGGTGGAGCATGTTGTACTGCGGCTGCTCCATCGTGGGCGGCACCAGGTGCTCGCGGCGAGCTACCTCGTAGGCCTCGCGGATCTCCTCGGCGGTCCACTCGCTGGTGCCCCAGTAGAAGGCCATGCCCTGGTCGATCAGGTAGTTCATGGCCCGCACCGTCTCCTCGATCGGCGTGAAGCGGTCGGGCCGGTGGCAGAAGACCAGGTCGACGTAGTCGGTCTGGAGCCGCTTCAGGGCGGCGGTGGTCCCCTCCACGATGTGCTTGCGGCTGAGCCCGCGGTCGTTGGGCCCGGACCCGCCCCAGAAGATCTTGGTGGACAGCACCAGGTCGGAGCGCTGCCAGCCGGCCCGCTTGATGACGTTGCCCATGATGGTCTCGGCCTTGCCGGCGGAGTACGCCTCGGCGTTGTCGAAGAAGTTGACGCCCGCGTCGAACGCCGCCTTCATCATCTCGAAGGCCGTGTCTTCCCCGATCTGGTCGCCGAACGTGACCCAGGCGCCGAACGAGAGGGCAGAAACACGAAGACCGGACGAACCCAGATGACGATACTGCACGGACAACCGCCTCCTTCGATGACAGCGGCCGCGGCGCATGGAGGCCGCGGCGGATGATGTGCGCTGTCGAGCCTACCCGAACGCTATCCCTGGCGCGTGCGTCGCACACGACACGGGTAGGTCGGCCGACCCTCGTACGGCGTCGACCGCGCCGTTAGGCTGGAACCATGAGTGTGACGGGCGTCCCCCGACCCGACGACGCGGCGGGCGCCGCTCCTGCCGCCGACGGCCCGCCCTCCCCCTGGGCGCGCACCGCCGAGGAGGTGCTGGGCGCGCTCGTCGAGGACCCCGAGCACGGGCTGGACGAGCGGGAGGCTGCACGCCGGCTCGAGCGCTTCGGCCCGAACACCCTGCGCGAGGCGCCCCGCCGCAGCGCATGGCAGGTCCTGGTGGCGCAGTTCCGCAGCTTGCTGGTCGGACTGCTGGCCGCAGCGGCGGTGCTGTCGGCGGCCTTCGGGCAGTGGGTGGAGGCGCTGGCGGTGGTGGTGGTGCTGGTGCTCAACGCCGCCATCGGCTTCATGACCGAGTTGCGTGCGGTGCGCTCGATGGAGGCGCTACGGAGCCTCGGGCGCGTGCACGCCACCGTGCGACGCGGCGGCCATCTGGAGACGGTCGAGGCCGATGCCCTCGTGCCGGGCGACATCGTGGTGTTCGAAGGGGGCGACGTCGTGACCGCCGACGTTCGCGTGACCGAGGCGTCGAAGCTCCAGGCCAACGAGTCGGCGCTGACCGGCGAGTCGCTGCCCGTGAGCAAGCAGCCGTCCCCGGTGGCCGAGGACGCGCCCCTCGCCGATCGCACCAGCATGCTCTACAAGGGAACGTCGATCACGCGCGGTTCGGGCGAAGGGGTGGTCGTCGCCACCGGCATGAGCACCGAGCTGGGCAGGATCTCGCAACTGGTGGCGGAGGCCGAGGACGAAACGACCCCGCTGGAGCGCCGCCTCAACCGCCTCGGCCAGCGGCTGGTGTGGGTCACCCTGGCCATCGCCGGCGTCATCGCCGTCACCGGCATCAGCGCCGGGAAGCCCTGGCTGCTGATCCTGGAGACGGCCATCGCGCTGGCCGTGGCGACGGTGCCCGAGGGGCTGCCGATCATCGCCACCATCACCCTGGCCCGCGGCATGCGGCGCATGGCGGACCGGAACGCCCTCGTCAACCGTCTGTCGGCGGTCGAGACGCTGGGGGCGACGAGCGTCATCTTCACCGACAAGACGGGGACCCTCACCGAGAACCGCATGACGGTGGCCAGCCTGTGGCTGGCGGAGGGCCGCGCCACGCCGTCGGTCGAGCGCGACGGCTTCACGCTCGACGGGGCGTCCGCCGACCTGGAGCGGCTGCCTCACCTGCAGGCGGCGCTGGAGGTGGCGGCGCTGTGCAACAACGCCTCGCTCGGCCGCGAGCCGGGGCGCGGCGTCGGCGACCCCTTGGAGGTCGCGCTCCTCGAGGCGGCCGCGCTCGGCGGCGTACACCGCGACGCGCTCCTGCGTTCCCGGCCGGAGGTGCGCGAGGTCGCGTTCGACCCCGACACCAAGATGATGGGCACGCTGCACGAGGTCGCTGGCGGGGGCGCGCCCCGCTACCGCGTCGCCGTCAAGGGCGCGCCGGAGAGCGTGCTGGCGGTGTGCACGCGGG
Source organism: Deinococcales bacterium (assembly GCA_037386005.1). Lineage (GTDB taxonomy): Bacteria > Deinococcota > Deinococci > Deinococcales > Trueperaceae > JASBRS01. Next base: position 3,206 of record JARRMM010000146.1, on the reverse strand, counting down.
TCGCGACCGCGAGCGGCGACCGGCCGCTGGCGGACGACGAGCGCAACGCCTGGGAGCGCCGCAACGGCGAGCTGGCCGAACGCGGGTTGAGGGTGCTGGCGCTGGCCGGCCGCGACACCGTTGACACCGAGGGCGAGCTCTACCAGGACCTCACATTGCTGGCGCTGGTCGCTCTGGAGGACCCGCCCCGGCGGGACGTGCGCGAGGCCATCGACGGCTGCCGGCGGGCCGGTATCCGGGTCGTGATGGTCACCGGCGACCATGCGGTGACGGCGGCCAGCATCGGCGAGGCGGTGGGCCTGACCGACGGACGGCCGGTGGTGGTGGCGGGCCGCGACATGGACCGCCTCCTCGGGGCCGGTGACGCGGGCGAGCCTGCGGTGCACGGGGAGCTGCTCGGGGCCGACATCCTGGCCCGCGTCAGCCCGGAGCAGAAGCTCGAGCTCATCCGCCGCTACCAGGCCGCGGGCGCCATCGTGGCCATGACCGGCGACGGCGTCAACGACGCGCCCGCCCTCAAGAAGGCCGACATCGGCGTGGCGATGGGCCGCCGCGGCACGGAGGTCGCTCGCGAGGCCGCGGACATGGTGCTCAAGGACGACGCGTTCGGCACCATCGTCGAGGCGGTCAAGCAGGGGCGGATCATCTTCGACAACATCCGCGCCTTCGTGCTCTACCTGCTGTCGTGCAACCTGAGCGAGATCCTGGTCATCGGCGCCGCCTCGGCGTTCGGCGCTCCGTTGCCCCTGCTGCCGTTGCAGATCCTGTTCTTGAACCTCGTCACCGACGTGTTCCCGGCCCTGGCGCTGGGCGCCGGGGAGGGCGCCCCGGACATCCTGGGGCGGCCGCCCCGCGAGCCCGCCGAACCGGTCCTGGCCGCCCGCCACTGGCGGAGTCTGTCCGGCTACGCGCTGCTCATCACCGGCGCGGTGCTGGGCGCGTTCGCGCTGGCGCTGGGACCGATGGCGCTCCCGAGGACCGAGGCCGTGACGGTGTCGTTCCTGACGCTGGCGTTCGCCCAGCTATGGCACGTGTTCGACATGCGCGAGCCCTCGAGCGCATTGCTGCGCAACGAGGTCACGCGCAACCCCTGGGTGTGGGGTGCGCTGGCGCTGTGCGCAGCCCTGCTCCTGGCCGCGGTGGCGCTGCCCGGCGCCCGCGAGGTGCTGCGGATCGCCTGGCTCGACGGCCGCGCCTGGGCCCTGGTCGCCGGGGCCAGCCTGGCGCCCACCGTGCTCGGCCAGCTCGGCAAGGCGTTCGGCCTGGGGCGGGTGGCCTGAGACGGCGGGGCCTCGGCCTCTTCCAAGGGGCCCAGCTAGGTGCGACCCCGGCCCCGCGGGTCGAGCTCGGTCCGCAGCCAATCCGCCAGGAGGTTGAGGCTGAACACCAGCGCCATCAGCACGATGGCGGGGAACACGACCATCCACCAATCGCCCGCGTACATGAAGTTCTTGCCCTGAGCGATCATCGAGCCGAGCGAGGGTTCGGTGATCGGCACCCCCACCCCCAGGAAGCTGAGCGTCGCCTCCAGCAGGACGGCCACGCCGAAGTCGACGGCGGCGATGACGAACAGCGGCGGGATGGCGTTGGGCAACACGTGCCGAAGCACGATACGGCCCGAGCGGCCGCCCAGCGCACGGCCCGCCGTGACGTAGTCCTCTTCCTTGACCTGCAGGACACTGCCACGGATGGTGCGGGCGTACTGCACCCAGTCCGCAACCACGATGGCGAACACCACCAGAAGCACACTGCTGTGCTTGAACAGGCCCAGCATCAGCATCGCGATGAGGGTCGTGGAGAACGACAGCAGCGTGTCGGCCACACGCATCGTCACCGCGTCCAGCCAACCCCCGAAGAAGCCGGCAAGCAGACCAACGGTGCCTCCGATCAGACCGGCCAGCAGCACCACGCCGAAGCCGACCTCGAACGAGGTGCGGCTCCCGTAGAGGATGGTGCTGAGGATGTCGCGTCCCTGATTGTCGGTGCCGAGGAGGAAGCCAGCATGTCCGCCCGCCAGCCACGCCGGCGGCAGGAAAGCGTTGGCGAGGCTCAGGTTCTGCAGGTGGTAGGGGTCCTGCGGCGCCAGGACGCCAGCGAACACGGCCCCGATCACAAGCAGCAGCAGCACGATCGACGAGAGGATCGCCTGAGGGCTCCGCAGGAAGTGGCGGAGAAGCACCGGCATGCGTGGGCGATCAGCCATAGCGGATCCTCGGATCGATGAACGCGTAGGTGACATCTACGATCACGTTCAGGAGCACGACGATGATGGCGATCAGGATGATGTAGGTCGCGACCACCGGGAAGTCGCTCTCGTAGATCGACTTGAGCAGCAGGTTGCCCGCGCCGGGCCACTGGAAGATACTCTCGGTCACGATCGAGAAGCCGATCAGCTGACCGAACTGGAGGCCGACGATGGTGATGACCGGGATGAGGGCGTTGCGCAGCGCGTGCTTGAACAGCACCGCGCGGCCGCCGAGCCCCTTGGACCAGGCGGTACGGACGAAGTCGGAGCGCAGGACCTCGAGCATGCCCCCCCGCGTGAGCCGGAACAGCAGCGCGAGCTGGAACATCGACAGGGTGATGGCCGGCAGGACCAGGTGCCGCAGGCCTGAGAGCGACAGGAAGCCTGTCTGCCAGGCGCCTCCGAAGATCGGCACCACGTCGCCACGGCCGAAGGAAGGGAACCAGCCGAGCAGCACCGAGAACAGCAAGATAAGGAGGACACCGGTCAGGAACGTCGGCAGGGAGACGCCGAGGAGCGACGCCACACCCGACGCCCGTCCGAGCCAGGCGCGGGGCCTGAGCGACGCGAGCACTCCCAGACCGATGCCTACGAGAACGGCGATCAGCTCGGCCGAGAGCGAAAGCTCGATGCTCGCGGGAAGGCGCTCCAGAACCAGGGGGAGCGCCGGCACACGGGTCACGTACGACATCCCGAAGTCACCGTGCAGCGCGTTCCCGAGGAAGACCGCGTACTGCACGTAGAACGGCCGGTCGAGTCCGAGTTCGTGGCGGACCTTGGCCTGCTGGGCCTGGGTGGCGTAACGCCCGGCCAGGGTGAGTACCGGGTCGCCCATGTACTGGAAGATGGCGAACCCGATGAAGGAGACCAGCAGGAGCACCACGAGGCCCTGCAACAACCGTCGAGCGAGATAACGGGTCATCGCCTCAGATTCCCGATCCTTGAAGCGGAGCGACGGGCG
>JARRMM010000145.1:0-6237 GCA_037386005.1 Deinococcales bacterium | reverse complement strand
GAGCCGGGGCGCCCTCATCACCATCGGCAGCCTGGCCGGCACCAACTTCTTCGCGGGGGGCGCCGCCTACAACGCCAGCAAGTTCGGCCTCACGGGCTTCACCCAGGCGGTCATGCTCGACCTCCGCAAGCACGGCATCAAGGTGTCCACCATCATGCCCGGCTCCGTCGCCACGCACTTCGGGGGCGACGCCCCGGGACCCGACGACGCCTGGAAGATCCAGCCCGAGGACCTCGCCGAGATGGTCCTCTACCTGCTGAGGACGCCGCAACGCACCCTGCCGAGCAAGATCGAGGTCCGGCCCAGCCGGCCACCCGGCAGCTGACCGGCGGCCGCGCCGGGTGTGGCGGCGGCCGCCGAGCGTGCCGGCCGGTAGACTGAGCGCGTGTACGACACGGCCCGTTTGCTGTTGTTCCGGCTCGATCCGGAGCGCGCCCACGATCTGGTCCTGGGCGGGCTGCACTGGGCCGGCCGGAGCGCCCTGGCGCTGCGCCTGCTGGAGCGCAGCTACGGGGCGCATGACCCTCGGCTGGCGGTAGAGGCGTTCGGGCTGCGGTTCCCCTCCCCCATCGGCCTGGCCGCCGGCCTCGACAAGGACGGCGTGGCCGTGCGCGCTCTCGCGGCCGTGGGCTTCGGCCACCTGGAGCTGGGCACCGTCACCGCGAGAGCGCAGCCGGGCAACCCACGCCCTCGCCTGTTCCGCCTGGTCGAGGACCAGGCGATCATCAACCGCATGGGCTTCAACAACCGCGGCGCCGACGCGCTCGTCGACCGGCTGGCCCGGGTGCGGCGGAACGGCGGCGTCGGGGTACCCCTCGGGGTCAACGTCGGCAAGTCGCGCGTGGTGCCGCTCGAGGAGGCGGTGCTCGACTACGACCGCGCGCTGCGCGCCGCCTGGCCGGTCGCCGACTACCTGGCCCTCAACGTCTCCTCCCCCAACACGCCGGGGCTGCGCCGGCTCCAGGAACGCGAGCCCCTGGAGGCGCTGCTGGGCCTGGCGCGGCACCTGAAGGACGAGCTGGGCCCTCGCCCGGTGCTCCTCAAGATCGCGCCCGATCTCACGCGCGACCAGCTCCTGGAGCTCGCCGAGGTGGCGGAGCGCTTCGGCGTCGACGGGCTCATCGCCACCAACACCACGGTGGCGCGCGAAGGCCTCCGCTCGCCACGGGCGGGCGAGGCGGGCGGGCTCTCCGGCCGTCCGCTGGCCGCCACCTCGTTGGCGGTGCTGCGGACGCTGAAGGAGGCCACCCGGCTCCCGTTGGTGTCCGTCGGCGGGGTGTGGAGCGGGGCGGACGTGATCGAGCGCCTGGAGGCGGGGGCCACCCTGGTCCAGGTCTACACCGCCTTCATCTACCGGGGCCCGGGGCTTCTCGCCAGCGCCCACCGGGAGGTCCTCGGTGCGCTCGAGCGGCGCGGGCTCGACCGCGTGGGCGCCCTCACGGCCGGCGTGGGTGCCAGGGGACGTCCGGACGCCCCGAGCGGGCGTTGACCGCCCGCGCCATCGTGAACAGCAGGTCCGAGAGCCGGTTGAGGTAACGCAGCGCCTGAGCGTTGACGGGCGCCTCCGCCGCCAGGGCGACGGTGTCGCGCTCCGCCCGGCGAACCACCGTACGCGCGAGGTGGAGCGCGGCGGCCGCATCCTCGCCGCCGGGGAGCACGAAGCTCGTCAACGGCTCGAGCTCGGCGTCCAACGCATCGATGCGCGCCTCCAGGCCACCCACGTCCTCGGCCTCGATGGCCCTCACCGCCTGCCGGGCCTTGGCGTCGAGCGGCGTGGCGAGGTCCGCCCCCAGGTCGAAGAGCGCGCTCTGGAGCGCCACGATCTCGGCGTCGAGCACCTCGTCGAACGCCTCCGCCCGCGCCAGCGCCGCTCGCGCCACGCCCAGCGCGGCGTTCGCCTCGTCGACGGTGCCGTAGGCGCGCACCCGGGCGTCGCTCTTGCGCACGCGTCCCCCACCGAACAAGCCGGTGTCGCCTTCGTCGCCCGTACGGGTGTAGATCTTCATGGACGCAGGATAGCCCGCCGGAACGGGCACGACGCCTCGGGTAGACTGGTGCAGCCATGAGCATCATGACGCTGCTCCACACGCCGATCCTGGGCAACGACCTGCTGCGCTGGCTCATCGCGCTGGCGGTGGCCGTGGGCAGCTACGTGGTGTTGCGCACCCTGCGAGGCGTGGTCCGGCGGCGTCTGACCAAGCTGGCGGAGCGCACGCGCGTGGCCCTGGACGACGTCCTGGTCGGCGTGCTCGGGGCGACACGCACCCTCACCTTCCTCGCCTCCGCCATCTACCTGGGCTCGCTCGGGCTCGTCCTCGGCGACCGGGCCCACCAGATCATCGCGCGCGGCTTCGTGCTGGTGTTGCTGTTCCAGATCGCCCTGTGGGCGAACAACGCCCTGCGCACGGTGCTCGAGCGCTACCACCGTGACGAGTCGCTGGGCCCCGGGCGCCGCACCGGCCTGGCGGCCATCGGCTTCGTCGGGCGCCTGACGCTCTTCACCATCGTGCTGCTGCTGGCGCTGGAGAACCTCGGCATCCACGTCAACACGCTCCTCGCCGGCCTCGGCATCAGCTCGCTGGCGGTGGCCCTGGCGCTGCAGAACATCCTCGGCGACCTCTTCGCGTCGCTGTCGATCGTGTTCGACAAGCCCTTCGAGATCGGCGACTTCATCATCGTCGACCAGCACCTGGGCACGGTGGAGCACGTCGGCCTCCGCACCACCCGCATCCGCAGCCTGTCGGGCGAGCAGCTGGTGTTCTCGAACAACGACCTCATCAAGTCGCGCATCCGCAACTACAAGCGCATGGCCGAACGGCGCGTGGTGTTCGCCTTCGGCGTGACCTACCAGACCCCACGCGACACGGTGGCGCGCATCGCCGCTATGGTGCGCGAGATCGTCGAGCAGCAGGACAAGGTCCGCTTCGACCGCAGCAACTTCAAGGAGTTCGGCGCCTACTCGCTCAACTTCGAGACGGTCTACTGGATGCTCGACCCCGACTACAACCTCTACATGGACACGCAGGAACGCATCAACCTGGCCCTGATGGAGGCGTTCGAGCGCGAAAGCATCGAGTTCGCCTTCCCCACCCAGACGCTCTTCCTGGAGAACGGCGAGAACCCGCCGGTGCCGGTGGCCGCGAGCCGCTCGGTGTGGGGCGGCACCCCCGAAGCAGGCGACTCCGGCGACTAGCCCACCCCGGCCGTACCGGGTCCCGACGGAGCACCAGCCCCTACGCCGAGCACCGCGTCCGCGGCGTGCCGACCCGACAGCAACGCCAACGGGATGCCGCCGCCGGGGTGCACCGTGCCGCCGGCCAGAGCCAGGTTGGTCACCCCCGGCACGCGCGGAGCGGGGCGGAGCGCGCCGAGCAGCCCGGCGGGGGCCGAGCCGTAGATGCTGCCCCGGTGCCCGGTGGCGGCCAGTTGGCGCGGGCCGACCAGACGCCAGACGCGCAGCCGTCGACGGCTCAAGCCGGCCCTGACCTCCAAGGCGGCCAGCACGCGGGCGGCGTACGCCGTCTCGGCGGCGGTCGCCGGCGTCCCGTCGGGGTCGAGAAGCGGCGGCAGATCGGGCGGTGCGTAGCCGCTCGAGGGCGGCAGGGCGGCGGCCACGGGATCGTCGCCCGCGCCCTCGGACAGCGGCGGGGCGTTGACCATCACGAACCAGTTCTCGTGGCCGGGCGGCGCGTCGGCACCCCCGCTGCGGGCACCCACGTGGACGTACAGGGTGGGGTCGGTCGGTAGCCGCCCCAGCCTCAGGTCGTCGAACTCCGCACGGTAGTCGCGCGGGAAGAGGACCGTGTGGAGCGGCCCGCCGGGATCGCTGCCCTCCACCCCGAGCAGCAGCACGAAGCCCGACGAGCTCGGCGGCGCCCGCTCCGGCGGTGGCCGGCTCCCCGCCAGCGCGTAGCTCACGGTGCGCTCCGCAGCGGACACCACGGCATCGACCTCGAGCGTCGCCCCGGACGCCTGGACGGCGCGGACCCGTCCGCGCTCCAGCACCAACCCCTCCACCTCGGCCCCGGTGCACAGGCGGACCCCCAGCTCGCCGGCGCGCGCCGCGAGGGCGCGAACGAGGGCGTGCACGCCTCCGTCGAGGCGGACGGCGCCGAGCCCCAGCTCGGCCCAGGCGATGTTGAGCAGCACGGCGGGCGCGCGGTACGGGTCGGCCCCCGCGTAGGTGGCGAAGCGCAAGAAGAAGGCCTCCAGGTCGGGATCGGCGCCACGCCGGCGCACCAGCTCGTCCATGCGGAGGAAGGGGTGCGCGGCGCGGCCGTGCGCCAGGGCGTAGCGCAACAGCGCGGCCGGGCCCGGCTTGGGGCCGTACACGAAGGTCGGCGCGGCGCCCTCGAACAGGCGCCTCGCCTCGTCGAGCAGCCCGAGGTAGACCCTCCCCTGCTCGGGCGGCAGCGCGGCCGCCGTGCGCGCGGCGTCGCGCCGCACCTCCCAGACGCGGCCGGAGGGGAGCACGGTGCGCACCAAGGGGTCGAGCGCCTCCATCCTGGGAGCGGCGCCGCCGGCATCGGCGAAGGTGCGCTGCACCACGTCGGGCAGGGTGACCAGCGTCGGGCCGGTGTCGAAGCGGTAGCCGCCCACGCGGACCTCGCCGGCCTTGCCTCCGAGCGCCCGCTGCCGCTCGAAGAGCACCACCTCCACCCCCCTCGTCGCCAGCCTGAGCGCAGCCGCAAGGCCCGCCAGCCCGCCGCCGACGACGGCGACCCGCGCGCTCACGGGTAGCGGCGCGCCTTCCAGGTCACGCCGCCCCGCTGCGAGAGGGCGCGACCGGCGATCCAGCCGAGCGCCAACGGGGCGAGCGGCTGCAAGGCGGCGTCGACGGGAGCCCGCCCCGCCTTCAACTCGACGCCGAGCCGCAGCGTCAGCGACAGGCCCACCACCGCCAGCCAGCGCGGCTCGAGCAGCGCCAGCGGCCAGCACAGCGTGTGGGCCAATACGTTGAGCGCGACGACGGCGAGGAGTGCCCCCCGTCGTCCGCCGGTCGCCGCCAGCACGTTCTTGCCGAACCCCTCCACGGCCTCCCGCCACGACCGGTACATGCGCGTCTCGAGCAGCGGGGCCCCCAGCCGCAGGGCCAGACGCAACCCGCCCGCCTTGGCGGCGCGCGCCAGCGCCACGTCCTCGAGCACCTCGCCGCGGACCGTCCGGTGGCCGCCCACGGCGTCGTAGGCGGCTCGCCGCCACGCCATGAGCTGCCCGTTGGCGGCGGACAGCGCCGGGTGCCGAGACGCCCCCACCAGGGGCCACGGCAAGGCGCCGAGCAGCAGGGTGTCGAGCTGGGGCACGGACAACCGCTCGCCCAGCGTGACCGCGCGCTGACGCGGCCACGCGGTCACCAGGTCGGCGCCCGACCGGCTCAGCACGGCCAGCACCGCATCGAGCGCGCCCGGTCGCCACGACACGTCGGCATCCGTGAACACGAGCACCTCGCCGCGCGCCGCCTCCGCCAGCTGCTGACAGGCCCAGCTCTTACCGAGCCAGCCGGCCGGCAACGGTCGCCCGCTCAGCACCCGGAGCTCGGGGTGGCGCCGGGCGAAGGCGGCGAGCACGCGGGGCGTGTCGTCGCTCGAGCCGTCGTCGAGCACTACGACCTCGCCCGCCCCCTGCTGGAGCAGGCCGGGCAGCGTGCGCGGCAGGTTCGCGCCCTCGTCGCGCGCCGGCACCAGCAACGACACCCTCCTGCGGGCCGCCGGGTCGCCGGCCGCCGGCGTGAGCCGGGGGAAGGTGAGGGCGTTGACGGCGAGCACGACGACCTGCGCTCCCAGGAACACGAGAGCGACCCACCACGCCGCGGTCGCGACCGCGAACACCACGGCGCCCGCGGCTCCGCTCACGCCTGCCGCCCCCACAGCCGGACCCCCCACGCCATGCGCCGGTCGGTCGAGGCGTGCCCGGCCAGCCAGCGGTCGTAGCCGGGCGGCGTCCGTTCCGGGTCGCACGCCGCCAGCTCTGCGTCCAGGCCCTGGACCAGGTCGTCGAGCGCGGCCTGGAGGGCCTCCCCGAGATCCTTCCGGGCCGGGTCGAGCGGCGCGCCGAAGCGAACGAAGGCCTCGGGCCGCTGGCTCCCGCGCATCGTCACGCGCACGGCCACCGGCACCAGCGGGCGGCGCCCGCGCCGCGCCAGGAAGGCCGCACCGGGCGCCACCTTGGCCGGCGCACCGGAGGGCCGCAGGCGGCCCTCAGGGAACACGGCCACCAGGTGACCGGCCTCCAGCCGTG
>JARRMM010000144.1:0-10060 GCA_037386005.1 Deinococcales bacterium | reverse complement strand
CCCCCACGCCCACGACATCCGCTTCGTGGAGGACAACTGGGAGTCGCCCACGCTGGGCGCCTGGGGGCTCGGCTGGGAAGTGTGGATGGACGGGATGGAGATCACGCAGTTCACCTACTTCCAGCAGGTGGGGGGCTTCGACTGCAAGCCGGTCTCCGTGGAGCTCACCTACGGGCTCGAGCGCATCGCCATGTACCTCCAGGGGGTGGACCACGGCTTCGATGTGGAGTACGCCCCGGGCGTGACCATGGGCGCGCTGCGCGGCGACTTCGAGGTGCAGCACTGCCGCTACAACTTCGAGGAGTCCGACCCCGAGCTGCAGCGGCTCCTGTTCGACAAGTACGAGGCGGAGGCCAAGCGTCTGCTGGAGCTCGGGCTGGTCTACCCCGGCTACGAGTTCGTGATGAAGGCGTCGCACGCCTTCAACCTGCTCGACGCCCGCGGCGTCCTGTCCCAGACCGAGCGCCAGCACTACGTGCAGCGCGTCCGGCGGCTCAGCGAGGCCACCGCCCGCGAGTACCTGTCGCAGCTCGGTGAGCTCGACGCGCCGGCGGAGGCGTCCTGATGCCGGACCTGCTGTTCGAGATCGGGGTCGAGGAGCTACCGAGCTGGTACGTCGATGAGGGCCGGGCCGCGCTGGCGCAGCTGTTCGAGGAGCGCCTGGCCCAGGTCGGCTTGACGGCGCAGGGCGTGCGCGGCTTCAGCACGCCGCGGCGGCTGGCGGTCCTGGCCGAGGGCCTCGCCGAGCACAGCGAGGTCCGCGAGGAGCTCCGACGCGGGCCGGCGGCCGAGGTGGCGTACGACGACAACGGCACACCGACGCGAGCGGCGCGCGGGTTCGCGGAGTCCAGCGGCGTCGCCGCCGAGGACCTGGAGATCCACGAGACCGAGCGGGGGCGTTATGTCTTCGCGCGCATGCGCCGCGGCGGGCAGGCCGCCGCCGAGGTGCTGCCGCCGTTGTTGGCGGGGCTCGTCGAGGACCTCCCGGCGCCCCGCAAGATGCGCTGGGCCGATGTCGGCACGCCGTTCATGCGTCCCGTGCACTGGCTGCTCGCGTTGCTCGACGACCGGGTGCTGGAGCTCGAGGCCGCCGGCGTGCGCTCCGGCGGCACCAGCCGCGGCCACCGCTTCCTGGCGCCGGGCGAGGTGCGCCTGGGCCATGCCGGTGACTACGTCGACGCCCTGCGCAAGGCCTTCGTGCTGGCCGATCCGGACGAGCGCGACGAGGCGACTTGGGGCGCCGTCAGCGAGGCGGCCGGCCGCGAGGGGCTGGTGGCGCACGACGACGCCGCGCTGCGGGCGGAGGTGCGCAACCTGGTGGAGTACCCCGTGGCGGTGCTGGGGCGTTTCGAGGAGAGCTACCTGGAGCTGCCCGACGAGGTGCTGAGCACGGTGATGATCCACCACCAGCGCTTCTTCCCGACGCACGTCGAGGGGAGCGAGCTGGCCCGCTACTTCGTAGGCATCTCCAACAACCGCGTGACCGACGAGGCCGTGGTCCGCGCCGGGTACGAGCAGGTGCTGGCGGGGCGGCTGTACGATGCGCGCTTCTTCTGGGACGCCGACCGCCGCAAGAGCCTCTCCCAGCACGCCTGGGGGCTGTCGGGCATCGCTTTCCAGAAGGACCTCGGCAGCATGGCCGACAAGATCGCGCGTGTGAGCGACGTCGCCTCCCGCCTTGCGGACATCCTGGAGCTCCCCAAGGAGGAGCGTACGGCGCTCGACCAGGCGCTCCCCATCTTCCGCGCCGATCTGTCCACCGACATGGTCTACGAGTTCCCCGAGTTGGAGGGCGTCATGGCGCGCGCCTACGCCCGCGCCGAGGGGCTCCCGGACGAGGTCGCGATGGCCCTCGAGGACGGCGTCTTGCCACGGGGTCCCGGCGACCGCCTGCCGGCCACGCGGATCGGCGCCGTGCTGGCCGTGGCCGACCGCATCGACAAGGTCGTCGGCTTCTTCGCGCTGGGCAAGCGCCCGTCGGGCTCGGCCGATCCGTTCGCTCTCCGACGCGACGGGCTCGGCATCGCCCGGGTGCTGAACGCCCAGGGGTGGCGGCTGCCGCTGGCCGACCTGGTGCTGGAGGGCGCGGCGCCGCACCGCGGCAACGGCCTGGAGATCTCCGCGGACCTGGAGGGCGAGGTGGAGCGCTTCGTGTGGGACCGGGTCGCTTCGCTGCTGGCGGAGCAGACCATGCCCGTGCACGTGGTGCGGGCGGCGGTGCAGGGCAGCAACAGCGTCATCGACGCGTCCCGGCGCGCCTACCTGCTGCGCGCGCTGATGGGGCACGCGGAGTTCCCCGACCTGATGGCGCTCCACAAGCGGGCGGCCAACCTGGCCAAGCAGGAGGACCGCCGGCGCAACGTCAAGCCGGGGCTGTTTCGCAACGAGTACGAGGCGCCGCTGTTCGAGGCCCTGCCGGGCGCACGCCGAGGTGTGGAGGCGCTGCTCGCGCAGGTGCGCGAGGCGCTACCGGGCTGGGACCTGGGGTCGCCCCCCGAGCATCCGCTCGGTGAGCTGGGAGACGAGGTGGGCGCCGTCCTGGCTCTCAAGGCGCCGCTGGATGCGTTCCTGGACAACGTGCTGGTGATGGTCGACGAGCTCGAGGTGCGGGGCAACCGGCTGGCGCTGCTGCGCGAGGTCACCGAGGTGCTGCGTGGGCTCGGTGCACTCGACCAGCTCGAAGGGGTCTGACGTTCCGGCCGACGATGCTGGAGGGGCGGGCCTCGCGTTCCGCGGGACGCTGTTCCACTGGGCCGGCCCCGCACCCTGGCACTTCGTCGCCGTTCCCGCCGAGCACTGCGAGTTCCTGAAGGCCGCGTCGCCGATGGTGAGCTACGGCTGGGGGATGGTCCCGGTGACGGCGCACATCGGCGCGACCAGTTGGAGGACGTCGCTGTGGCCCAAGGACGGCGGCTACCTGGTGCCGGTGAAGGTGAGCGTCCGCAAGGCCGAACGGCTCGCGGAGGGGCAGACCGTCACGCTGCGCCTCGAGGTCGGCCCCTGACGTAGAGGTCTCCCGAAGCGACGCGCCCTCCAGACCGTGCCGACGCCATCGTCACCGCCGGAGGACGGCCCGATCCCCCTCCCAGGCCGAGCCGGCGTCCTCGAGGGTGCGTGCTAGACTCGGTCCACCGGTTGTTCGATGTGTTCTGGGGGAAGGCTGTCGAGGTGGAAGGGCTGCAGGACGAGGTCGTATTCGGGCGTTGGCTGCGCCGCCGCCGTCGCGCGCTCGACCTGACGCAGAAGACGCTCGCGCGCCGCGCAGGTTGCTCCGCCGCCACCATCCGAAAACTGGAAGCCGACGAACGGCGTCCGTCGCGGCACGTCGCGGCTGCGCTGGCCCGGGCCTTGGACGTGCCTCCAGGCGAGCACGAGAGCTTCGTGCGCTTCGCCCGCGGCGGCTGGTCCGATCGGCCACCTGCCGTGTGGCCAGGTGATCTCGAGCGTCCGTGGCGAGCGCTCGCGCTCGAGGCGTCCGAGGCGATCGCTGCTTCCCCTGCGTCCCTTCCGCGATCCGGCCCGAAGGCCCGACAAGGAGAAGGTGTGGCGTCGTCGGCGGGGAGCGCCCGCATCGTCTCCCGGGAACACGAGCTCGAGAGGCTGAGTGAAGGGCTCGAGCAGACGCTTGCCGGGCGTGGCGGCGTCCTTTTCGTCGCGGGAGAGGCAGGTCAGGGCAAGACCACGCTTCTGAGGAGCTTCGCGGAGCGCGCGCAGGCCGTGCATCCCGAGTTGCTGGTCGCGGCAGGCGCATGCAACGCCTACACGGGCACGGGGGACCCGTTCCAGCCCTTCCGAGAGGTCTTGGAGGAGCTCGTGGGTCCCGAGCACGCCGGAGTCCGGCCGCCACCGTGGCTGGCGGCGCGCGTTGCCCAGGCCACCGTTCACGAGGGCCTGGCGGGCAGCAGCCACGCCGCGGTGCGTAGTGCGATCAGTACGCTGGTCACGGGCGTTGCCGGAGCCGCCCCGCTCCTGCTTCTGCTCGACGACCTTCAGTGGCTGGACGAGAGCTCGGCGGATGCCCTGCTGCACCTTGCCAGGAGCATCATGCCGTACCCGGTCCTCCTTCTCGGCGCGTTCCGCCCCTCCGACATCGTCCTTCGCGACGGGACACCGCGGCACGTGCTGTACCAGGTGCTGCATGAGGTCGAGCGCGTGCATGGAGAGGCCGTGGTGGATCTCGACCGGGCGGACGGTCGCGCGTTCCTGGAGGCCTGGCTGGACAGCGAACCCAACCGCCTCGACGCAGCCTTCCGGGATGCGCTGTGGCGGCAGACCGGTGGGCAACCGCTGTTCACGATCGAGCTTCTGCGGGCGATGCAGGAGCGAGGGGAGCTGGTGAAGGACGTCGAGGGCCGATGGACGCTCGCGAGCGCGGTCGACTGGGCAGCGCTTCCCGACCGGGTCGCCGGGGTGCTGGGAGAACGTATCGGCCGCCTCGATCCGTTCGCCCGCGAGGTGCTCCGCGTAGCGAGCGTGGAGGGAGAGACGTTCACCGCCGAGGTGGTGGCGCAGATCCTGGAGCGGGCGCCCCGCGGTGTGACGCGCGTGGTCGGCGACGAGCTCCACCGCCGGCGTCAGCTCGTGGTTCCTGTGGAGACGCGCCGCGGCGCGACCAGCCTGGTGTCGCGCTACCGCTTCCGTCACAACCTCATCCAACGCTACGTCTACGAGGCCATCGACGAGGCCGAGCGCGGCTACCTCCACGAGGCCGTGGGGGACGCCCTGCAGAAGCTGCTCGGCGAAGAGGCCGACCCCGTGGCGCTGGCGGATCACTATCTGCGCGCACGGGCGCCTTGGCGTGCGGCTCCGCACCTTCGGCGGGCGGGCGACCGGGCCCGCGAGAGCGGCGCGTTGTCGCAAGCCGTCCACTACTACCAGGCCGCGCTCGAGCACTGGCCAGACGCCGAACCGATCGAGCGCGCGACCTTGCTCCGGAGTCTGGGCGAGTGCGAGTGCGCGCGTGGCAGCCTCGACGTCGCCTTCGACGCGCTCCGGGAAGCTCGTGCCCTCTGCCGCGATGCCGGCGACGGGCGCACGGAGAGCGCCGTCCTCGCGCTCATGGGGCATGTGCTCTACGAGCGACAGGACTACGCTCGGGGGCTCGACGCCTGCACGAGCGCCATCGAAGCGCTGGATGGCGGCCCGCCGTGCCCCGAGCTGGCCGTGGCCCTCAGCATGCGGTCGCTCCTCTACATGATGCAGGGCGAGGACGACCGACCTCTTGCGGACGGCCGGCGGGCCCTGGCGATGGCCGACGCCCTGCACGCCGAGGACGCTCGGCTCCGTGCGCTACTGACGGTGGGAACCGTGCTGTGCCGCCCCGGCTCGGGACGTCTGGAAGAGGGTCTCGCCATGCTGGAGCAGAGCTTCCGTGCGGCCGACAGGATGGGCATCGACCACTTCGCGTCCGCCTCCCTCGGGAACCGAGCGAGTTCCTTCGTGGCGATGGGGAGGTTGGATGAGAGCCAGGAGGCCTTTCAACGAGCCCTGGACTACGCGCGCTCGCGCGGCGTCAAGCTGCACGAGGGCATGTTCACAGCCGGACTGTGGTCGCTCCTGTGGCGCCGAGGGCGTTGGGCGGAAGCCCTGGAGCGAGCTGCCGAGCTGAGGCAACTCGCCGCCGAGACCCCCAGGTTGGACCGCAACAGCGTATTCATCCTGATCTACCTCGCCAGCTCCGAGCTGGATCTGGGTCGGCCCGAGGATGCGGCCGCGACCTTGGACACGCACATGGCGTCGCTCGAGCGCCTCGGCGAAGCGCAGACCGCGGAGCCCTACCTGCGCGAACGCCTCCGCATCGCCGCCATGGGGGGCCGGCCGGAGGAGGCCGACCGTCGTGCCGCCGCCCTCGTGGCGTCGCTCGAGGACCGACCCCGACACGACCCCGACGCCGTCCTCACGACCTGCCGCTGGCTCACCCGGCGTCCATCGGTCGAGGCGGCGCGTGGCGTCGAGCGATGTCTGGCGGTGCTCGCGGAGATGGCGCGCCAGGACGGTCATCGGCTGGCGCGGGCCGCGTCCCACGAGGCCAGGTCCGTGGTGGCCGACGCCCGTGGGGACGCGGCCGAAGCCTCTCGCCTGGCGCGTGTGGCGGCCGACGAGTGGGGGGCGACGGGCCTGCCTCTCGACGAGGCGCGCGCCAGGAGCTTGGCAGCGCATGCCCTGAGACGCGCGGGCCGGGAGCTTGACGGCGAATCCGAGCTTCAGAGGGCGAGGGAGCTTCTGGACGCCCTATCGGGCGAGTTGTCGACGGACACGTTCCGGGCCTCGTTCGCACAGGTTCGTAGGACGATGCTCGAGGGCGCAGGATCCGTGCCGTGAGTCGTGGGCGAGCCTTGGGGGATGGGCCCCTGATCCGCCGGGCCCGGATCCCAGACAGGGCTCCTCGTGTGGCACGCCGGGCTCGGCTGCTGCTGGCTCGCCGCTTCATCCATCCCCGGCGATGGGCCGGGCCGCGCGGGGGGCGGAGGTGCTAGACTCCTCGTGTCCGTCGCACGTAGTTCTCGGGGCTGGGGAAGGCTGTGGACGTGGACCGGTTGGGGGAGGAGGCTGTCTTCGGTCGCTGGCTGCGCCGGCAGCGCAGGACGCTCGACCTGACGCAGAAGGCGCTGGCCGGCCGCGTGGGGTGCTCGACGGCAACGGTACGCAAGCTCGAGTCCGACGAGCGCCGTCCGTCGCGCCGCGTGGCGCTCGGCCTGGCCAGCGCGCTGCGCGTGCCGGACGATCAGTGGGAAGCGTTCGTGCGCTTCGCCCGGAACGGTTGGGCGGATCGACCGCCTGGGGGTTCACGGCCCGACCTGGATCGCCCGTGGTTGTCGCTTCTGGGGGAGCAGCCCGTGGTGGCAGCGGCAGAACCGCAACCGCCCAACAGCATGGCGTCCCGGCCGCGGACGGGAGATCGCGGAACCCACGCCGTGGGCCGGCAGCGCGAGCTCGAGCGGCTCGATGGCCTGCTGGAACGCGCCCTGGAGGGTGCCGGCGGGGTGGTCCTCGTCCGCGGGGACGCGGGGCAGGGGAAGAGCACGCTCCTGTGGAGCTTCGCGCAGCGCGCGCAGGCGGCACATCCCGAGCTGCTGGTCGCAGCCGGGACCTGCAACGCCTTCACGGGAGCGGGCGATCCGTTCCAACCGTTCCGGGAGGTCCTGGGCGAGCTCACCGGCGACGCGCCGCTGGGCGATCCCTTCGACGCGTTCGAGCGGGAGCGCATCGGCCGCTTGCAGCGCTCCCTGGCGCACGGCTCGCGGGCCCTGCTGGACACGGCCCCCGCGCTGGTGGGAACGCTGCTCCCGGGCGCGGCGCTGCTCACGCGCTGGTCGCGGGCCGGTCTGCCGTCGCCACCCGCATGGGTCGTGGCCAGGGCGACGCAGTCGGCGGTCCACGAGGGCCTGGCGGGGGCCGGCCACGCGGCGCTCCGCGCTGCCATCACCGCGTTCATCGCCGCCGTAGCTCGGGACGCTCCGCTCCTGCTGCTGCTCGACGACCTGCAGTGGGTGGACGAGAGCTCGGCCGACGCCCTGCTCCATCTGGCGCGGAGCGTAGCCGGTGAGCGCGTGCTGGTGGTGGGCGCCTTCCGGCCGTCGGACATCGTGGACGAGAACGGTACCTCCCAGCACGTCATGCGCAAGGTGCTGCACGAGATCGAGCGCGTGCACGAGGAGGCCGTGGTGGATCTCGAGGCCGCCGATCATCGCGCCTTCCTCGAGGGCTGGCTCGACTCCGAGCCCAACCGCCTGGGCCGCGACTTCCGAGAGGCGCTGTGGCGATTGACCGGGGGGCAACCCCTGTTCACCGTCGAGCTGTTGCGCGCCATGCAGGAGCGCGGGGAGCTGGTCGAGGACGTGGACGGCCGCTGGGTGCCCGCCCGGGAGGTCGACTGGAGCGTGCTCCCCGATCGTGTCGCCGGCGTGCTGGGGGAGCGGGTCGCCCGCCTCGACCCGGAGGCCCGCGCCGTACTGCGCGTGGCCAGCGTCGAGGGCGAGATCTTCACCGCCGAGGCCGTGGCCCGGACCCTGGAGCGGACGCCGCGAAGCGTGACGCGGGTCATCGGCCAGGAGCTGCACCGGCGACGTCAGCTCGTCGTCCCCGTGGACGTGCGGCCCGGCGCGGCCGGGCTCGTGTCGCGCTACCGCTTCCGCCACAACCTCATCCAGCGATTCGTCCACGACCAGCTGGACGAGGCCGAACGTGGCTACCTGCACGAGGCGGTCGGCACGGCGCTGGAGGAGCTGCTGGGGGAGGAGGCGGATCCGGTGGCGCTGGCCGACCACTTCCTGCGGGCGAGGGCGCCCGGGCGCGCCGCGCCGTACCTTCGAAGGGCGGGCGACCACGCGCGCCAGCGCGGGGCGGTGGAGCAGGCCGTGGAGCTCTACGGTGCGGCGCTGGAGCACGGGGCGGGGGCCGCGCCGAGCGATCGGGCGGCGCTGCTACGCGATCTTGGGGAGTGTCGCTTCCTGCGAGGCGAGCTGAAGGCCTCCGTCGACGACCTCGAGCGGGCGCGCGCGATCCTCGAGGCCGAGGGCGATGTGAGACAGGCCGGCGCGGTCCTGGCCACCACCGGCTTCGTCCTCTACGAGGACCACGCGGAGGCTCGAGGCCTCCAGGCATGCAACGACGCGGTCGCGAGGCTCGAGGGTGGGCCCGAGACCGCCGAGCTCGCCAAGGCCCTGAGCCTGCGGGCGCAGCTCACCATGATGATGGACGAGAACGAGCGCAGCCTGGCGGACGGGGAGCGTGCCCTGGCGATGGCGGAGCGGCTCCCCGCGGGGGACCGCGCCGAGGACGGCCGGGTCCGGGCCCTGGCCTCGGTGGCCGCCGTGCTCAGCAAGGGGCCGGAACGCCGCCACGAGGGGCTCGCCATGCTGGAGGAGGGATACAGAACGGCCGACCGGCTCGGGATGGGCAACTTCGCGGTCGCCTGCGTGGGCAACCTCGGCGCCATGCTCATCTCGACCGGGAGGTTCGAGGAAGGCCGAGCGGCCTTCCTGCGGGCTTCGGCGTACGCCCGGGACCACGGCGTGGCCTTGCACGAGGGTTGGCTCGCCACCGAGCTGTGGCGCCTGGACTGGCTGCAAGGGGCGTGGGCCGAGGCCCTCGCGCAGGAGCCCCGGCTGCGGGCCATGGCGAGCGGACGCGCGGTGCTGCATCGGGAGCTCGCCGCGATCCCCATGGAGCTCGCGGCGGCGGCGCTGGACCTCGGGCGTCCCGAGGCCGCGGCCAGCACGCTCGACGAGCACCGGACGTCGCTCGAGGCCATCGACGAAGAAGTGAATCGGGTGACGTACCTGCGGGAGCGGTTGCGCATCGCGGCCGTCCAGGGCCGTGCCGAGGACGCCGACGCCGTCGCGGCCGCGCTCGTCGAGGCGCTGGGCGACCGGTCGACGCACCAGATCGATATCGCAGCCTCACTGATCACGGCCTGTTGCTGGCTCGCGGAGCGCCACTCTGACGAGGCGGAGGGCGGCATCGAACGCTGCCTGACCGCTCTCGGACAGCTGGAGCGTCAGTTCGGCGCGCCCTGGGCCCGCTCGGCGTGGCTCGAGGCCAGGGCGGTGGCAGCCTACGGCCGCGGGGAGGTGGAGGACGCCGCCGGCCAGGTCCGGGAGGCGGCCGACGGCTGGCGGACGGCCGGGTTCCGCTTCGACGAGGCGCGCGCCCGCTGCACGGCGGGGCGGGCGCTCGCAGAGGGCGGCCGTCGCCAGGACGCTCAGGACGAGCTGCGCGAGGCGGACCACATCCTGGCCTCGCTCGCGAGCCAGCTTCCCGAGGGCGAGCTGCGCACGTCCTTCGCTCGGGTCCGGCGCTCGATGCTCGAGGGGACGGGCTTCGTGGGGTGAGGGTGCGGGTTCCGACCGTGGGCCGGGCGCCCTGCAATCACGACGGCTTCGGGCGGACCCCGGAGGATCCGCCCGAAGCCTTGCTCGCCGGCTGTGCTTGGTGCCGAAGGGGGGACTTGAACCCCCACGCCCTTGCGGGCACATGACCCTGAATTGCACACGGCGTCTTCTTCTCAGTTGCCCGAAGTTGCCCTCTCTGCGGGTCCGGGCGTCTTTCTGCGGAATGC
>JARRMM010000143.1:0-11133 GCA_037386005.1 Deinococcales bacterium | reverse complement strand
ACGCCGACCTGGACCGGTCGGTGGAGCAGGTCATCGCCTGCAAGTACCGCAACGCCGGCCAGACCTGCGTGTGCACCAACCGTATCTACGTCCAGAAGGGGATCCAGCACGCCTTCGTGGAGCGCTACGTCGAGGCCACCAACCGCCTGGTCGTCGGTGACCCGCTGCAGGACGCCACGGACATCGGCCCGCTGGTCGACGCTGCCGGCCTGAACAAGGTGCAGCAGCACGTACAGGACGCCCTCGCCAAGGGCGCCCGGGTCGCCGCCGGCGGCAAGCCGCTGGAGGGCCTGTACTTCGCACCCACCGTCCTGCTCGGCGTCACCACCGACATGCAGCTGATGCAGGAGGAGACCTTCGGGCCGGTCAGCCCCATCCTCACCTTCGACAGCGACGAGGAGGCCGTACGCGCCGCCAACGACACCCCCTACGGGCTGGCGGCCTACATCTACACCAACGACCTCAGCCGCGCCTTCAAGGTCTCCGAGGCCCTCGAGTACGGCATCGTCGGCGTCAACGACGGTGTGCCGAGTGTGCCCTACGCTCCCTTCGGCGGGGTCAAGCAGTCGGGCCTCGGCCGCGAGGGCGGCCCCTGGGGCATCGAGGAGTTCCTCGAGACCAAGTTCATCTCCATGGTGCTGCCGCACTGACGCCCGTGGGCGCACGATCGTAGTGGACGCCGAACCGGGGGCCGAACGCCGTCCGCGCCGGCCGGCCGATCCCCCGCTGCGTGATGCCGTGGTGGCGACGCAAGGCCTGGGCCGTACCTTCGGCAGCGGCGAGGGGGCGGTGCAGGCCCTGCAGGAGCTCACGCTGGAGGTGCGACGCGGCGAGGTCTTCGGGCTGCTGGGGCACAACGGCGCCGGCAAGACAACGACCGTTCGTCTCCTCAACGGCGTGCTGCGATCCAGCAGCGGCTCGGCACGGGTCCTGGGGCTCGACCCGCGAGAGGACGGCCCTGCGCTGCGTGCGCGCAGCGGCGTGCTGACGGAGACGCCAGCGCTCGACGAGAGGCTCGCGGTGCAGGAGACCCTCGAGCTCTTCGGCCGCATCTACGGGCTCCGATCCATCGCCGCGGCCGCACGTGCCACCGAGCTCCTTCGCGAGTTCGGCCTCGAGGGGCGCGCCCGCGAGCCCGTCGGCACCCTGAGCAAGGGCATGAAGCAGCGCCTCGCGCTCGCCCGCACCCTGGTGCACGAGCCCGACCTGCTCTTCCTGGACGAGCCCACGGCGGGCCTCGACCCGGTCGCCTCGCGTGAGGTCCACGACCTCATCCGCACCCTGACGCGCGACGAGCGGCGCACCGTGGTGCTATGCACCCACAACCTGGTGGAAGCGCAACGCCTGTGCACGCGTGTGGCGGTATTGCAGAACGGCGCCCTGGTAGCGCAGGGGACGCCCGCGGAGCTGTCGCAGCGCCTCCAGCGCGGTCGCGAGGTGCATCTGGAGGTCCCGGCGGAGCGCGTGTCGGCGGCCGCCGAAGCGCTGCGCACGGCGCTGGATGGCCGTCGTGTCGCCCACATCGGAGCCGGCGCAACGCCCGGCACGCTGCTGCTCGAGGGCGCTGCGCCCGAGGCCGTGGCCGAGGCGGTAGCCGCCCTGGTGGCCGCCGGTATCCCCGTCTACGCGGCCGGGCCGCACGAGGCGGACCTCGAAGACGCCTACTTCGCGCTCATGGACGCCCCCACGCACGGGAATGGAGCCCCGTGAGTCGCCCGGCCAGCCCGCGGTCGTCCCCGGCCCAGGGCACCGACACGCGTCGCCGACGTGGACCGGTGGTGTGGGCGTTGGCGGCACGCGACCTCCGCATCGTCACCGGCAGCAGCGCCGTGATGATCCCGCTGATCGTCGTGCCGCTCGTGTTCGTGGTGTTGCTCCCCGTGGGCCTTGCGGTCGCCGTTCACCTCGGCGGCAGCGCCGTCATCGAAGGTGCGAACCTCGCCGCGTCCCTCGAGCGCATGCCGCTGCCGATGGCGTCGCGCCTGGCCGGCCTGGAGCCGATCGCCCAGTTGATGGTGCTCGTGCTCGGATACCTGATGGCCCCCATGTTCCTGATCCTGCCCCTGATGGTCGCCAGCGTCATCGCCGCGGACAGCTTCGCGGGCGAGAAGGAGCGCAAGACGCTGGAGGCGCTCCTCTACACGCCCACCAGCGACGTCGAGCTGTTCGGCGCCAAGCTGCTGGTGGCCCTGGTTCCGGCGATCGCCGTCTCCTGGGGAGGGCTGCTGATCTACTCTGCGGTCGCCGACGCGGTCGCGTACCCCTACCTCCATCGGCTGCTGCTACCCGATCCGCTGTGGCTGGTGCTCGTGCTGTGGGTGGCACCAGCGGTGGCGGGCCTGGGGCTGGGCGTCACCGTCCTGGTCTCGGCCAGGGTGCGGAGCTTCCAGGAGGCCTACCAGCTGGGCGGCGTGGTGGTGCTGCCGATCATCGCGCTCGTGGCCGGCCAGGCGGCGGGCGTGGTGTACCTCGACACGGTGGCCGCCCTCGTGGTCGGTGCCTTGCTCTGGGTGCTCGACGTCGCCCTGATGGCCGTCGGCCTGCGCAGCTTCAGCCGCGACGCCCTGGCCTCACGCGCCTGAGCCTACCGGAGTGCGACCGCGAACCGTTGCGACCTCCCCGCCGAGCACGGTAGAAGGAGGCGTGCGCCCCTCCGAACCCCCGCCGCCATCTTCCGCCCCGACCCCCGACCTGACGGCCGAGGCGACCTTGTCGGCGGTGCTCGCGGCACTGGCAGCCCACGATCGGCCCAGCCCCGACCACGGCGTGGCGGTGGCCTACGCCTTCGCCTCCGACCGCATGCGGGCAGCTCTGGGCGACGAGCGGGCCTTCGGCCGTGCGCTCCACAACGCGCTGAACGCCCCCCTGCTCGGCCACGTCGCGGCGCAGGTGACGTCCCTCGACGAGCGCGGCGACGCCGCTCGCGCCGCCGTCGAGGTCACGACGACGGGCGGTGACAGCGTCCGCTACACCGTCGCGCTGGTGCGCCCGGACCGTGGGCCGAGGCGGGGCTGCTGGCTGATCGGTGGCATCGCGCGCGAGGGCGTCGACCTGTAGGCGATCCAAGGCCTCCCGCCGCCTGCGCGTGGTCTCAGCCCACGTGCAGATCGACGCGCAGCGGCTTGCTCTGCTTCTGGTAGTCCAGGGTGGCGTGCAGGTGGTAGGGACCGGCTACGGCGCCGTCCTTGGCGGTGACGGCCAGCAGCACCGAGAGGGTGTAGTCCTTGGTGGGCTTGGAGAAGCTCTTGGGCCCCTCGACGGTGGTCCGCGTGGCCTGGACCTGCACCAGCTTCATGCTCCAGCCCGCCGGAACGCGTACCTGAGCGAGGCTGAACTTGGTCGTCAGGACCGCCGACTCGGCGTTGTAGCCGCTCGGCACCCACAGCGCGCCCTTCAGCTTGGTGGGGTCGATCTTGAAGTCGTCGAAGGTGAAGTGCGCCTGTACGTACACCGTAGCGCCGGCCGTGGTGGCGATCGCGGAGCTCTCGATCGGGTAGGGGGTGCCGGGCGAGGTTCCGGTGGCTGCGGGGGCGCAACCCGCGAACAGCAGCGCCACCGCGAGCAGCGGAGACAAACGTCGGGCGAGAGTCATGCCCCCAACGCTAGCAGGTCGACTCATGAGAGGCGGCCGGATGGCAGCTGTGCCGTGCCTTCGTCGAGCTCCGCGAGCCTCACGCGCCGCCCCTCGAGGCGCGCGCGCTCCGCCGCGAAGGCCATGCGGTGGCTCTCCGTCGCCTCGGCGAGCGCGCTGGCGGTAGGCTCGGGCGGGCGTCCGGCTCGTCGATCCCGAAGCCGCTCGAGGAAGGCCAGCAGGAGCGCGTCGTCGCCGCCCCCGTGGCGACCGCCGGCTCCGACCTGGATGCGCTCGGTGCGCCCCCTCGCGAAGTCCGTCAGCGTGAGCTCGCCCCGCTCCATGTGCCCGCGCAGCTCTCCGTGCGTGCCCATCAGGTGAACCGTGCGTGTGTTCTCCTCGGTGAAGGCGCTGACCGTGAGGGACGCCTTGACGCCGCTGGCGAAGCGCAGCTGGACCAGCTGGTGGTCGACGACGTCGTTGTCGCAGCGGTAGACGCAGCGGCCGTAGGGCCCCGTGCGCAGCGCGGCGAGGACCGCCTCGTCGTCCCCATCCGGGGCCACCACGCTGTTCGGCCATCCGGCCTCGCCCGCGAACCGCTCGGTGTAGATCCGCAGCGCCGAGTAGGGGCAGCTTCGCTCGATGGCGCAGCCGTCCGTGCACCGGTCGGTCGCACCCGGGGGCTCGTTCTCCGGCCGGAAGTGCAGCAGCTCCCCGAGCGAGTCGACGCTCTCGCACGGACTCCCCGCCAGCCAACGGAGCACGTCGAGGTCGTGGCACGCCTTGGCGAGCAGCATCGGGCTGGCGGCGCCCCCCTGCCGCCAGTTGCCGCGCACGTAGCTGTGCGCGAAGTGCCAATGGCCGATGTTCTCGGTGTGCTCGACCGCCACGAGCCTTCCCAACCGGCCGGCGTCCACGAGCTCCTTGATGGCCCGGAAGAACGGCGTGTAGCGGAGGACGTGCCCCACCGTCACGTCGCCGCCCGCGCCCGCGCGCTCGACGGCGCGGACCCCTTCGAGGTCCGGGGCGATCGGCTTCTCGAGCAGCAGCGCCAGACCGCGATCCAGCGCTTCCAGCGTCGGCGTCACGTGCGCAGGGTCCGGGCTCGCCACGATGACCGCCTCCAGCGCGGGGGCGTTCTCCAGCATCTCGCTCGCGCTCGCGAAGCGACGATCCGCCGGGATCCCGAGCCGGCGACCTGCGCGCTCTCGCGCCGCCGGGTCGGGATCGGCCACGGCAGCGACGACCGCCAGGTCCGGGCGCTTCCGCACCCCTTCGCCGTAGACGTCCAACCCGCGGTTGCCCGCACCCACCAGCCCGATGCTGGCTACCTCATCGCGCATCTCATGGCCTCCTCCGTCCGGCGCTCCCGATCGTGCCCTCAACCCCCGGCTCCGGCCGGCGCTCGACGCCGCACCGTACCGCCCAGGCTCAGTGCCAGGATGCCGAGCAGGACCAGCGTCACGCCCCCGGCCTGCACCCAGGACAACCGCTCTGCGAAGATCAAGCGACCCCAGAGCACCGTCAGCATCGGCTGCGCCAGCAACGTCACCGACGTCTCCAGCGCCGGCAGCCGCGGCAACGCCGTCAGGATCAGCAGCCAGCCCACCACCTGCGGCCCGAGCGCCAGCAGGATGAGCCAGGCGTGGGCGGGCCACACGAAGGCCAGCGAGAAGCCCGGATCGGTCAGCAAGCCGGTGACGAGCGTGGCCAGTGCGGCTCCCAGCGAGGCATCGAAGAGCACGCCGGCGGGGAGCCCACGGCCACGGTTCATCGACCGGAACAGCAGCAGGAACGATGCGTAGACACTGGCGTTGGCCAGCGCCCAGAGGGCGCCGACGACCGGAGCCCGGCCGTAGGCTCCGGCCAGGCCGAGGCCGGTGGTCGCCGCCACCCCTGCGAATACGACTGGCACCGCCACCAGCGCCGTGGCGGTGGGCCGCTCTCCGAACAGCAACCAGGCGGCGAGCCCCACGAACACGACCTGGGTGTTGCTGAGGACGGTCGCCGCCCCCGCCCCGAGGTCGGCGATGGCGTAGTTCCAGAACACGAAGGCGAGCCCCATCAGCGTGCCGGCCAGGACCGTCGCGAAGCGGAGCGCGGGCCCCCGCGGGTCGTGTCGGCGGGAGGCGAGCGCCAGCACCAGGAGCACCGGCAGGGCGTAGGCCGGCCGGAAGAAGGCCATGGTCGAGGGCGACAGGTCGGCGAGCCGCACCAGGATCGCGGAGAAGGAGATGGTGACGGCGCCGAACAGCGCGAGGAGACGGACCATGACGTCCGACCAGGATACCGTCATGCGGACGCTGCATCCGCCCCGATGCGACCGGACTCCGCGAGCCCGATGGCGCTCGAGCCGGCACCCTGTAGCCCGGCCCCATGTGGCCGGCCGCCCTCGCCCGTACAGTGGCGGCATGTCCGACGGTCCGACGCTACACGGCATCCACCACCTCACCGCCGTGACCGCCCGCGCTCGCGAGAACCTGGCGTTCTACCGCGACACGCTGGGGCTGCGGTTGGTGAAGAAGACGGTGAACCAGGACGACGTCCGTGCCTACCACCTCTTCTACGCGGACGGGCGCGGCTCCCCCGGGACCGACATCACCTTCTTCGATTGGGCCATGGCTGCGCGTGAGCGTCGCGGCACCCACAGCATCGCGCGCACCGCCCTGCGCGTCGCCGGCGGGCAGTGGATGACGGGGGGCACGGCGAGGCATTCCCCTGGGACGGCAGTAGCGTGCCGGCCGACCGGCAGATCCGCGGCCTCGGTCCGATCACGCTCAGCCTGCCCGACCCTCGGCCCACCGCCGCCGTCCTGGTCGAGCTGCTCGGCATGGAGCTCACCCGCAGCTACCGGCTCGACGAAGGGCACGAGGTGCTCGTCGCCAGCATGGATCCCGGTGGCCCGGGCGCGGAGCTTCACCTCGCCGTCCAGCCCGACCTGCCGCCCGCCCGGCCGGGAGCCGGCGGCGTGCACCATGTGGCGTTCCGCACCCCCGACGACACGACGCACCGGGCCTGGCTCGAGCGCCTCGACGCCTTCGGCGTCCCCAACAGCGGTCAGGTCGACCGCTTCTACTTCCGCAGCCTCTACTTCCGGGAACCGAACGGCATCCTCTTCGAGATCGCCACCGACGGCCCCGGCTTCGACGTGGACGAGCCACTCGGCACGCTGGGCGAGGAGCTCGCGCTCCCGCCGTTCCTGGAACCACGCCGCGCCGATATCGAAGCGAACCTCCGCCCGCTGGCGTGATGGCTGCCCGCTCCGCTCGAAGCGCGACGCAGTCTCGCGCATGGTGGACACGATCGTGAACGGCGGCTCGGCCGACGACCTGGGCTGGGTCCACGCCGTGCAGCCACCCGCACGCGGACCGGCGCGCGGGGTGCTGGTCCTGCTGCACGGCACCGGCGGCGACGAGACCAGCCTGGTCGCTCTCGGCCAGGCGGTGGCACCCGACCACCTGCTCGTGGGCGTGCGCGGCCGCTCGGACGAGGAGGGCGTCACCCGCTTCTTCCGGCGCTTCGACGCCCTGCACTACGACCAGGACCACCTCGCCTCGGAAGCGCGCGCCCTGGCCGCCTTCGCCCGTGAGGCCTCGAGCCGCTACGCGTCGCCCGACCTTCCCCGCGCCGCCCTCGGCTACTCCAACGGCGCCAACGTGGCGCTGGCCGCCCAGCTCCTCGATCCGGCGACCTTCACAGCGCTCGCGTTGCTGCGCGCCGTGCAGCCCTTCGATCGGCCGCCCACGCCGCAGCTTGGCGGCCTCGAGGTGCTGCTCCTACTCGGGCGCTCCGACCCCTACCTCGCGGCGGGCCAGGGCCTCCCGGCCTTCCTGGGCGGCCAGGGTGCTCACGTGGAGGATGGCGTGCTGGACGCCGGTCACGGTCTGACCCGCGAGGACGTGGCGCGTCTGGCGGCCTGGTTCGCGGCGCTCTCGGCCTGAGCCGCCGAGCCGGGCTCGAGCCACGGCCCGGGACGCACGCCCCGGCCCCGGTTCCCGTCGAGCGCTAGCATGAGGGAGGTCGCGGCGGTGGCCGCCGCCGACCGGAGGGGGGGCCGTGACGGTCTCCATCGCCCGACTCGCCTGGCGCAACCTGTGGCGCCACCGCAGCCGGACCGTGCTGCTGCTGGTCGTGGTCGCGTACGCCACGCTCGCCATCATCCTGTTCTGGGGCTTCTACGACGGCTTCGTGGCCTCGCTCCTGAGCAGCCAGGGCCGCTACGCCAGCGCCCCCGTCCTCATCACGAGCACCGCCTACCGGTCCGACCCCGATCCTCAGAACGCGCTGCCTGCGCTGGATCTCCGCTCGGCGATCGCGACGCAGCCGGGGGTCGGCGCGGTGGCGGCCAGGCTCACCTTCCCCGCCCTGCTCCGCTCGCCGTACGCCGCGCTCGGTGCACAGGTCCGCGGCGTCGAGCCATCCCAGGAGCCGAAGGTCAGCGACGTCCCCGCCAACGTCACCACCGGCCGGATGCTGACGGGCCCGGGCGAGATCGTGCTGGGCGCCGAGCTCGCCCAGAAGCTCGACGTACGGGTGGGCGAGCGGTTGGTGGTGGACGCGCAGGCGCTGACGGGCCCGCAGGCGCTGGGGCTCCGCGTGGTCGGCCTGGTGCGCTCGGGCATCGCGTTCGTCGACCGCTCCGCCGTGCTCGTCGACATCGCCGACGCCCGCCGCCTCACCGGCGTGAGCACCGCCACCGGGCTGGCGCTCGACGTCCCGTACAGGGCCGAGCGGAGCACGGCGTCGCGACTGGACCGTAGCGGGATCCTGCCGCCCGGCATACGGGCCTACAGCGTTCAGGACATGCTGTCAGGGCTGATGAGCGGCATCGAGGCGAAGCGCCGCTCGATGATCCCCATGGCCATGATCTTCTCGATCTTCGCCGCCATCACCGTACTCAGTACCGTGGTCGTGAGCGTCCTGGAACGGACGCGGGAGTTCGGGGTGGCGGCCTCGCTGGGTCTCGATCAGAACAGGCTGGCCTGGATGGTGACGCTGGAAGCGACCTTCACCGCGGCTCTGGGCCTCGCCATCGGAGCCGTCCTGGGCTACGGGATCGACCTCGTCCTGAGCCGGGTCAACCTCCTCGGGCCGGTCCTGCTCTCGTTCTACGGCAGCATCCTGAAGGACGTCGCGCTCGGCGACCAGATCTACTTCGCGACCTCGCTCGGGTACCTCGGGTGGGCCTCCATCACCATCGTCCTGGCCGCGCTGTTCGCGGCATTGGCGCCCGCCCGTCGCCTCCGGCGACTGCGGCCGGCCGAAGCCCTGCGGGCACCGTGACACGGGCCGCTCCCCTTCAGCCGCGGTACGAGGGACCATGCTGAACCTCGCCTGGCGCAACATCTGGCGCCAGCGCCGCCGCAGCGTCACGACCGCAGCCGCGGTGGCGCTGGTGGTGCTGATCTCGATCCTCTTCTACAGCATGGGGGGAGCCCTGACCAACTCCTTCTACCAGGACGTCACGCAGCGCGCCGGGCACCTGCAGGTGCACGTGGCCGGATACCGCGACCTGGTGGACGTCCGCGACCGCCTCATGCGTCCGGCTGGAGCTCTGCAGGCGGCGATCGAGCGCGACGCTCCCGGCGCGGTGGTGTTCGGGGTGCTGCAGGTTCCCGCGCTGATGGGCAGCGAGGCTCGTTCGCGTGGGATCGCCGTGCTCGGTGAGGACCGGCCCGCCGCGCTGGGCCAGAGCGGAAGCGGGCGGACGCTGACGGCCGGCCGCCTCCCCGCTCCCGGCGACCTCACCGGTGTGGCGCTCGGCGCTGCGCTGGCCGAGGCGCTGCACGTCGGCGTCGGGGACGAGGTGTCGCTGTACGCACCGGGCACGGAGGGCACCGGGGCCGGGCTCTACCGCGTGGTGGGCCTCGTGCACCTCGACGATCCGAGCACCGAAGCGAGCACCGCCTACCTCTCCCTGGCGGCCGCCCAGGAGCTGGCCGCGCCTGACGCGGTCGAACGCTTCGAGATCCACTACCCCTCGCTCCACGACCTGCGCTCCGAGGACCTCGTCTTCACCACCGCCGACCGCCTACGCCAGGCGTTGGGCTCGAGCTACGCGGTGGAGACCTGGCGCCAGCTCGACCCCACGCTCCTGGGTCTGGTGAAGGCGATGAATCCCATCCTCTACGGGATGTCGCTGTTCTTCTACGTCCTGGCCGGGCTGCTCGTGATGAACACCGTCTACCTCAGCCTCATCGAGCGCGTGCGCGAGTTCGGGCTGGTCATCGCGCTCGGCGCGGAGGGTCGCCAGGTCGTACGGATGATCCTGTCGGAGAGCATCCTGCTCTGCCTCACCGGAGCGGCGGTGGGCCTCGCCGCGGGTCTCGGCGCCGTCGCGGCGTTGGCGCCGGGATTCACGCTGCCGGGATTCGAGGGGCTGTACCAGGCGCTCGGCATCTCACCGGTGCTCTATCCGAGCGTGACGGGCGGGCAGGTCGCCTTCGCCCTCGTCTTCGCGGTGGCGACGGCCGTTCTAGCGGCCCTGTGGCCCGCCCTCCTGGCGACGCGCATCGAGCCGGTGGAGGCGATGCGCCACACGGCCTGAGGGCACGCGGCCGCACTCCCGCGCCGCCTGCCGGGCCGATCGCACGGGCGGCAGCTGCGATTGACGGCACGGCCGGCCCCTGGGAGAATCCATCCATGCCTCGCGCTCCGCTCGCCCCTGCCGCCGCCGAGACCGAACGGCCGGAACCCGCTGCTGCGGGGCGCACGACCCGCCGTCCGCTGGTCCTGGCCGCTCTGGTGCTGGCCATGTTCATGGCCGCCATCGAGGGCACCATCGTCGCCACGGCCATGCCGAGCATCGCCGCGAGCCTGGGCGGCTTCGCCCTCTACAGCTGGGTGTTCTCGGCCTTCCTGCTCATGCAGGCCATCAGCACGCCCGTGTTCGGCAAGCTGGCAGACCTCTACGGCCGCAAGCCGGTCTTCGTCGGTGGCGTCGTCGTCTTCCTCGTCGGTTCCGTACTGTGCGGACTCGCACCTTCGATGATCGTGCTGGTCGCGTTCCGCTTCATCCAGGGCCTCGGCGCCGGCGCCGTCTACCCGACCGTCACGACGCTCGCCGGCGACCTCTACTCGCTCCGCGAGCGCGCTCGCGTGCAGGGCTACCTGAGCAGCGTCTGGGGCGTCTCGGCGGTGGTGGGGCCGCTGGTGGGTGGGCTCATCGTGCAGTACGCCCACTGGTCGTGGATCTTCTGGCTGAACGTGCCGTTCGGGCTGTTCGCGATCCTCGGCGTCACCCTCTACCTGCACGAGGACGTGCAGCGGCGGAGGCACAGCATCGACGGGCTGGGTGCCGGCCTGTTCCTGCTGGCCGTGGGGTCGTTGATGCTCGTGCTCACCGAGGCCGGCCAGTGGAGCACGGCACGCGTGGGGGTGCTGCTGGCCGTCTCCCTGCTCGGCATGACGGCCTTCCTGTGGCACGAAGGGCGCGCGCCCGAGCCGATGATCGATCTGGCGCAGTGGCGCGACCGGCTGATCACCCTGTCCAACCTCGCCACGCTCACCTCGGGGATCATGATGATCGGGCTCATCACCTACCTGCCGACCTACGTGCAGGG
>JARRMM010000142.1:0-6426 GCA_037386005.1 Deinococcales bacterium | reverse complement strand
GCAGGCCGTAGGGGTAGCTCGATAGCCGCCGCCAGTCCCGCCCGCCGGCCACCAGCAGCTGGACCTTCCCCTGGATCGGCAGCGCCTCGCGCGCCACGCGCTCCAGCGGCTGCAGGAAGCGTTGGAGCTGGGCCGTGCGTCGGCGCGCGCCAACGGAGTGCCGGCCCGGCACGAGCGCGTCGGGCAGCGTGCGCAGGTAGACCCGCCGCGCCGCCGGATCGTGCGCCCTTCCGCCGCCGGAAGCGTCTCCTGGACCCGCCATGGTTCCATCAGTCTACCGGCCGCGGCCGGCGTCGGGGACGCGCATCTGCCCGAAGCACCGGCCAGGAGGGCTGCTATGCTGGCTTCGGAGGTCGTCATGAATGTCGGACTCTGGCTGGCCGGCAGCTTCGTTGCAGGGATCCTGGTGGGCATCGGGATCACCGCCCTCCTCAGGCGCGGGAGCGAGAGCGAACAGCGGATCCGGCGGCTGCAGCGCGAATACGATCAGTACCAGGCGGAGGTGGCACGGCACTTCACGCAGACCGGCGAGCTGCTGAGTCGCCTGCGGGGCGCCTTCGAGCAGCTGTACGGCGAGGTCGAGGACCGCGCCACGGATCTGGTGGGCGAGGAGGCGCTGCAACGGCGGCTGCGCGACGTGGAGCGCGCACCGGAGCGTTTTGCGCCGGCTCCGGAGGAGCCCGACAGGACGGGCGCCGGCTCGCACGAGGCGGATTCCTCCGTCACCGACGGGAATCCTCGCCCCTGAGACCGCCCGGCAGGCCTTCACGTTTCTCACGCCCGGCACCGAGAAATGCCGCCCCTGGCGTGAATTTCCCCCCAACACCGGCGGAATGCCGTGCTAGACTCGGCCGTAGAGTGAATCGTCCCTTCCTCACGGTCCTCCTGGCACTGGCGGCCGCGATGGCGGGTCTGGCGTTCGGCCAGGAGAAGGTCAACTACCTCGCGGTCAACGGCGCCCTCCTCGACGCCGCGGGACCCTACTACTTCATCGCTCAGGGCGACAACGTCGACGCCTTCGCCAAGGCCATGCCGTTGGCCAAGGCCATGAAGCTCGACGTCAAGTACGACGACGCCGGCAAGACGCTGACGTTCTCGAACGGCTCCACCCAGGCGGTCTTCCAGGCCACCGGCGACATCGCGCGGGGCCTCAAGAAGGTGGACGGCGGGCTGGTGGTGAACGGCAACAGCGTCCCCAGCCCGATGGCGATCCTGGTGGACGGCACCGCCTACGTGCCGATCACGCCGATCGTGGCGGCGTTCGGCGGCATCAGCCCGTGGAACGCCGAGAAGCACGTCATCACCATCGAGACCGCCGACCAGCTCGGCTACGCGCTGTCGGCGCCCCGCACCGGGTTGACGGACGGAGTGTCGCGGGTGGCCGTCGACCTGCCGCAGGGTGCGGACTACACGCTGGCCGCCGAGGGCAAGGCGCTGGTCATGCACTTCCCCGACGCTCACGCCCAGGCGCAGAGCACCAAGCTCCAGGATCCCAACCTGACCGCCCTCGACGTCACCGACAGCGACGGCCGGGCCTCGGTGATCGTGCACACGAGCTACCCGCTCGACCCGGAGGGCAAGGGCTTCCAGGTGGGCACCGTTGCCAAGGGGACCACCACCACCCTCTACGTCGACTTCGCGCCCGACCTGAACGGCCAGCCCATCGCCAAGCTGCTGCGTTCGGACCCGAGCGCGCCGCAGGCGCTGGCCGCGCCCAAGCCGCAACCCCAGGTGGTGGTGATCGACCCGGGCCACGGCGGCATGGACCCGGGCACGTCGTCGAAGTGGGCGGTCGAGAAGACGGTGGTGCTCGACGTGGCGCTCAGGCTCAAGAAGCTGCTCGAGGACCAGGGCGTGAAGGTGATCATGACGCGCGACAACGACACCTTCCTGACGCTGGCGCAGCGCTCGGCCTTCGAGACGCCGCAACGCAACCTGTTCGTGTCGATCCACGCCAACAGCGCGCCGGCGGCCAGCGCGCACGGCATCGAGACCTGGGTGTTCGGCAAGCCGCTCGACCCCAACTACATCAACCTGGCCATCCAGGAGAACGGCTCCGGCGCGCAGGGCCAGGCGCTCACCGAGAAGGCGCGCAAGACGGCCGACGACATCGCCGGCCAGATCCTGCGCGAGACCCAGTACAGCTTCTCGATGACGCTCGCCCACGACGTGCAGAACCACCTCATCCAATCGACCGGCGCGATCGACCGCGGGGTGCGGAAGAACCTGTTCTACGTGCTGCGCACCGCGCGGATCCCGTCGATCCTGGTGGAGATCGGCTTCGTCAGCAACCCCACCGAGGGGAAGGACCTGGACCAGGGCAGCTACCAGGAGAAGCTGGCCCAGGGGCTGGCGTCGGGCATCCTGGAGTTCCTGCACGGCGGGGGGATGCTGGCGCAGCGGTGAGCGCGGGGGCTCGGCGTTCCTGACGTGCCCTGCACGGGTGGGGACCGGCAGGCCCACGCGCCGTGCGGCCCAGCCCCTCGTGCCTGGGATCCGGCCAACCCCTTGGCGAGCGCGGCCCAGACGCGGCCTGCGGCGTTCGGTTGCGTGGGGAGCGTGCCGGACAGGTGGTAGCATGACCGCAGCATGGCGCGTTCCGGTCGACGTCGCGAGTCCGAAGCCACGGGAACGGAAGCCGCCGGGCTTGGAACGACCCGGGCCGGTGGAGCCGAGACCGACGAGGACGGCGGCATGACCGGCGACCCCGGGGTCGTGAGGGGCGCCGGCGGCGTCGTGTTCAACGGCGCCGGTGAGGTGCTGCTCCTGCGTCACGCCAACGGCTCCTGGGTCTTCCCCAAGGGGCACATCGAGCCCGGCGAGAGCCCGCTCGAGACCGCCGTGCGCGAGATCGAGGAGGAGGCCGGCGTCACCGCCCGCTGCAACGACGCCGCCGAGACCTTCACCACCACCTACCGCAACCCCCGCGGCGAGCTGCGCCGCATCACCTGGTTCCGGATGCAGACCGACGCCGAGGCGCCGGTGCTGCGGGAGAAGCTCTTCCCCGACGGGGCGTTCGTCGCGCCGCAGGAAGCGCTGAAGCGGCTGTCGTTCCAGGAGGACCGCAACCTGCTGGCGCGGCTGCTGGGAGCGGACGGGGGCGGGGCGTGAGGCACGGTTCGTCGGATCGTCTCGTGGACGCCCGCGCCGCGCCCGTGGCCCCGTGGGTGCGGCCGTTGCCCGGAAGGGGCAGGGCATGAGCCTCGGACTGCTGGGCACCACCGGAGCCCTCAGCGGCCAGGACCTGCTCGAGGGGCTGCGCAACCTGCGCGCCAGCGGCACGCTGGCGCTGTCCGGGCCGGGCGGCGCCGTGCTGTTGCAGGTGGCGCGCGGCCAGGTGGAGGCGAGCTACAAGCTCGGCCACTACGACAGCCTGGAGGCGCAGGGGCAGGGGTTCCACCTGCACCCGCACGAGCCCGCCGACGCGCCGCGGCTCCCCAGCCGCTTCCCCGAAAGCGCCAGCCCGCTGCTACGGGCGCTGCCGCGCTTCGCGCCGCCCAAGATCCTGCCGCCGGCGCTGGTCGACCTGCGCATGCTGCTCGAGAGGCTGCGCGGCACGGCGTTCAACGGGGTGCTCTCGTTCTCGGCCGAGCAGAGCAGCGCCGCGGCGCTGTTCCTGCAGGGGCGCATCGGGTCGGCCGCGGCGGAGCGCGCCGGCCACGTCCACCTCGGCACCGACGCCATGCGCGTGCTGCAGCGAGCGGGGCTCGATCCGGAAGGACCGGAGCTCGAGCTCGACCCCCTCGACCCGGCGCTGGTGCGCAGCCTGCTCGGCATGGCACTGGGCCGCAGCGCCCCGAGCGCCGACCCCAGCACCTTCAACGGCCTGGTGCTGGAGGCGCAGGGCGCGCGCTTCGTGCGCAACGGCCAGCCCTACCTGCAGGTCGAGGGCGGCGCCGGGGGGCCGACGACGCGCTTCGCCCTGCTGGAGGACGACGCCGCCATGCCCGACCTCCACCTCCCCGATGAGCCCCCCGGCTGGGAGCAGCAGCGCTACGCCCTCACGCTCCGCGGTCAGGACGCCCTGAACCCGATGACCGAGCTGGCCATGCACTTCCGCACCTCGTTCGGCCGCGCGGGCCAGCGCGTGCTCGAAGCGCTCGGCCGCGGGCTCACGCTGGAGCAGGCCTCCGAGCAGCTCCACCTCGACCTGCAGGAGCTGAAGCCGTGGTTGAAGCGGCTGGAGGACGAGGGGCTGGTGCGGGCGAGCGTCGGTTGAGGCGTGATCCGGCTCCCAGCAACCTCATATGGCATGGGACGAGAATGTCTATCCTAGGGCTCACCGGTCCAAGGGCCCGCCCGACGGCGCGCAGCCGGCCGCGGCGTTCCTCCGCGCGTGCGATGCGCCGAACCCCAACGAGGAGACCGTCACCTTGAGAGTCACGCACCAGCGTAGGAATGGAAGAGGAGCACGCCGTGGGTGAACCGCAAGACGAGATCTCGTTGCGCGAGCTCTACCTGATCTTCAAGGGGGGCCTGCGCTGGATCGTGGGCGTGTCGCTGGCGGTCGCCGTCGTCGCCTTCCTGGTGATGCACTTCCAGGCGGCGCGCTACGACGCTACCGCCACCGTGCGGGTGACGCCCCTGAAGGTGGACGGGCAGAACCAGCAGACCGGCCAGGCCCAGAGCCTCCTCGACGTCAACTCGGTGACGCAGATCGGCTTCGACGCCTACAAGACGATCGCGCTGTCGCACGGCGTCCTCGCCAAGACGCTCCAGGCGGTGCCGTCCGCGCCCGCCGACCTCACCACCAAGCAGCTCGCCGAGGACGTGTCGGTGAGCAAGGTCTCGGGCGGCGGGGCCGATCCGCTGATCGTCTCCCAATCGGTCACCGCACGCGACCCCGAGCTGGCGGCAAGCCTCGCCAACGCCTGGGCGAAGACCAGTGCCGACGCGGCGCAGTCCTCGGTCAGCCAGTCGGTCGGCAGGGTGCGCTCCAGTCTCGACACGCAGCTCACCAGCCTGTCCAGCGCGCTGGACGCCGCCCAGGCCAAGTGGGCGACCTTCCAGAAGCAGGACGCCCGCAGCTCGTTGCAGGCGCAGCTCGACGCGCTGGATACCCGCACCACCACGGCGCAGGAGAAGCTCGACGAGCTCGACCGCAACATCGCCACGGCCAAGGCACAGCAGTCGCTCCTCCAGGCCGTCGTGGACGCCCGCGGCCAGGGCAAGCCCGCCGCGCTCGACGCCCAGATGCAGGCCCTCGCCAACCAGGGCGTGCTCTCGCAGACGCTGGCCCAGCAGCTCGGCGACGCCATCGCCTCGGTGCCCGGCGGCCCGGGCCTCGCGAACCAGGACCTGGCGACCTTGGTGGCCCGGGCCCAGCTGCAGCAGCAGACCTCCGAGCTGGCGGGGTACGTGGCCGAACGGCAGACGGTCCAGACGCAGCTCGACGGCTTCGCGAAGCAGGCGAGCGACCTCCGCGGCCAGCTCGCCACGCAGCAGCAGACGGCCCAGCAGCTCCAGCGTCAGCTCGACAGCGCCACGCAGGCCTACGACGCGGTCGCCCAGACGGCCCCCCTCTTCGACGTCGCGGACAAGCTCGTGCCCAGCATGGCGGGGGTGTTCAACAGCGCCTCGGTGCCCGAGCAGCCGCAGTCGAGCCGGACCGCCGTGGTGACGGCGGTGGCGTTCGTGCTGGCGTTCTTCGCGATGGTGCTGTTCGTGTTCCTGCGGGCAGCCGTGAGCGCCGAACCCGAGGCGGAGCCGGGGGACGGACAGCGCCCGTCCGGGACCGGGCGTGGGGAGACGTCCAACGAGCAGTCGCCGCGAGGGAAGGGCCCGTGGGAGGCACGCCCGGACGAGCCCTCCGACCCTCTCCAGACGTCGTCCTGACCCCATGCCATCGCCGGGGCGTATCCGCGGTGTACCCGGAGAGCCTTCCCCGTCCGTATCTCTCCTCGCGCCCGCCCTGAGGAACGGGTAGGCTGGGGGGCGAGATGCCGGTCCCGGAACTCCACCACGTCACAGGGCACACAGGTCCCACGCGTGGCCCTCGGTTGGTGGGATCTTCCGGGCCACGCAGGGCCCGACGACACGCCCAGGAGACCGGCCGTTGAAGGGGATCATCCTGGCGGGAGGTAGCGGCACTCGCCTCTACCCCGCCACGCTGGCGGTGAGCAAGCAGCTCCTGCCGGTCTACGACAAGCCGATGATCTACTACCCGCTCTCGGTGCTGATGTTGGCAGGGATCCGCGAGATCCTGGTCATCTCGACGCCGCGCGACCTGCCCCTCTTCCGGCAGCTGCTGGGCGACGGGAGCCAGTGGGGGCTCGACTTCGCCTACGCCGAGCAACCGCGCCCGGAGGGGCTGGCCCAGGCGCTCGTGATCGGCGAAGCGTTCCTCGACGGCGACCGGGTGGCGCTCATCCTGGGCGACAACATCTTCTACGGCCAGGGGTTCACCGGCCGGCTGCAGAGCGCCGC
>JARRMM010000141.1:0-6442 GCA_037386005.1 Deinococcales bacterium | reverse complement strand
CAAGTCTTCGTAGCTGCGAGTGGAGGCGAGCCGTGGGCCCAGGGAATCGTTGAGAGCAGCGTGCATCATCTAGCCTCGGCCATCGCCACGGTCCGGATGGTTACGGACCCTGAGCTGGTGGTGATAGGCGGTGGTGTTGGGTTGGCCGAAGGCTACGTTCAGGCTCTGCGTTCTGCGCTCTCCTCCATACCGATGACGGCCGGGCTCCAAGTGCGACGAGCTGCCCTTGGTGTGGCAGCTGGACAGATTGGCGCGGCAGACCTTGCAGCCGCCCATGCCACGGAGGCGCCGGCAAGCGATTGATGTGTCGGGAGTAGCCGCCTGCCAGAGCGGGATACGACCTTGCTGCGCAAGAGGCATCAGAGCGCGGAATCGTTCTCGAGTGCGGGCCCGAGTCCGACGTCATGCGACGCCACGGAACCTTCAACCGCTGCTCTACGTACGCCAAGGTAGGGCGTCGATCATTCTGCCGGGGGGCAGATGCCGTCTGGGCCGGTTCCGTCGGCACGTGTACCCCAGGAGTGTGGGGGACTCCTGATGAAGAGGCTACCCGCGTACTTGCCGAAGACGGGCCTTCACAAGATCGGAGCTACGCTCGAAGAGGTCACCGAGGGATAAGACGGGAAAAGCGGGTACAGGACAGCACTCCTGAGCGCGGATGGCACTCAGTGGGTTACCGCGTCACGCCTGGCGTGGTCTCGGATGCTCTCGCAGGTGTGGCGCTTGGCGCAGTCGCCGGCATTCGGGTCATGGTGGTCTGTCCTGGCGGCCTCAGGATGCCAGCTTGTCGGCGCCGGCGGAGGCGCCAGGTGCCGATGTCGGTACTGGATCGCAGACGGCGCGTGCGGCTGGTCTGCCGACGATGTGGCAGACCGAGCTCTCAGCGTTGGCGTTGCGATTCTGTGTCGTTCGTACTCGCGAGGGTTCGGCGCCGCTTGGGGAGGTACATGCCGGTGTTTCGAAGGTAGGTCCGGTAGGCGTCGCCGTAGCGGATCAGGAGATCGCGCTCCTCGGCTCGGCTCATGAGGTGGAACAGGGGCAACCAGACCAGCGAGTAGATGGCGAGGAAGGGCGAGTGGCACAGGAATGCGAAGACCCACCAGTACCAGACTTCGCCGGCGGCCTGCGGGTGGCGGATGCTCTGGTAGATGCCGCCGTAGAGGTGGTGCTGCTTCTTGACCAGCATGGTTTCTTCGCCAGCGTCTCTCATGCCCCGTACCCACAGGACTCCCGAGGGAACGGCGATCGCGACGGCGATCAGCGCCGACAGCCCGTAGGGCCACGGGAAGGTGCGCGGCAGCGTCAGGGGCAGGGGATGGAAGGCGTATACGACGTAGTTGATGCCCGCCACCGTCATGAAGATCCCAGAGAGGAAGCGGTAGCGGGTGCAGCGCGCATAGGCGACGTTGCCGATCTTCCGCTCCAGTGCGGCGGGCCCCGCGCTCTTGACGTAGGTCAGGGCGGTCAGGCAGGTAGCCAGTACGAGGACGACGACGTTCGTCCAGGCGATCATCGGTATCGTTCCCTCCACCAAGCTTACTGCGGCAGCGCCGTTCTGCCACAGTCCGACGCCAGCTGGCCGTGCTGGCACGAACGACGCCCAGCACGGCCCCGCGAGCGCTCTACCTCCCGGCTTGTTGCGGCTGAAGCGATGCGTACGTGCAATGCCGTGATCGGGCGCCCCACACCAAGACGCTCAACGAACGGCGCTTTGACGGCAGAGCTGACGGCAGACAGGCGAGCACACGCCAGCACAGACCGGGAAGCGCCGAGAATGTGATTGCATCACAGAGGGACGACCCGAGAAAAGCGGGTACAGGACGGGAGTTCTACGCGCGGATGGCATCTTGAGGGTTCCGAGTCGGGTCGGTTCGTCCCGTATCGGAAACCGCACCCTGTCGGCTCCGGTCTAGGCGAAACCCTGAGCGTTCGAAAACAAACTTGGGCTCGAGCTGCCGAGGAGCTGACCAGAGGGTGCTGGACCTCACGAAACGTCACGGATCCGCGAGTGATGCTACAAGCACCCACTGCGCACAACACGCCTGATGCGAAGCTTGCTCGTGCGCGTGATCCGCCGACGAGCGGCCCTCGGCGCTGCAATCCCGACCCCCTCGGACCCGGAAACGCCTGTAGCTGGGGTGGCGGGCTGCGTTGCTGCTCCTTGAGGTTCTCGTGACACGTGGTGGGGTAAGGTTTGCTCCGGAACCTTAGCTCCATACAAGAACCTTGAAGGGGAGTCTCCATGCGTCGTGTTCGTATCGTTGTGCTGTCGGTCGTGGTCGTGGTGCTGTTGTCGTTGCTGGCTAGTTGTAGTCAGACGGTGGTGCCGGCCTACGGGGTCACGGTGTCACCTGCGGAGTTGAGCGCGGGTCTGAACGACAGCGTCACCTCCACGTTGTCGCTCAGCTCGTGGAATGGTTTCGCCGGCACGCTCAGCTTGAGCGTGTTGGACCCGAGCGGGCATCCTGCCCGCGACATCGCCGTGAGCCCCTCGACGGTCACGTTGGCGGCCGGGCAGAAGCTGACTCGCACGATCACCGTGACGCCGGGTAGCAGTGTGCCTGCGGGTACGTATGACCTGGCCGTCGGCACTTCGGGGGTTGGTGCGCCGCGTTCGGGCCCGTTCACGCTGACGTTGTCCAGCAGCGCCACCGGCACGTTCAAGAACGCCGTGAGCTACTCCGTCGCCAACAACGCGTTTTCGGCGGCGGTGGGGGATCTCAATGGTGACGGCAAGCTGGATCTTGCGGTCACCCACGACACCAGCCCCGGCTCCGTGTCGGTGCTGTTGGGGAACGGCAAGGGCACCTTTGGAAGCGCTGCGAGCTACGCCGTCGGCGCCTACCCGTTCTCGGTGGCGGTGGGGGATTTCAATGGTGACGGCAAGCTGGATCTCGCCGTGGCCAACAGCGGCAACACCAGTACTAGCATCGGCACCGTGTCGGTGCTGTTGGGGAACGGCAACGGCACCTTCGGAAACGCTGTGAGCTACCCCGTCGGCTGGTTCCCGTCTTCGGTGGTGGTGGGGGACTTCAACGGCGACGGCACGCCCGACCTCGCTGTCGCCAACGTGTATAGCGGGACCGTGTCGGTGCTGCTGGGTAAGGGGGACGGCAGCTTCCAGAGTGCCGTGAACTACGCCAGTGGCGGTAGCCCGTTCTCGCTGGCGGTGGGGGATTTCAATGGTGACGGCAAACCGGATCTCGTTGCCGGCAACCAGAGCGTCGGCGCCGTGTCGGTGCTGCTGGGCAACGGCGACGGCAGCTTCCAGAGTGCCGTGAACTACGCGAGCAACGGCCGCTCGACCTCGGTGGCGGTGGGGGACTTGAACGGTGATGGCAAGCTGGATGTCGTCACCGGCAACTACAGCGGCACCGTGTCGGTGCTGCTGGGCAACGGCGACGGCAGCTTCGAGACAGCCACGAGTTACCCCGCAGGCAGCAGCTACTCGATGTCGGTGGTGGTGGGGGACTTCAACGGCGACGGCACGCCCGACCTCGTCACCACCAGCTACCTCGACGGCTTCGTGTCGGTGCTGCTGGGCAACGGCGACGGCACGTTCCCCACCACTGGGGGACTCACCTACGCGACCGGTAGCAACCCGTACTCGGTGGCGGTGGGGGATTTCAACAGTGACAGCAAGCTGGATCTCGCCGTGGCCAACACCAGCAACACCAGTACTTACAGCGGCACCGTGTCGGTGCTGTTGGGGCAGTAACGCTCACGGCCGAGGCGCCCACCACAGTACGGGACGCCCCGGCCAGCACGTTGTATTGGCGTCGCACCAAGTCCTGCACGCGCCCTCGAATCCGAGTGAGGAACCCCCGGGCCGCGCGAGCACAAGGCGCACAGTTGGCTCAGCGGGACAGCTCACAGATCGTGTAGAGGGCTCCACTGCGCATTAAGTGCCCTTCTGGGAAGTGGGCTAGGCTCGTTTCTCGAATCCACACGTCAAGGGCCCAGCAATGACTCGAACGCGCTGCATGCCCAGACGAAGCCAATTGCCTCTGTGAGACAGAGCAAGAACCCCTGCTGCGCACAA
Organism: Deinococcales bacterium; assembly: GCA_037386005.1. Lineage (GTDB taxonomy): Bacteria > Deinococcota > Deinococci > Deinococcales > Trueperaceae > JASBRS01. The sequence continues at coordinate 2,400 of JARRMM010000141.1, read as the reverse complement.
CGGCGGTAATGGGAAGTCGCCTGCGGGGGGCGTTCCCCGAGCAACCCGGCCATGAACCGTGGTTGGCTGGTTGAGGCTCCCCCGTTTGGATGGACTCTGCTCGAGCGACCGTACCGTATAGGACTCGACTGACCCCCGCTCGTGAATGCTTCACGGCGCGTAGCGTGGCACCCCAATATTCTCAGGTTCCGATGGCGTATAAGCTGAAGAGGAGTTGGTGGATCTGGTAGGGAAGCTGAGGTGCACTCGATGAAGCGTCTTGTTGTCTTCGTGTTGCTCGTTGGAATGATGGCGTTCCTGGGTGGGGCGCTCGCTGCAGGTTCAGGGCACGGTCCAAATGAGCATAGTGGTGCCCATGCGCAGGTTCCGTCGACGGTTCCGCCGGTGACTCCGCCCGCGTCCGGCCCAGAGGCCGCACCGGGGTCCACCCCAGTGGCGAACGCGCACAGCACCACGACCGGAAACACGGACATGGGAAACCAACTCTGCGTCCTCTACGCGACCCCCGGCATGACCTACAAGAACCCGGGCAAGATGATGCAGTACATCCGGCAGCACAGCATCACGCTCTCGGACGGTACCGTTGCAGGCTACGAGAACGTCGTCCAATGGCTGAAGAACTTTCCCGGCTACGACGGCAACGTCGGTGACTGGATCAACCGCAACTGCCACGGCGTCGCCCAGTAGCAAGCAGCAGCACAACAGAACGCCCAAGGGCCCGCCAGCTCCGTTGGCGGGCCCTTCTCCACACTCACTAGGGTGACGGGGTCCGGAGGATACTCAAACCACGGTGCGGTGCCTGCCGCAGGTTGAGGCTCTCATCGGTCTTGGTCCCGCAGAGGCGCTTCGCGCCTGTGGGAGATGGCAAGAGAAGCCACCGCACATATCGCGCCTGATGCGAAGCTTGCTCGTGCGCCTGGTTTGCCGACGGGCGGCGCAAGGCGCTGCAATCCCGACCCCCTCGGACCCGGAAGCGCCCGTAGCTGGGGTGGTGGGCTGCGTTGGTGCACCTTGAGGTTCTCGTGATGCGTGGTGGGGTAAGGTTGGCCCCGGAACCATTGCTCCATACAAGAACCGCGAAGGGGAGTTGCCATGCGTCGTGTTCGTATCGTTGTGCTGTCGGTCGTGGTCGTGGTGCTGTTGTCGTTGCTCGCTAGTTGTAGTCAGTCGGTGGTGCCGGCCTACGGGGTCACGGTGTCGCCTGCGGCGTTGAACGCGGGTCTGAATGACGGCGTCACCACGACCTTGTCGCTCAGCTCGTGGAATGGCTTCGCCGGGACGTTGAGCTTGAGCCTGCTGGACGGCAGTGGGCGGCCTGCTTCCGGTTTCTCTGTGAGCCCCAAGACGGTCACCTTGGCGGCGGGGCAGGACCTTACCCGGACGATCACCGTCACGCCGGGTAGCGGCGTGCCTGCGGGCACGTATGACTTCAGCTTGAGCACCTCGGGCGGCGGCGTGCCGCGTTCGAGACCGCTCACGCTGACGCTCGCTAGCAGCGCCACCGGCACCTTCCAGACGGCCAAGACCTACGGCGTCGGCACCTCCCCGCAATCGGTGGCGGTGGGAGACTTCAACGGCGATGGCAAGCCCGACCTCGTGGTCGCGAACGCGAGCGACGCCACTGTGTCGGTGCTGTTGGGCAACGGCGACGGGACCTTCCAGACGCAGAAGACGTACACCGTCGGCACCTACCCGGATTCGGTGGCGGTGGGAGACTTCAACGGGGACGGGAAGCTGGACCTCGCCACCGCCAACGGGGGCAGCAGCAGCAGCGTGTCGGTGCTGCTAGGCAAGGGCGACGGCACCTTCCCGAAGGCGGTGAGCTACACCGCCGGCAGTTCCCTGTACTCGGTGGCGGTGGGAGACCTCAACGGGGATGGCAAGCTGGACCTTGCCACCGCCAACCAAGGCAGCAGCAGCCTGTCGGTGCTGCTAGGCCAGTAACGTTCCCGGCTGGGGCGCCCCCCGCTGTGGTGGGCGCCCCAGCCAGCACGCCCCATGAACGCCGCGCAACGTCCTCTACGCACCCTCGAATCCGAGTGAGGGACCCCGGGCCCCACAAGGGCAAGGCGCACAGCTGGCTCAACGGGACAACTCACAGATCGCCAAGAGAGTTCCACTGCGCATCAGTGCCCGAATGGGCAGGTCAGCCACACCCACTGCGCATTCGACGAACTCAGGCGACAGGGCCCGTGCACTATGACTCCCAGCCGCAGTTGGGAAGGCTTCTGTCCAGCCCTGCCACGCGCCGAGACGCAAATGAGGCCGGGGCCCTGTCGCCTGAGTTCGTCGACTGCGCAGTGGGTGTGGCTGACCTGCCCATTCGGGCACTGATGCGCAGTGGAACTCTCTTGGCGATCTGTGAGTTGTCCCGTTGAGCCAGCTGTGCGCCTTGCCCTT
>JARRMM010000140.1:4081-20856 GCA_037386005.1 Deinococcales bacterium | reverse complement strand
CTGGCGGCCGGCCCACACCGGCTGGTCGGAGTCGTCTTCCTCGGTCACGTGGACGTCTGTCGAGGTGCTGCGGCCTGGCGATACGTGCACCTCGATGCTCTTGCTGCGCTCGCCGCGGCTGGCCAGGACGGTGTAGTCACCGGGACGCAGACCGGTCAGGGTCACGTCGCCGTAGCCGCTATGAACGGTGGTGGTGTCTTGCAGGACCACCACGTAGGTCTGGTTGGGGCGCGCGTCGACGCTGAGCGATCCGTCCGGCGTTACGGTCGCGCACCCTCCGATCGCCACGAGCGTGGCTGCCAGGGCGATCAGGTAGAGCGGGGAGCGTTTCATGGCGTCTCCTTAGGGTGGAGCGTGGCGGGAGGTGGAAGGGGATGGCGGAGGTGGAGGGAGGTCGCGGGTCTGGAGACGGTGGCCTCATGCTTCCGGGGTAGAGAGGAGGACCGAGCCGTGCGCCCTGCGCGGGGGGTCGCGTGCCGCGAAGGGTCCCCCGCCCGACGGGCAGCGGGTCATGCGGCGACGGTGGGCGCGGATGCACGGCGCTCCGCGCCGGACGCGGACGCCGCGTCCTGCGACCCGTGGATGATGTCGACGAGCGCCCAACTGGAGATCCCCCTTCGTGGCGCTGCTCGGCAGGGCCGGCTTGCTTCGTTGCCCCTTTATGCGGGCTGGGGGGGATCCCGATAAGAGCCATTTGTCCCGTCCAGGACGGGACAAATGGCCTGTGAGCAGTGCTCTTGACGAAGTCGCTGAACGGGGTTGTCAGAGGGTCTCGACGACCACCTTGGGGAGCAGGGCATCGATCTGCTGCAGGTTGCACAGCTCCGTCCCCGGCGTCATGGCGGTCCCCGTGCCGCAGGCGACGCCCAGGCGCAGGACGGTCTCCCAGGGCTCGTTGTCGACCGAGGCGACGAGCGCCCCCGCGAGCATGGCGTCGCCGGCGCCGACCGCCGAGTCGACCTTCACCCGCGGCGCGTAGGCGTGGAGCGCGCACTCGTCGGTGACGAGCACGGCGCCCTGGGCGCCCAGGCTCGTCAGCACCGCGGTGATCCCGTGGCGCAGGAGCGGCTTCGAGGCGGCCACGGCGTCCTCGCGCGTGCCGACCTCCTTGCCGGTGAGGCGCTCGAGCTCGTAGCGGTTCGGCTTGATCAGGTAGGCGCCGACCTCGACCGCGGCCTCGAGCTCATGCCCGTCGGCATCGATGGCGACGCGGATACCGTCGGCCATGGCGCGCTGCGCGACCTCGGTGTAGAAGCTCTCCGGGATGCCGGGCAGCAAGCTGCCACATAGCGCGAGGACGTCGGGCGCCCGCAGGTCGAAGAGGCTCTCCACGAGCTGATCGACGTCGACGGACGTCACGGGGGTGCCCGGCCCGGACACGCGGATCTGGTGACCGCCTGCGTCCTGCACGATGGCGTTGGTGCGGGTGGTACCCGCGATGTGCGTGAACCAGGTCCGCACGGTCTCCGCTTCCAACCGCTCGCGGAGCTCCTCGCCGGCGCGGCCGCCCACGAAGCCCATCGCTACGGTGGGATGATCGAGGCGCGCGACGACGCGGCTGACGTTGATCCCCTTGCCACCAGGGGAGCGGAGGACCTCCTCCGCGCGCACGGTGTCGTCGAACACGATCTCCGCCACCCGATAGGTGAGGTCGAGCGCGGGGTTGACCGTCACCGTGTGGATCACGGATCGAGCATAGCAACGCCCCGACGGCGTTCCCAGGGACGTTCGCCCGCACGGACACGCTCGCGCCGCCATGCCGCCGGACGATCCGGCGAGGCCTCAGCCGCCCATCACGACGACGCCGGGTCGCCGCGCCACGCGCTGCTCGCCGCCCCCCGGCCAGCGCCAGCCCATCGCCATGGACGCGCTGTTGAACGCCACGCCGAAGCGACCGTCGGCGGTGACGACGATGAGACCGCCGTCACCGCCGAAGCGCACCAGCCCCTCGAGCGCCTCCTGCAGCGCCCGCTCCAGGTCGGCGCCGGCCGAGAGCCGGTCGGCGAGCGCCTTGGCGGTCACGGCACGGATGAAGGCCTCGCCCTTGCCGGTGCACGACACCGCCACGGTCCGGTCCGCGTAGGTGCCGGCGCCGATGAGCGGCGTGTCCCCGATGCGCCCGGACCACTGGCCCAGGGTCCCGCCGGTACTGGTGACGGCCGCCAGCGAGCCGTGGTCGTCGAGGGCGACGGCCCCGACCGTGCCGCTGCCGGTGGGCGTGCTCTGGGTCGGGGTCTGGCGCTCGCGCCACGCTCGCCAGCGGGCGATGCTGCGCGCGGTGAGGAGGCGTTCGTTGGGGACGGGGTCGGTCACCAGCGCCTCGGCGCCGTGGGCCGCCAGCAGCGCGTGCGGCGTCTCGGTCCGGACCCGGTCGGCCAGCCGGGCCGCGAACGGGGTGGTCCGCAGCACCGCGACCGCACCGCTGGTGCCGTCCGACAGCATGACCGCGGCGTCGAGCTCGACCGTGCCCTCGCGCGTGGGAGCGCCACCGATGCCGGCGTTGAAGGCGAGCTCGTTCGCCTCCATGGCGGTGACCGCGGAGAGGGCGGCTTCGGAGGCGCCGCCGGGGATGCGCTCGAAGCCCGCGTCGCATGCGGACGCGAGGCCGGAGACCGTGTCGTTCTCGACGTCGTCGGCGATGGCGCCGGCGCCGCCGTGCAGGAGGAGGATGGCCATGCGCTACCTTATATTGCCCAGGGCGTCCCCCGTCCTCAGCCGGAACGGGTACGAGCGACGGTAGACTACGGGTCATGCGGCTGCTGCTCTTCTACCTGGTGCTGGTGATCGCGCAAGGTTTCCTGGCAGCCCTGATGACCCCGATCCCCACGCCGGACCTGTTCATGATCGCCGTGCTCACGTTGCTTTGGCGCATCCAGCCGTGGCAGCTCGTCCTCGTCGCCTACGGCGTCGGGTTGCTGCAGGACGTGATGGGTGCGGGGGTGCTGGGGATCCACGCCTTCGCGCTGGCCGGCGCCGCGCTGGCTGCCAGCATCGTCCGCGCGCAGCTCACCCAGTCCGGCCTGTTCGAGCGCGCGCTGGTCGTGCTGTCGGCCGAGGCCGGCAAGTGGCTGGTGCTGGCCCCCCTGCTGCTCTGGCTGTCGGGTTCGGCGGAATCGCTGGTGCGCATGGCCGCCGTCGCGTCGGTGGAAACGGTGCTGACCGTCGGTGCCGGCCTCCTGCTTCTGCCCTGGGGCTCGGCGTTGCTCCAGCGCAGCCGCCTGCTGAGGAAGGAGCTGCTGTGAACGGTCGCAGCCGGCTCGTCCTCGCGGTCACCCTGACGGTGCTGGTGATCTTCACCGCCAGGCTCATGTACCTGCAGCTGGCGATGGCCGAGGAGTTCACGGCGCGCAGCGAGCAGAACGCCACCCAGCAGAAGCCGATCACGCCCCTGCGCGGCCGCATCCTCGCCAGCGACGGGACCGTCCTGGCGGACGATCGCATCGCCTACGACCTGATGTACCGCGGCGGCCCCATACCGCAGTGGACGCGGCTGTCGCGGCTGCTGGGGCTCAGCGGCCCGCCGAAGCAGCCGGATCCCACCGATCCGCAGCAGGCCAAGGACGGCACCGTGCTCGCCTGGAACATCCCCGACAAGCTCGTGCCCGCGATCGAGGAGCGTGTGGCCGGCCACCCCAACCTCTACCTCCGGCAGCGCATCGAACGGACCTACCCGACGAACCTGGCGGCGCAGACGGTGGGCTACACCACCCGGGCCGACCCCGAGCGCTTCCCCGGCTACACCGTCGACGACCTGGTCGGGGTGATGGGCATCGAGAAGAGCTACGAGAAGGCGCTGCACGGCACCGCCGGTGCCCGTCTGGTCGAGGTCGACAACGTAGGCAACGTGGTGCGTTCGACGCTGCTGTGGCCGGCCCGGCCGGGCGAGGACGTGACGCTCACCATCGACCCCAAGGTGCAGCGGCTGGCCGAGGACACCTTGAAGTCCGCCCTCAAGTACGTCAACAAGGACCGCGATCGGGTCGGGCTGCCGCACGCCAAGGAGGTCCACGGGGCGATCGTGGCGGTGGACCCGAAGAACGGCGACATCCTCGCGCTGGCGAGCGCTCCCACCTTCGACGAGAACGTCTTCACCCACCTGCCGGTGAACGCGAAGGCGGCGGACGCCATCCTCCAGGACGCCACCAACAGGCCGCTCGAGAACCGCGCCATCCAGGCCTACCCCCCCGCCTCGACCTTCAAGATCATCACCTCCTACACCATGCTGGAGGACCACTTCATCACTCCCCAGAGCAAGTTCGACTGCGGGGCCGACATCCGCTACGGCGGCGTCACCTTCCACAACTGGGCGACCTACGACAAGGGCCCGTACGACGTGGCGCAGGGCATCGCCGACAGCTGCAACACCTTCTTCTGGAACGCCGCCATCACCACCCCGAACTTCTCGTCCGGGTGGAACAGCTTCATGCAGGACGAGGTCGACAACGCCCGCCGCTTCGGTTACGGCAAGCCGGTGGGGGTGGGGTTGCCGAGCGAGCAGTCGGGACGCGTACCCGACCTGCAGTGGGTCCGCTCGCAGCCGCAGTACAAGCACGGCTGGCTGCCCGGCTACACCCTCAACACCATCATCGGCCAGGGCGACACGCTGGCGACGCCGGTGCAACTCGCCCAGCTCATCAGCACGGTGGCCGAGCACGGCATGGACGCCAAGCCGCACCTCGTGGAGAAGATCGGCGACACCCCCGTCGCGCCGGAGATCCACCACATCCAAGGCACGTCGTGGGACACCCTGATCCACGGCATGCGCCTCGCCTTCACCGCCTTCCCGGAGAAGTGGTTCCTGGGGCCGTCCGTCTTCCCCGACAACGTGAGCGTAGCCGGCAAGACGGGTACCGCTCAGACCTCGCGCGGCGGCAACTGGACGCACGCCTGGTTCATGGGCTTCAGCCCCGTCAAGGACCCCAAGATCGCCATCGTGGTATTCCTCGAGTACGGCGGCGCCAGCTCCTACGTGTCGGTCCCGGTCGCCCGGGACTTCCTGGCGGGGTACTGGAAGCTGCACGGTGTGGAGGTGCACATCCCCTGATGAAGGCGCGAGGAATCCGGGGCGGGATCCTGTTGAGCCTCGAGGAGTCCGATACCCTCGAGGCGCTCGAGAGTGCGCTGGCCTCGCACGCCGAGCTCCTCGAGGGGCACGTGGCGCTCGAGGTGGCGGGGAAGGTCCCCTTCGACCTGGTGGAGCGCGTCGTCGACGCGGTCAAGGAGGCCGGCGGAGGCGTCACGGACGTGCGCCCGCCCACGGCGGTGATGCAGGCGCGGGGGGAGACGGTCATCGTGGCGCGTACCGTGCGCAGCGGTGGCCGCATCGAGTCGACCGGCTCGGTGGTGGTGCTGGGCGACGTCAACGCCGGCGCCGAGGTCATCGCCAACGACGACATCATCGTGGTCGGGACGCTGCGGGGGCTGGCGCACGCCGGTGCCGGTGGCAACGACAAGGCGGTCGTCTGGGCCGAGCGGATCCTCAGCCCGCAGTTGCGCATCGGCAGCGCGGTCGCGCAGGCGGGAGAGGACACGCAGGCGGGGGAAGGCCCGGAGGTGGCGCACCTCAAGGACGGCGCCATCCTCGTGAGGCCCTGGAACAGCTAGCGGGCGGGTCGCCGCCCGGCGTCGGCCCCGGTCACGGGGCCCGAGGGAGCATCGAACGTGCGTGACGTCGTCATCACCACCGCCATCCGTACCCCGGTGGGCCGCGCCCACAAGGGCCTACTCAAGGACACCCGCCCCGACGACCTCGCCGGTCTGGTCCTGGCCGAGGCACTGAAGCGCACGCCGGGCCTGGAGCCCGAGCGCATCGACGATGTGCTGCTGGGCAACGCCCACCCCGAGGGCGAGGCCGGCTACAACATGGCGCGCATCGCCACCCAGATCGCGGGCCTGCCCGACCGCGTGGCTGGAGCGACCATCAACCGCTTCTGTGCCAGCGGCCTGCAGGTGATCGTCCAGGGCGTTCACTCGGTCGCCACCGGCATGAACGACGTCGTCTTCGCCGGGGGCAGCGACTGCACCAGCCGCGTCCCGATCGGTGGGCGCGACATCGCCATCAACCGGGCGCTGGCGCGTCGCAAGCCCGGCGCCTACCACAGCATGGGGCAGACGGCCGAGGAGGTCGCGCGCCGTTTCGGGGTGAGCCGCGAGGAGCAGGACCGCTTCGCGCTGGCCAGCCACCGCAAGGCCATCGCCGCGCGCAAAGCGGGCAAGCTCGATGGCCACGTCGTACCGGTGCCGACGGGCTGCCATGACGGTCGTGATGGCGCGCGAGGAGGCCGAGGCGCTCGGCCTCGAGCCGCTGGCGGTGTTCGTACAAGCGGCCGTGGTCGGCGTCCCACCGGAGATCATGGGGATCGGGCCGGTGCCGGCGATCCGCAAGCTGCTCGACAAGACCGGCATGACGGTCGACGACGTGGACCTCATCGAGATCAACGAGGCCTTCGCCAGCCAGTGTCGCTACAGCCAGCTCGAGCTCGGCATCCCCGACGAGAAGCTCAATGAGCGCCTGGCTGATAGGCCGATCGCCACCATGGTGCGGCGCGGCTGGACCTGCGCGGTGTCGCCGGAGGCCACCTTGCGGTGCGCGGCCTCGAGGAAGCGATCCCGGACCGCGGCGACGGGGTCGTCCGCGGCGAGGGCGGTACGCAGCTCCAGCTCGCGGTCGGTGAGCAGGCAGGGCCGGAGCATGCCGTCCGACGTCACCCGCATGCGGCTGCAGCTGCTACAGAACGGTTCCGAGACGGGGTTGATGAAGCCGATGGCGCCCGGCCAGCCGGGGACGCGGCAGAGCCGGGCGGGAGCGCTCGGATCGGTCTCGACGGGCTCGAGCTCACCGAAGGCGGCCTCGACGCGGGCGCGGATGTCGGCGCCCGCCATGAAGTGCTCCTGGTAGCTCGAGGCGGCGGCGTTGTTCAGGTGCATGTACTCGATGAAGCGCACGTGGAAGGCACGGCGCGCGGTCAGCTCGGCCAGCGGGACGATCTCGCCGTCGTTGATGCCGCGCATCACCACGGTGTTGAGCTTGACCGGCGTGAGCCCGGCCTCGGCGACGGCCTCGATGCCGCGCCACACGCGGGCCGCGTCGCCGCCCTGGGTGATGGCTCGGAAGATCTCGGGGTCGAGCGCGTCGAGCGAGATGTTGAAGCGGTCGAGCCCCGCCTCCAGCAGCTCGGGCAGCCGGCGCTCCAAAGCGGAGGCGTTCGTGGTGACCGCCACGTCGGGGATGCCGAGCTCGCCCTTGGCGACGGCGATCATGGCGGACAGCTCCTTGCGCAACAGCGGCTCGCCGCCTGTGAAGCGCACCGACGTCATCCCCAGCCCCGCGGCCGCACGCAGCACCACCGCCACCTCGGCGACACTCAGCGTGCCGGGGGGCTCGTGCGCCCCCGCGCCGAGCGGGTCACAGTAGTGGCACCGGAAGTTGCAGCGCGGCGTCACGCTCAGACGGAGGTCGCGAACGACGCGTCCGAAGCGGTCGACGAGCTCCGTCGGGCCGGAGGGCATGGAGCCAGGATAGCGTAGGCCGTGGATCCTTGTGTCCCGCGGCGGTCACTGCACGGCGCGAGCCGCTCGGGAACGGCCCGTGCCGGCCGGGCGCACCGTGAAGGCGCCCTTCCGAGCCTTCTCACATGGAACGTCGGGCTCGTCGCCTACCATGGCGTCGCTTGGGTCCCCGCGCCGGGCGCCGCTCACGGCCCGTCCGCTGCGAGGCCCGTCCGAACCGGAGGTACGACCGTGAGGCACACTCTCAAGCTCGTTGTCCTGCCGCTCGCGCTGGTCGCGTTGTTGAGCGGCTGTACGCTCACCGTCCGTCCGGGGGCGTCGTCGTCCACCACCGTGCACAGCCAGGGCGTGATCGTCTGGGCGCACCTGGGGTTGCACTTCTCCTTCCCCGGCGTGGTCGTGATCGAGCACCACAGCGGGCCGCACCACTTCGACACGGTCTTCCGCAGCGACGCGTCGCTGCACGGCGTGTACGGGGACGTGAACAGCCGCATGCGGGAGAAGGGGTGGCACCGCGAGCGCTACGAGGAGCGCCACGACCGCATCGTCGCCATCTACGTGCGCGGGGAGCAGAGGGCGCACGTCACGGTACGGCAGGAGGGGCGCAGCGGCCGCTACCGGCTCACCATCGACGACTGAGCTGGGTGTCGCTCGTCAGGGTGTCGCGGCGGGGCCCGGCCGCCAGGCGCCGTCCGGCCCGCCCTCCCAGTGGACGGGGCCGTCGGGGCGGCGACGTACGGCGTCGAGGACCTGCTCGAACGGTACCCGGTAGGCGAAGCGCGTCTTCAGGTACCACACCTCGAGCTCGCGCCGGAGCCCGTCTTGGCGGGTCGGGCCCAGCCGTGCCGCGGCCTCGGCGGCGCGGTTGACGGCGAGATCGAACAGGGCGTCCCGCGACGTGCCCATCGCCGGGCTCTCAGCCGCCGTTGCGGCTGCGGGCCTCGTACCCTGCAGCCTCCAACGCCCGCCGAGCGCGCGCCAGCGCCTCGTCGGACTCCACGGCGATGCGGACCGCGCCACCCGTCTCGCGGATGCCCAGCACCTCGAGGTCCTTGATGTTGACGTCGGCATCCCCCAGGGCCCGCGTGATGCGGGCGAACTCCCCGGGTCGGTCCGGCACGGCGATGACGAGCTCGTGCCGCGCCGGCAGCAGGCTGCGACGCACGATCGGGATGCCGTCGCGCACGCGCTTGGCGGCCTCGGCTCGAGCCAGCAGGGCCTCGTCGTCGCCGACGAGTCCCTCGAGCGCCTCCAGCTCGGCGCGGAAGGCCCGCATGGCCGTCCCCACCGCCTCGCGGTTGAGGGCGATCATGTCGCGGCTCATCCGCGGGCTGCCGGAGGCGACCCGCGTCAGGTCGCGGAAGCCGCCCGCGGCGAGGAGCATCGTCAGCTCACGGTCGTCGCCGGCGCCCTCCAGGGTGGTGAGGGCGACGGCCACCAGGTAGGGGAGGTGGCTGACGGTGGCCACCAGGCGATCGTGCCGGCCGGGACCCACACGGATGGGGCGGGCTCCGAGCGCCTCGACGAAGCGCTGCACCCGGTCGACGGCGGCGGGGTCGCTGGCGTCGTCCGGCGTGAGGACCCAGACGGCGTTCTCGAGCAGCCCCGCGTCCGCGTGCAGCACGCCCGCGCGGTCGCTGCCGGCCATGGGGTGGCCGCCCACGAACCGCAGTGCGGAGAGCGCGTCCACGACCTGGGCCTTCACGCTGCCCACATCGGTGACGATGGCGTCCTCGGCCAGGTAGGGGCGCATCGCCAGGGCCAGCGGCACGATCGACTTGGCGGGGGTGGCGAGCACCACCAGGTCCGCCTCTCGCAGCCACGACCCCACCTCCAGGCGTGACTCGTCGATCACGCCCAGACCTTGCGCCGCGTCGAGGGCCGCCGGATCGTGGTCGAGCCCGATGGTGCGGCGGGCGAGGAAGCGCTGCCGCACCCCCAGCCCGACCGAGCCGCCGATCAGCCCCACCCCGGCGATGACGATCGTGTCGAACAGCGGTGCCGGCCGCATGCTACAGCGTCTTTCCCAGAGCGGCGACCACGCCGCGGAGGCGCTCCATGAGGCTGCCGAACTCGGCGTCGTCGAGCTGCTGGGCGGCGTCGGAGCGCGCCTCCTCCGGCGTGGGGTGCACCTCCACGATGAGGCCGTCCGCCCCGGCCGCCGCCGCCGCGAGCGCGAGCGAGGGCACCAGGTTGCGGCGCCCCGCCGCGTGGCTGGGGTCCACCCACACCGGCAGGTGCGTCAGCTCCTTGAGCACCGGCACGGCGCTGACGTCGAGGGTGAAGCGGGTGGCGGTCTCGAAGGTGCGGATGCCGCGCTCGCACAGCACCACGTCGGGGTTGCCCTGACTGAGGATGTACTCGGCGGCCTGCAGGTACTCGGCGATGCTGGTGGACATGCCGCGCTTGAACAGCACCGGCGTGCCGCTCCGGCCCACCTCCGCCAGCAGCGCGAAGTTCTGGGTGTTGCGCGCACCGATCTGCAGCATGTCGGCCTTCGCTGCTACCGTTTCCACCAGCTCCGGGGAGGTGACCTCGGTGACCACCGGCAGGCCGGTCTCGCAGCGCACCTGCTCCAGCAGGCGCAGCCCCTCCTCGCCGAGGCCCTGGAAGGCGTAGGGACTGGTGCGGGGCTTGAAGGCGCCGCCGCGAAGGATGCGGGCGCCGTGCCGCTTGGCGATGGCCGCCGCGGCGGTGAGCTGCTCCCGGCTCTCCACCCCACACGGACCCGCTGCCACCACGAAGGCCCCGTCGCCGATGCTGACGTCGCCGACTGCGACGGTGGAGTCGTCGTGGCGGAACTCACGCGACGCCAGCTTGTAGGGCTTGGTGATGCGCACCACCAGCTCGACGCCGTGCAGCGCGCTCAGATGCTCCCGCACCTCTTCGGTCGGGGCGGGGCCGATGGCGCCGATCAGGGTGCGCTCCTCGCCCTCGCTGATGTGGGGGGTGAAGCCCAGCGATCGGATCTCGCCGAGCACGCGATCGATGGCCTCGGTCGAGGCCTCCTTCTGCATCACGACGACCATGGGGGTCTCCTCGTCGTCCCGGCCTCCGTGGCCGGGAGGTGCTGGGTCGGTTCGGGCCGGCCGGCGCGCCCCATGGACGGCGGGTGCTGGGCTGTCGCTCGCTGCTCGTTGCGGGGGTCAGCGCTCCGCCGGAGGGGTGCCGTACGTGTCCGAGGGGATCTCGACGACGTAGCCATAGCCATCGTCCATGGCACCACCCCCTCTTCGCGGAAACGTCATGGAAGGGAGTCTACCAGAACCGCCCCGGCTGTCAAGGACAGCTCAGGGTACGGCGCCCGCCGTGGCGCCCACGGCTCCGGGCGCGGCCAGGCGCGCGCGGCAGGCGTCGGCCAGCATGACGAACGGCGTGTGGTGCTCCGGGTGCGTGTCCCAGCACATCTCCGGGTGCCACTGCACCGCCACCACGAAGGCCTCGTCGGGGTCGGCGAGCTCGAGGGCCTCCACGATGCCGTCCGCGCTCCGGGCCGCCACCTCGAGGCCGTCTCCGACCCGGTCGACCGCCTGGTGGTGGAAGCTGTTGACGGTCAGCTCCGCCTTGCCGAAGGCGCCGGCGAGGCGCGATCCCGGGGTGAGGGCGACGCGCTGCAGGGGGGCTCCGGTGAAGTCCTTCTGCAGGTGCTGCTCGGTGTCCGGCACGGCGGGCAGGTGCTGGTGCAGGTTGCCTCCGTGCGCCACGTTGACGAGCTGGATGCCTCGGCAGATCCCCAGGATGGGCTTGCCCAGCGCTCGGAAGGCTCGGTACAGCGCGAGCTCGAAGGCGTCGCGGCGCCGGTCTACCGAGCCGAGGTCGCGGTCCGGCCGCGCCCCGAACAGGTGGGGATCGATGTCGACGCCCCCGGTCAGCAGCAGGCCGTCCGCGCGAGCCGCGTAGGCGTCGGCCAGCTCGGCATCCACGTTGGGCGCCACCAGCGGCACGGCGCCGGCCGCCGTCAGCGCGAGGGCGTAGTTGTGGCCCTGGATGATGTCGTTACGGCGCAGCCCGCGCTCGCGCGGCACCGTCCCGCTCGTCATCAGGATGACCGGTTGGGGCTTCGGAGCTGGCTTGGACACGGGCCGTAGCTTACATCGTGCGCGCTCCGGCCACCAGCCTCCACGACGCAGGTGCGGGGACGCGGGGCGTCAGGCGCTCCGGGTCAGCCGGCGGAAGAGCAGCAGCAGGGCGAAAGCGGCCAGGGTGAGGATGGCGCCCATCGCCAACGCGACGTCGAGGTTGCGCTCCAGCTCCGCGTAGATCGCGAGCGGCATGGTCTGGGTCCGCCCGGCCAGGCTCCCCGCCACCACGATGGTGGCCCCGAACTCACCGAGCGCGCGCGTCCAGGTGAGGACGCAGCCTTCCACGAACGCCGGCAGCGTCAGCGGCAGCGTGACGCGCCGGAACGCCCTCAGCCGGCTCGCGTGGAGGGTGATCGCCGCCGCCTCCAGGCTCCGCGGGGTGGAGCGGAACGCGGCCTTCATGCTGCGGATGTAGAGGGGGCTGGCGACGAAGAGCTGCGCCAGCACCACCGCGGTGCTCGTGAAGGCCACGTGCACCCCGAGGTCGGCGAGCGGTGCGCCTAGCAGACCTCGCCTGCCGAGCAGCAGCAGCAGAGCCAGGCCGGCGACGACGGGCGGAAGCACCAGAGGGAGGTCGAGGAGGGCTTCCAGCAGGACCTTGCCGCGGAACTCGAAGCGGGCCAGCAGGTAGGCGACCGGCGTCCCGAAGAGCACCGTGGCGAGGAGGCTGACGCCCGTGGTCGCCAGGCTGAGCCGCAAGGCGGCGGTGACGGTGGGGTCGAGCAGCGCCGCCGCCAGCTCGGGGCGGGCGGCACGCAGGAGCAGCGCCAGCGTCGGGAGCACCAGCAGCAGCATCAGCACCAGTCCGGTGCCGATCAGCAGGCCGGGGGAGAGGCGCGCTCGCACGCGTTCGGGCCGCTACGGTGGCGGCGTGAAGCCGTAGCTCGCCAGCGCCGCCCGGCCCGCGGGCGACAGCACGAAGTCGCGGAACGCCTGTGCCGCGCGCGCCTGCCCCCCGCTCGTCAGGGTCACCAGCGGATAGATGATGGTGGGTTGCAGGTCGGACGGGATCGTCACCGTTCGGGTCCCCGTCAAACCGCGCGCGTCGCTGGCGTAGACGATGGCGGCGTCGGCGGCTCCGAGGGCCACCTTGGCCGCCGTCTGGCGCACGTTGGGCTCCCGCGAGACGACGTTGCCGCGGACCGCCTCGACGAACGCCGAGCCGTAGGCGTGGGCGGCGGCGGCGAGCATCTCGCGTGAGGATCACGAGGCGGTTGCCGGCGAACGGGGTCGGCGGGTCGAGCTGGAGGCCGGCGTCGGTCACGCGCTTCATCTGGAGGGGGTTGGCGCTGGCGAACACGTCGGCGGGCGCGCCTTGAAGGATCTGGGTCGCCAGGGTCGAGGAGGCCGCGAAGTCGAGCGCGATGTGGACACCCGGGTGGGTGGCCTCGTAGCTCTGCGCCAGGGCGGTGAACGCGTCCGTGAGGCTGGAGGCGGCGAAGACCCGTACGGTCTGGGCGCCGGCCGAGGCCACCAGCACCAGCGCCAGCGTCACCACAACGCATCGCACGAAGCGCGTCATCGCCACGAATTCTAGCAGCCGCCGCACGCGGCCGCGGGACGGCGGTGTGTCATACTGACGCCTGCCGGGGCGGCCCGCCAGGCGGGCGGGCGTACGTCGGGAACGAGCAGGAGGCGGCATGCCGGGAGTGGCGATCCTCGGGGCCCAATGGGGTGACGAGGGCAAGGGCAAGGTGGTCGACGCGCTGGCCGCGGAGGCGCACTACGTGGTGCGCTTCTCGGGCGGCGCCAACGCCGGACACACGGTCGTCGTCGGGGGCGACGTGTTCAAGCTCCATCACCTCCCGTGCGGCACCTTGCACGATGGGCCGGTCTCGATCCTGGGGGGCGGCATGGTGATCGACCCCTGGGCCTTCGTCGAGGAGCTCGATGCCATGGCCGGGCGGCGCGATCCCGGGCCGGTGTGGATCTCGCACGAGGCGCATCTCGTCCTACCGCATCACCGCAAGAACGACGAGGGCGGCGGGTTCGTCGGGACCACCGGTCGCGGCATCGGCCCCGCCTACAGCGACAAGGCACGCAGGGTGGGGTTGCGGGCCGGCGACCTGGTCGATGCATCGGTGCTGCGCGAACGCTTGACGCGGCTCCTGGAGGCCAAGCCCAACTCGACCGCGCGCGTCGGCTGGACCGACGTCGACACCGCCATGGAGGCTCTCGCAGGCGTGCGCGAACGGCTCCTGCCGCTGGTGCGCGACACGGGAGCGGAGCTGCGCCGCGCCCTCGAGAACGGCGAACGCGTGCTGTTCGAGGGGGGCCAGGGGACCATGCTCGACCTCGCCTACGGCACCTATCCGTTCGTGACCAGCTCGCACCCCACGGTGGGCGGCATCCTGGTCGGCGCCGGCGTGAGCCACAAGGCGCTGCACGCGGTGCACGGCGTGGTCAAGGCGTTCACGACGCGCGTCGGCCACGGCCCCTTCATGACCGAGATCGAGGACGAGGCCATGGCGTTGCGACTTCGCGGCAGCGGGTCGAACCAGTGGGACGAGTACGGGACCACCACGGGCCGACCCCGCCGCGTGGGGTGGCTCGACCTGGTCCAGCTCAAGTACGCCTGCGACATCAACGGCCTGGACGGCCTGGTCGTGACGAAGCTCGACGTCCTGTCGGGCCTGGACAGCATCAAGGTGTGCGCGGCCTACGAAGACGGCCGCCCCGTCTACCGCGAGGTCCCCGGCTGGGGCCCGCTGGAGGGGCTGGGACGCCGTGAGGCGCTGCCCCGGGAGGTGCTCGACTACCTGGAGCTGATCGAGCAGGCCACCGGCACGCCGGTGGTGATGTTCTCGACCAGCCCCCGCCGCGAGGACACCTTCGGCGAGGTGACGTGGGCGTCCTGAGGCCGGGCCCGGCCTGAGTCGGAGGACGGGGCCGTGAGCGCACTGACCGCCGTGCTGGTGGTGGTGGCGTGCGTGCTGGTGGGGGCGGTCGGGTTCGCGCTGTGGCTGGGCTCGAGCCTGCTGCTGGTGCCGCGGGACTACGAGCTGATGCCCGAGTTCACCGTGCTCCACTACCAGGCCGGCCGGGTCACCCTGCCGGCGCCGCCCTCGCGGGCGCAGTTCGCCGACACGCGCAAGCGAGGCGTCCTCGGTCTGCTGTGGCGGACCGGCTACGGGCGTCTGGGGCCGGTGGTGGGCGACGACGGCGAGCGGGTGGTGCGCGAGCTGGAGGTGGTGGCCGGCGTGCCGCCCGCGGGAGGCGAGCCCGCGAGGATCGATACCTTCCTCTACCATCGCGATCCCGGCCAGGATCTCGGTCTCCCCTTCGAGGACGTCCGCGTCGAGAGCGAGGTGGGCGAGCTGGCCGGCTGGTGGCTGCCCGGCTCCGGGACCACCGCGGTGCTCGTGCTGCACGGTCGTCGTCGCGGGGAGCGGGCCGAGACGCTGCGGGTGCTGCCCGCTCTGGCCGACGGAGAGCGCAGCGTCCTGGTGCTGGCGTACCGCAACCATCGCGGCAGCCCGCCGAGCCCCGACGGGTTCTACCACTACGGCGCCAGCGAGTCGGACGACGCCCTGGCGGGGGTGGCCTTCCTGGCGCAGCGGGGCATCCGCCGGGTGGTGCTCTACGGCTTCTCGATGGGCGGGGCCACCGCGTTGGAGGCGACCAAGCGCTGGCCGACGGACGGCCCGGCGCTCGCCGGTCTCATCCTCGACTCGCCGCTGGTCGACCCCGCCGCGGTCGCGGCGCAGCGCAGCCGACGGGCCGGGGTACCGTTCCCTCGGGCGTGGACCCGGGCGACGCTGGCCCTGGCGGCCTGGCGCAGCGGCCTGCGCTGGCGCGCACTGGACCAGTGCCGGAGCGCGGACCGGATCCGTGTGCCGGTGCTCCTGGTTGCCGGCATCGACGACGGCACCGTCCCCATCGACGCGGTCGACGCCTTCGCCGAGCGGCTCCCGGGGCCCTTGCGCTACCACCGGGTGCCGGGCGCCGACCACATCGAGGCCTGGAATCTCGATCCGGCGACCTACGAGGGGTGGGTCCGGGGCTTCCTCGACGGACTGCGGCCGGACGCCGGGAACCGCTGACGGCGCCCGCCGCGGCACGCGAGCGCCCCGCGGGCACTCGTGCAGGGCACGTGCTGCGGGGCGCGAAGCGCTCGGCAGGGGCACCCCGGAGCAAGTCCCGGGGTACCCTCGGCCTCAGCGCTGCTCGATCGGTGTGAAGGTGCGGCCGACCGGGCCGTCGTAGGTCAGGCGCGGACGCATGATGCGGTTGTTGGCGTACTGCTCGTAGAGATGGGCCATCCAGCCGCTGATGCGCGAGACGGCGAAGATCGGTGTGTACATGTCGCGCGGCAGGCCGAGCATGCGGTACACCGAGGCCGAGAAGAAGTCGACGTTGGGCTTGACCTGCTTGCCCAGCTTCCCCATCTCCCGGTCCATCACGCGTTCCATCTCGAGGCTCATCTCGAACCACTTGCTGTCGCCCGACTCCTCGGCGAGGTGCTGAGCGACGTCCTTGAGGATGATGGCGCGCGGGTCCATCACCTTGTAGACGCGGTGCCCGAAGCCCATGACGCGGCCGTTGGGCTTCTGCAGCGTGTCGACCACGTAGGGCTCCACCTTCTCCACGCTGCCGATCGACTCGAGCGCCTGCATGACGCCGACGTTGGCGCCGCCGTGCAGCGGGCCCTTGAGGGCGCCGACGGCGGCGGTGATGGCGGAGTAGACGTCGGTCAGGGTCGAGGCGGTGGCCCGGCCCACGAACGCGCTGGCGTTGGAGCCGTGCTCGGCGTGCAGCACCAGCGCCACGTCCATCACCCGGGTGGCGGCTGGCGTGGGGCGCTCGCCGTTGAGCATGTACAGGAAGTTGGCTGCGACCGACAGCTCGGGATCGGGCGCCACCGGCTCCTTCCCGCTCCGGATGCGCTCGTAGGCCGCCGTGAAGGTGGCGAACTGGGCCAGCAGCTTGCGGCCGATGCGCCTGACGTTGGCCTCGTCGACGCCTTCGGCGTCAGGGTCCAGGGCACCCAGCAACGACACCGCCGTGCGGATGGCGTGCATGGGGTGCATGTCGGTCGGCATGCTCCGGAAGGCGTCGAACACAGGCTCCGGGACGGGGAAGTTCGGTGCCAGCTCGGCGTGGAAGGCATCGAGCTCGGACCGGTTCGGGAGATCGTCGTGCCACAGCAGATAGGCGACCTCCTCGAAGCTCGCCTTGTCGGCG
>JARRMM010000140.1:0-4075 GCA_037386005.1 Deinococcales bacterium | reverse complement strand
GCGAGCTCGCGGATGTCGTAGCCGCGGTAGATGAGTTCACCACGCTGGCCGTCGATCCGGCTGATCGTGGTGGTATCGATGTGGACACCTTCTAGGCCGCGATAGATCGTCTGTTCCATCCGTCCTCCATGATCATGTAGCGCTCACAGACCTGGGTCTGTCGGCAGCATCCTGGATGCGGCGCACGCGGGTGGACTCGGGGAGGACCCGGGAGCAGCGGCGTAGCGTCGTGGGCTCAGTCTACCCAATGACCCCACCCCTCCCCGGTCGCGCCAGGTGCGTTCGGGGCTCAGGCGCCCGGGTCAGGCCATGGGGAGCAGCCAGGCGGCCGCGATGCAGCCCACCGCCGCCAGCAGCAACGTGGTCAGAACCGAGCGGCCGAAGCGGCGGGTGCCGATGGTCAGCGCGAGCCCGGCCTTGAACAGGCTGTTGGTGGCCGCCGCGATGGCCAGGCTGCGTGCGGCGACGTGGACGTCGAGTCCGGTCCCGACCTGGTGTGCCAGCGTCAGCGTGATGGCGTCGAGCTGCGTGACGCCGGCCAGCGCGCTCGCCAGGTAGAGCCCGCCCTCGCCGAGGTACACCTGGGCCGCCTTGGCGGCCAGCAGGATGACTGCGAACAGGACGGCGAACTGGAGGGCCGTGCGCAGCTCGAAGGGGTTGTTGACCTTCGCTCCCTCCAGGTGCTCGCGGTTGCGTTCACGCAGCGCCGTCAGGCCCCCGACCGTGGTGATCACGAAGAGGACGCCCAGCGAGATGAGGGTGGGCGGGATGAGCTTCGGCTGCAGCACGCCCAGCAGGACCCAGAGCCGCGGCACCATCACGGCCGAGGCGGCCAGCACCCCGATGGCGTAGACGATCGCGAGGGCGGGTTGCTTCTTGCTGCGCTCGCTGAAGCTCATGGTGACGGCGGTACTCGAGGCCAGGCCGCCGAGGAGCCCGCTCCACCCGATGCCACGGGTGGCGCCGATCAACTTGGAGGCGACGTAGCCCACGAACGAGAGCCCGGAGATGAGCACGACCAGCAACCAGATCGTGCGGGGGTTCCAGACGCCCCAGGGCCCGAAGGTCTCGTTCGGGACCAGCGGCAGGATGACGAGCGACACCACCGCGAACTGCACCACCGCGTAGAGGTCCTCGCGCGAGACCGCACCGGCCAGCTGCCTCAACTCGGTGCGCATCGACAGCATGCCGGTGGTGATGACCGACCCGGCCAGGGCCGGCACGAACTGACCGTACCCGGCCAGCACGCCCAGCCCGTAGGCGACGAGCACGGCCACCTGGGTCGTGCCACCGACCTTCTCGCCCACCGTCTCGCGCCAGTAGGCGAGCGCGATGAGCACGGCGATGGGAAGGAAGCTCGCCACGAGCACCCACGACGAGACGGCCTGCGTCAGCACGCCGACCACCGCGCCGAACAGCGCGAGGAGGGGGAAGGTCCGGATGCCGGCGAAGATCGAGCCCTGCGACTCGCGCTTGCGCTCGCGCTCCAGCCCGATCAGGAAGCCGAGCAGCACGGCGACGAGGAAGGAGAGGATGACCTGCTTCGAGTCCACGTCCCGTCATTGTAAGCCGCATCGGCACTCGGGACGCGAAGAAAGGCCGCTCCTGATGCAGCTTCCGGGTTGCTCAGGCGCTGCGGACGCGTTCCAGGATGGCCGGGCCGTAGCGCTCGAGCTTCACCGGGCCGATGCCGTGGACCTCGGCGAGCTCGTCCAGGCTGCCCGGGCGGCGCGCCACGATCTCATCGAGGGTGGCGTCGCCGACGATCAGCGCTTCGCTGCGCCCCTCGGCCTCGGCCACCTGGCTGCGCCACGTCTGGAGCGCGGCCCGCAGCGCTTCGTCGCTGCCGACGCTGGCGGCGCCGGGCGCGGCCGATCCGCTGCGGAGGGCTCCCTCGTGCGGGGGCGGCGTGTCTTCCTGCGAGGGGGTGCCCGCCGGCGGGGGTGCGCTCCCTGGTCCGGCCGCCGCTTCCGGCGCGGACCCTGCTGGCACGGCCTCGGGCGCGACCGCCGGACTCCGGCGTGACATCACGACCAGCACGATGCCGGCCGCGATGAGCAGGACCGCGAACGCCGACGAGGTGAGCACCCCGGCCTCCGCCAGTCCGGTGATGACGCCGAGGGCGATGAGGCCGAGGCCCACGATGCGAGGCCAGCGGTTGTCGCGCGGCGCGGCCAGGTCGATGGCGGCGACGCCGGCGCCGAGACTGACCAGGAAGGCGCCCGGCCAGTGCCAGCTGCCTTCGAGAAGGATCCCGACCGCCACCCCCATGAGGACGGAGCCCAATACCAGGAAGGAGTAGACGCGTTCGCGTTGGTAGGCCACCAGGAAGCCTGCGGCGACCAGGCCGATCCACAGCCAACCGGAGTCCCCCGTGAGACGGGACAGCAGGGCGACCAGGCCGATCGCGATGAGCGCGTAGGCGACGAGGCGCGTGTTGGTCATGGCGAGCGTGTCTCCTCTCCTGGCGGTGCGACGGGTGTGGGGCGACGCCACGCCAGTGTAGCGCCCCAGGCCGGCGCCGCGCCGCGCGCGTACCCGGCCTACGGCCCGTTCATGCCGTTCCACGGGTGTGTTCGGGCTATGGGATGGACTACAGCGGGGCCCGTGAGGGGGTGGTATCGTCGCAGGGAACCTGGAAGGCGAGGCGCGCCGTGACGGTCACGGCGACTCGATTGGGCACTCGCGATGACCAAGCGTTCGGACATCCGGCTACCCGTGTTGCTGCTAGGCGACGTTCCTGCCGCCCTGGCCCCGGTGTCGTTGCACCGGGGCTTCTTCTTGGACTCGGTCGAACGAGTCCGGGCGATGGAGCGCGCATCGCAGCTCGCGGCCTGCGCAGGCGCCGACGCCGGCATCGCCAGCGAAAGGAGGCCTGCGTGATTCGCGACTCGCAGCTCTTCCAGCCCTTCAGCGACGAACCGATCTCGCTCATCGGAGGGTCCGGCGAATGGAAGGGGACGTTCGACCTCGACCTCGACCCGACCGCCCTTCGTGGCATGTACCACGACCTCGTCGCGGGCAGGATGATGGACGAACGCCTGAGCCGCCTGCAACGGCAGGGCAAGCTCAGCTTCGTGGCTCCCAGCGCAGGGCACGAGGGGGCGCAGGTGGGGGTGGCGCACGCGCTGGAGCGCGGGCGCGACTGGCTCTTCCCCTACTACCGCGACACCGCACTGCTGCTGGCGTTCGGGCTCCCGCCGGTCGAGATGCTGGGTCAGGCCATGGCTACCCGGGCCGACACCAACCGCGGGCGTCAGATGCCGTCGCACAACGGCTCCAAGGAGCTCAACATCTTCACCATCGCGTCACCGATCGCCTCGCACATCGCGCCGGCGGTCGGGGCGGCGATCAGCATGAAGGTCCAGGCCAGCGGGCAGGTCGCCGCCGCCAGCTTCGGGGAGGGCGCGACCAGCGAGGGCGACTTCCACGCGGCGCTCAACTTCGCGGGCGCACAGGGCGCCCCGGTGGTGTTCGTCTGCGAGAACAACCGATACGCCATCAGTGTCGACTACAACAAGCAGACGGGCGCCGAATCGATCGCCGCCAAGGCCCACGCGTACGGCATGCCGGGCTACACCGTGGACGGCATGGACGTGCTCGCCAGCTACTACGTCATGCGCGAGGCCGTCGAGCGGGCGCGCAGCGGCCTCGGCCCCACGCTGGTCGAGACGCTGGTGTACCGCTACGGGGCGCACTCGTCGGCCGACGACGACAGCCGTTACCGGCCGCGCGAGGAGGTCGAGGCCTGGAAGCGGCGCGATCCGCTGGACCGCTTCCGCGTCTTCCTGGAGCGCCGGGAGCTGTGGGACGACGACGCCGAGGCCGAGCTGCGCGCCGAGATCGACGAGGTCTTCAAGGCCGCCACAAACGAGGCGGAAACCGCGGGCCCCATCCCGGTGGCGTGGATGTTCGACGACGTGTTCGAGACCCCTCCAGCGCACCTCGAGGAGCAGCGCCGTGAGCTGCTGGACTGAGCCGTCCGGCGACCGCGGGCCGGAGAGGGGGCGGCCGTGACGGTCCAGACGATGGTGCAGACCATCGCCCGCACGCTCGATCAGGAGATGGGGCGGGA
>JARRMM010000139.1:0-7696 GCA_037386005.1 Deinococcales bacterium | reverse complement strand
TACATGGCCTGGACGATGGGGTACCCCACCAGCCCGATGATGATGATGGCGGCCGGCAGGACGAAGGCGAACCCGGTCAACAACGCGCGTGTCCGCTGTGCCATGTTCGGGATTCTTCCGCTCCAGAGGGTGGTTTCGTGGTGGGGGTCACCCACCACGTAACCGGAAGACGTGTCTGCCAGGCGCCTTACTGGCTCAGAATCTGGTTCAACTGGTCACTGGCCCACTGGATGGCCTGGTCGTCGCTCTCACCCTTGACGACCTTGCCGAACATGGTGGGGATCACGTAGGTGTCGTACACCTGCTGGAGCTTGTCGCCCAGGCTGGGGGGTGCGGGCCAGAGCGCCATGTGCATGAACTGCCCCATCTGTTGCGGGACGGCCATCTTGGGATCCTGGGTCCACACGGCAAGCTTCGGGAAGCTCTTGAACAGGGGCACGTTGTAGCCGCCTGAGGCCGTGACCCAGCCCTCGTAGTTCTTGGGCTGGTACATGAACTCCAGGAGTTTCTTCGCCTGATCCTGACAGGGGCTCCACTTCGGAATGCCGAGCGTGTAGACCGAGGTGGTTGCGAAGCGGCCCTGGGGTCCCGCTGGCGGCAGAGAATGCTCGAGGTTCTTCGCGACATCCGGAAGGTCGCTCTTGGCGGACAGGTAGATGCTCACAGGGTTGATGGTCCAGGACCCAAGTCCTGACAGGATGAAGGTGTTGTTGCCACCGCCGTCCCAGCCCATGACGTCGGGAGGCATGTACTGCGCGAGTTCCTTCACGTAGTCCAGGGCCTGCCGGGTACCGGCCGAGTCGATGGCGACGTTGCCGTTGGCGTCGATCGGATGGGCTCCGTACGAGGCGAGGAGCGCCAACAACCAGTCGTTGGAGTCTCCGGCGTTGCTGATGCCGAGCCCGACGGGATGTCCGATGGCCTTGAGGGCCTTGGCGTCCTGGAGGAGCTGGGCCCAGGTGTCGGGCGGGGTTACGCCAGCCTGCTTGAAGTAGTCGGCTCGGTAGTTCGCTGGGGCGGGGGTGTAGAACCACGGCACCGACTTCCATGTGTCGTTGATCTTGGAGGCCTCTTGGCCGATGGGAAGGAACTCCGAGTAGTTCTTCTCGATGTTGCTGACGACATCGTCGAGCGAGATCATCTGGTTGGCGTAGAGGGCCGTGCTGTAGTTCATCAGCAGCATGACGTCTGGGCCAGACTGGGACTGGACCGCCGCAGCCATCTTGGACGGAACGTCATTCAGGGAGACCGTGTCCAGCCTGACGTTGATGTTGTTCTGCTTGCCGAAGTCGTTCAGGACGTTCTGGAGGTCGGTGTCGCTGGCCTTGATGAAGTGGGCCCAGCTCAGGACCGTCATGCTGTTGCATGTGCCCTGGGCGGCTGCGACGCTGATGAATGCGCCTGCCATGACGGCGAGTGCGAGGCGGAGACCTGTGGAGTAGAAGCGTTTCATTGCGTACTTCCCCCTGTTCCTGGCGGAGTTGGTGCGTGCGCGCCTTTCGTCACCTCTTCGGACTGCGCGGGTGGTGGACTACGCGGACACTCCTTCCTTCCCGACACGCTGTATGTTCTCTACGACGCGCCGCATCGCTCGCTCTTCATCGGGCGTCGCGGGAGCGAGCGGGAGCCTGGGCGCGCCAACGTCGATACCCGAAGCGATCGTGATGGCGGTTCGCAGGAGCGGGAACGGGCTAACGCGCCCGTTCATGACGAGTGCCTTGAAGAACGGGTACATGCGCAAGTAGAGCTCGTGCGCCTTGGCGTTGTCGTTCTCGTAGTACGCGGCGATGATCCCCTTCATGAGGCCGCCTACGACCTGGCTTCCGCCGCTGACGACGCCAACGCCACCTTGTGGGAGCACCTGCAGAATCATGGTGTCGTCGCCGCAGTAGACGGTGAAGTCCTCACGTCCAACGCGCTTGGCGGTGAGGACGAAATCCGTCGACTGTGTGGGGTTGATGCCCGCCTCCTCCTTGATGGCCATGACGTTCGGCAGCTCCAACAACCGCTCGAGTGTTTCGGCTTCGAGATTCACACCGGTGAACAGCGGGATGTTGTAGAGCATGATGGGCAGGTCGGTATTCTCTGCAACCGTCTTGAAGTGGCGGTAGATGCCCTCCTGCGTCGGCTTGCAGTAATAGGGGGCGACGACCATGGCCAGCTCGAAGCCCATTTCCTGAGCCTTGCGTGTCAACGCCACTGCCTGCCGAGTGGAGGAACCGCCCGTGCCCACGATGAGGGGCATGCGGCCGTTGTTGGCGTCCTTGATCGTCTTCCAGACCGCGATCCGTTCGCCGTCGGTCATGGTGTAGAACTCGCCAGTGGATCCCGTGAGGATGAGGGAGTCGGCGTAGTCCTTCTCGATCAAGTGGTCGGTGAGCTTTGCGAGCTTGTCGTGGTCGACCTCTTCGTCCGCCGTGAAGGGCGTGATCATGGGCACGAGGACGCGTCCGTACTTGTTGATGAGTTCCTGGGATGGCATGGCGCTAGCTTCCTTCCTGTGAGAGCTTCGGCGTGGCTGGGGTGGGCGGGTTAGGGCGACCCTGCCAGGGGGATTCTGGTGGGTCGATGGTGCCGTACGGTGGGGAGCGTTCAGCCCGGCGCCTGGCCTTCCTGGCGCCCCGGCGATCAAGCGGTGCGATCGGCCGGTCGTGGCTAGATTGCCCGAGCGCGCAGGCCTGTCGCTCCGGCGTCATGAGGGGCGACCGGCCTTCGCGTAACCGAGCGCCGCCGAGATCTGGCCGGTGGCCCGGAGGAGGCGACGTGCGAGTTCCGTGATGGACTCCGGCGTCACCCGCGCGCTGGGGCCCGAGATGCTGAGGGAACCGACCACGGCTCCCGACGCGTCCCTGATCGGCGCCCCCACGCACCGGACGCCGACTTCGTGCTCCTCGTTGTCAATGGCGTACCCCCGCTTGCGGATGTCGTCGAGTTCGCTCCGAAGGCCGGCGGGGTCGGTGATCGTCGCTGTCGTGAACTGCTCGAAGCTGTCGGCCCAGAACTGGTGTAGCCAGGGGCTGGTCGCTACGAATGCGAGGATTGCCTTCCCGACGGCCGTGCAGTGCAGAGGGGCGCGCTTGCCGACGTAGACTTCTGCGCGGAGCGAGTGCGGGCTCGAAGCTTGCTCGAGGGAGACGACTTCGAAGCCGTCCAAGACGCCCATATGCACCGTCTCCTTCGTCTCGTCCATGAGTTGGCGGACGAAGGGTTGTGCGATGGCACGCAGACTCACGTTGGCGTAGGCAAGGCTTCCCACCTCGAAGAGGCCGATGCCGAGCGCGTATGTACCATCCTGACGCTGTTCCACAAAGCCCACGTCGATGAGAGTCAGCAAGAGGCGATGAGTCGTGCTCTTGGGCAGGCCCACCGCGTCGACGATCTGACTGAAGTGCAGTGTCGGCCGCTCGTGACTGAATGCCCGCAGAATCGCTGCGGCACGTACCACTGCAGTGACGGGGCGCGTCACGGTACCGCCTGCGGGTTCCGTATCGTGGAACTCGGTTCCATTGGCCATTTGAGTGACCATAGACGGTGGGCCACGCGCTGTCAAGGACCCGTTGCGGGCTGTTGGAGACACAGGGGGTCAGCCTTCGTCTGCACGGTCTCGCTGCGCCTTGGTCAGCGTGCCGAGAAGTGGGTAAACAGATCCTCGCGTGCGCTACAGCCCGCGAGCCTTGGAGGACCTTGGCGTTCTCTACGGTGCAAAGCCGTCCCTGCGTTCTTGTCTGAGTCATGGCCCCAGCGTGCGAGGCCAGGATGTGCCGAAGTCGGCCCGCCAGGGCCAGTCCCCAACCGGCCCTGGCAGCACGCCGGCACCTCGCGCCACGACGGAGACCGGGCGATCATGACATCGATTCGTCCAGATGCAAGACGGAGTCACCTGAGCTGTTCTGATGTTGGCGCTTGTCTGGGGTGCACCAGGAGCCCATGCGACTCGCAAGTATCTTCAGGTGTGGACGACAGCTTTCAGTGCCTTGTCCTCATGCCGGGCCAGCGACGCGAAGGCTTCCGCTGCAGTGTTCAAGTGGAAGCGGTGAGACACGAGTGGCATCAAACGCACGCGCTGGTCCTCGACGAGTCGGATCGCGCGGCCATAGACGTCCCCCATGCGATGCGAGAATTTGAGTGAAAGTCCCTTGTTACGGGCCACGGACGCAGTAAGAGTGATGTCGTCCCCTTCAGGGATTCCTACACCGATGACTTTCCCGCCGATGCGCGCGGTGCGCACCGCTGCCATGAGGCCATCCGGAGCGTCAGTCGCTTCCAGGACCACGTCGGTGCCCCTTCCCCCCGTTACCTCTGAGATCCCTTCATGGCCAGTGTGGACGCTGTCAGCCCCCGCATCCAGCGCTGCGTCGCGACGATGCGGGAGCGGCTCTGCGACGTGCACCTCGGCTGCTCCACAGATGCGTGCGACCTGGATGAGGAGGAGGCCGATCGGCCCTGCACCGACCACCCCAACCGTCGCGAGGGGACGGACTCGTGCCAGGTCCAGCGCGTGGATGGCAACGCCCAAGGGTTCCAGGAGCGCAACTTCATCGTCGTGGAAGGAGGCGGGCACGCGTTGGAGCATCGTGGGCGGGGCGACCAGGTACTCTCTCAGGGCGCCGTCCCACTCGGGGCTACCCATGAATTTCGTATGTGCGCAGAGGTTCGGGAAGCCTTGCCTGCAGGACTCGCAGCGTCCGCATGGAAGCGCTGGATCCACCGCCACGACTTCGCCGACCTCGAAGCCGTAGTCCGGCGCGCGCTCGTCAACGACCTCCGCTGCGATCTCGTGTCCTGGAATCATGGGCGTGTCGATGGTTGCCTGACCGATCCGCCCTTCACGGTAGTAGTGGAGATCGCTACC
The DNA here is from genome assembly GCA_037386005.1 of Deinococcales bacterium. GTDB lineage: Bacteria > Deinococcota > Deinococci > Deinococcales > Trueperaceae > JASBRS01. Next base: position 2,844 of record JARRMM010000139.1, on the reverse strand, counting down.
GCAGATCCCGACCGACCGCATACGTAGGAGGAGACCATCACCTTCGACACACGGGCGCGCCCGCTCCTCGACCCTTACGTCCCCTGCGCCGTAGATTGCTGCTGCTCGCATCTCATGCTCCTAGTCGCTGGACGCCAGTCAACCAAGGGCACATGTCTTGGACCATCCGAGATCATGCGATACTGCTGCGCCCCAACGAGGGTAACCCCGTGCCACCAGGTGAACGGTGGCGTGCCGCGAGGCTGTCTGAAGCCGGTGCATCGTCGCGACTCCGAGGCTTGTTCAGCATCGGCTGCGGGTCGTGTTGCGAGGTGTGTTGCCAACTCATCCCAACTCAGCCGACCGTAGGCCCAACCCTGCAAACACCACGGTGGCCGTAGTACGCTCAGGGACGATGATCCGCGATCTTGGCAGAACTCAAGAGAACAACTTCTGAACGCTGCCGAGTGACTCATCATCGATCGGTCGCTGGTTCAAGTCCAGCAGGGCCCACCAGTATCGTTCTCCACGGGGAAGCCCCGGCCTTCAGTTGGGCGCGGCTTCCGTTATGAGGGCCGTCGCGCGCGCTAGTCAGCCTGGAGTTCGATGGTCCCCGCGCTTCCGTCGACCGTCACGATCATGCCGTCCCGGAGACGGCTCGTCGCGCCCTCGGCGGCGACCACGGCAGGGAGGCCGTACTCTCGGGCGACGAGCGAGGCGTGGGCCGCCACGGAGCCGCCGTCCGTCACCACGGCCAGCGCCCGTGCGAACAGCGGCGTCCAGGCGGGCGAGGTCGTGGGCGCGACCAGGATCTCGCCGGCACGCAGCCGCTCGAACTCCTCCGGTCCGCGAACGATCCGCACCGGTCCTTTGGCGCGGCCCGGGCTCGCCGGCATGCCCACGATGTGCGCCCCCTCGACCGGATGGCTGCGCATCGCAAGAATCGCCGCGCTCTGGGTCGCCTCGAGGAGCTTGCTCGGCTTTCCGATCACCAGGGGGGGCGCGAGACGGCGTTGGCGCTCCCGTGTGCGGATGCGCTCTGTCACGTTGACCGGCACAGCATGGCCGGACAGGGCGCGGTCGATCTCGGCGCGCTCGAGGTAGTAGACGTGCTCGGGCTCTTCGAGCAGGTGCGCGTCCACCAGGTGCTGACCCAGCCTTCGGAGCGCCTGCCGCATCAGGGGCCAACCCAGAGTGGCATCGAGCACCTGCTCGTCGCGGACGAGGGCGTAGCGCTGCGCCAACGCCAGCAGTCGATCGAAACGCTTCCGCAGGGCCGGGTGCAGCGCAGCGCGGCAGCGCTCCTCCAACTCCGTTCGTTCGCGTTCCATGGCGGTGAACCGCTCGGGCTCCGGGGCGCTCCACGGTAGGTGTAGCTCCCCCACGGTCGGTATGGCCGGGTCCAGCGAGACGACCGCGTGCAGGGCGGGCGGCGCGGGGGCCTTGAGGCCGCGCAGGAGAGGACGAGCTGCATGGACCAGAACATCTCCCCGGCCATACGCGCCAGGTCGGACACCAGGACCACCAGTTGCCGTGGATCGAGGTCGTCCAGCTCGCTCGTGCCCCGCTCGACGCGCTGGCGGTACCGCGGGAGCCGGTCCTCTCGCCAGCGCTTCTCCTCGGGGTCGATCGCCCAGCGCACGGCAAGATCGGGATTGGCCATCGCAGCCATGAGCCCCACGATGGTCTTCGGACGCCGGAACAGGCCGAGCAACATCTGGGCGACCATGCGCATGTCCGACACCCCGCCCGAAGGCGCGTAGAAGCACCAGCCGTTCACCAGCGCGTGCGTTCCCGTCATCGGGTTGCCCCACCAACGTTGCCCCTCCTCCGCCATGGCGGACTCCATGCTCGGAAGCACGTGGGAGGCGAACAGCGGGGTCACCGGTTCCGGTAGCCACTCGCCGATTCGGAAGTTCCTGACCCAAGCCGTGTTCGGATCCGGAGGCTCCCAGGCCACCGGCTCCGGCAGCGCGGTCATCGGCCGCGCCTGGAGCACGTGGAGCACGCCGTCCTCGAACGCCCACTCGACGTCCTGCGGAGCGCCGAAGTGCTCCGCGATCCGCCTGGCCACAGCGGCGACCTCGAGCACCTGCGCGGGCTCGAGCGCCTCGACCGGCGCGCGCAAGCGGGTCGCGGCGCCCGCTCTGACGACCCACTCCTCGGCGCGGCTCTCCCCGGACACCAACTGCTCGCCCACCGCAGGCACCGCGCTGATCACGATCTCATCGCGCGCCCCGGTCACGGGGTTCGCCGTGAAGGCGACCCCCGCCGCTTCCACCCGCAACATGCGCTGCACGAGGACGGCCATCGCCGCGGCCGAGTGCCCCTGTTGACTCTGGTACAGCGACACGCGCGGATCGTACACGGACCGCCAGCAGTGCAGCACGGCAGCGGCGAGCGCGTCGCGCCCGCGGACGTTCAGGACCGTCTCGTACTGCCCGGCGAACGACGCCCCGGCAAGGTCTTCCGCGATCCCGGACGAGCGGACCGCGACCGGTTCGACGGCGCCGACGAAACGGTACAGGTCCTCGAGCAGCGCGTCCGGAATCACATCCGGCAGCTGCCCGGCCGCGTAGGTGGAGAACGCGGAGGCGGGAACGACGACGCCCTCCGGCACCTTCACGCCCAGGCCCATCAGCGCCGCAAGGTTGGCCGCCTTGGAGCCGCTCATGGCGACATCGGCGGCAGCGTCCAGTGGGACCACTGCGTCCATGGCATCCCCTTCTCGCGGTCCGTCATCGGTGGCGGTTCGGTCCGAACGACACCTGACGGCGAGCTGCATTTCTACGAACTCGGCCACTCTAGACCCTCACGGGGCGCCGGAGGCGATCCCGCGCTACCTGACCCGTTGCAGCGAGCTGC
>JARRMM010000138.1:0-8262 GCA_037386005.1 Deinococcales bacterium | reverse complement strand
TCGCCGACGCCATCCGGCGCGTCCACGCCGGCGGCCGCGCCATCGACCCGGAGCTGGCCGCGGAGGCCTGGAGCGAGCCCGATCCGCTGACCGATCGCGAGCGCCAGGTGCTGCGGCTGGCCGGACAGGGGCTGGCGTGCCCCGCCATCGCCAGCGAGCTGGGGCTCTCCGAGGGCACGGTCCGCAACTACCTCTCCGAAGCGATCAGCAAGCTCGGCGCCGGCAACCGCGTGGAGGCGGCGCGCATCGCGCGGGAACGCGGCTGGCTGTAGAGGGCGTCGGCGACGGTCGGTCCCGCGCGCAGCGCCGAGGGCCCCGCGCCGCATGCGGCCACCCCGCGGCCGCCGGCCCGCGAGCACCGCGACCCGGCCGGAGGTCGGGTAGGCTGGACCCGGCGCGGCCCCGCCGCGACGCACCTGCGGGCCCCGGGGCCGGGAAGGAGTCCGCCGTGGAGCTCAGCCTCGTCCCCATCGACAAGCCGGAAGCGCTCAACTTCGTGCTGGGCCAGACCCACTTCATCAAGACGGTGGAGGACATCCACGAGACGCTGGTCGCGGCGGTGCCCGGCATCCGCTTCGGCCTGGCCTTCTGCGAGGCGTCGGGTGCGCGGCTGGTGCGTCTCAGCGGCACCGACGACGCGCTCGTCGAGCTGGCGAGCCGCAACGCCCAGGCGATCGGCGCCGGCCACAGCTTCCTGGTCGTCCTCGGGGAAAGCTTCTACCCCATCAACGTGCTCAACGCCCTGAAGGCCGTGCCCGAGGTGTGCCGCATCTTCTGTGCCACCGCCAACCCCACCCAGGTGATCGTGGCGGAGAGCGAGCAGGGACGGGGCATCCTCGGCGTCATCGACGGCGAGCCGCCGCTCGGCGTCGAGGGCGAGGAGGACGTGGCCTGGCGCAAGGGGCTGCTGCGGCGGATCGGCTACAAGCTCTGAGACCCCGGGGGCGCGGTGCGCGCGTTCCCCGAAGGGAGGCGCCATGAGGATCGGCATCCTCTCCGATATCCACGACCACGTCTGGAACCTGCGGGCGGCGCTGCCCGCCCTGCAGGACGCCGACACCCTGCTGGTGGCGGGCGACCTGTGTTCGCCGTTCGTGATCCCCATCCTGGGCGACGGCTTCACCCGCGGCCGCATCCACGTGGTGTTCGGCAACAACGACGGTGACCGCTTCCGGATGACGATGGTGGCGCAGGCGTTCGAGCACGTCGAGCTCCACGGCGAGGTCTATCGGGGCCGGCTCGACGGCCACGAGCTGGTCATGAACCACTTCCCGGCCCTGGCCGAGCCGATGGACGCGGCCCGCATCCCGCTGATCGTCTACGGGCACGACCACCGCTACCACGTCGAGCGCACCGGACCGGGCGCCGACGCAGGCTGGCGACTCAATCCCGGCACGCTGCTGGGCTACGACCCGCTGTCCGGCGAGGACGTGCCCGCCACCTTCCTGGTGCTCGACACCGGCAAGAACGCCGTGGAGAGCTTCCAGGTCGCGCAGCACGGCGCGGGCCACCGCGAGGTGGTCCCCTACCGGCCCTGAGGCACCGTGGAACGCGGCGGGGCCGCTGCAGCGGCCCCGTCTTCCCACTCCTAGGACGAACGCGCTTCCCGCTAGTGGTTGACGGTGATCTGCCCGAGCCCACCCTGGACGTTCAGGTCGACCCGGTCGCTGGCGCTGGCGTAGCCGGGCGTCTCGTAGACGTCGCCGCTGCGCGCGAAGGTGCCGTTGACGTGCACCGACCCGAGCCCGGACTTCACCGTCACGCGGGCGGCCATCGACGACGGGATGGTGATGTGGGTGGCGCCCACGCCGGCCTTGAAGTCGGCCTGGTAGACGCCTCTGTCGGGCAGCGTGGCGGTGACCTCCCCGACGCCGGCCTCCATGGTGAGCCGGCTCAGCTGCAAGGACCGAAGCTCGAGCTGGGCCTTGCCGACGCCGGTGGTGATGTCGAGCGCGATCGGCACCGCGCGGGTGAGCTGCAGGTCCCAGCTCCGGCCCTCGTTGCCGCGCAGGTTGACGGCCGACGACTTGCTGGAGATGCTCAGCACCGCGGTCCCGCCCCGCTTGCTGAGCTCGTCGACCAGCGTCTCGCCGCGACGGGTCTCGATGGTCCCCCTCACCAGATCGCCGCCGGAGCTCAGGCCGGACAACCGCAGAGTGCCGACGCTGGTGGTGATGCTGACGTCGGCGGCGTCGGCGCCGGCGAGCGGGTGGGCGATGCTGTGCGTCTCGGCCGGCCCGCGCACGAAGGCGCCGCGCGGCCCGCCGGCGTCGTAGGCGTAGAGCAGCGCCCCGACGACCACGGCGGCACCCCAGACCACGATGCGGTAGCGGCCACGGGTGAGCATGTCGGCGCCGATCGCCACGAGCAGGACCGGCCACAGCGATCCGAGGCGGATCAAGGTGAACCAGTCGAACCAGCCGAAGTTGGCCAGGAGGATGAGCACGCCGACGACGATCAAGACGATCGCCAGGCCCGCTCCCCTCGGTCTTCTTTCCCTCTCTCGAGTCATCGACGACCCTCCTTACCGCAGACTCTAGCGCCCACCCCAGGGGACGCGCGTCCTCCTTTCGAAGGACGTGACGGCGGTGGACCCGCGCTAGCATGACCGCGTGGAGGGCGCGTTCGGAGCGCCCGGTACGGGAGGTCCAGATGGACGGAGAACGACGGGAGTTCGAGGTCCACGGGTTCGACGCCGTGGAGCTGCGCTGGTTCGGCGACCTGATCGTGACGCAGGGCGAGGGTGAGGGCCTGGTCGCCGAGGGCGATCCCGAGCTGCTGGAGAAGCTCAGCGCCCGGGTCGAGGGCGGCACGCTGATCCTGGAGATCGGTCAGGACTGGCTCGAGCGCCTGGTGGAAGGCCTACGCTTCATCGGACGCCGGCCCCTGACCTACCGCGTCGGGGTCGACGCGCTCCGGCGGATCGCCGTGTCCGGGCGCGGCTCCATCCAGTCGGAGCGGCTGCGCGCCGACGAGCTCACCCTCGGGGTGAGCGGACAGGGCAACGTCCGCATCCGCGATTTGCACGCGCGCGCCGTGCGCGTGCGGATCAGCGGCCGCGGCGAGGTCGAGCTGCAAGGAAGCGTCGACGAGGAGCGCATCGACATCGCCGGCTCGGGCGAGGTGGAGCTCCCCGCGCTGACGGCGAAGCGCGCCGAGGTGCGCATCAGCGGGCACGGTGACGCGGAGCTGCGCGTCAGCGAGGCGCTCGACGTGAGCATCTCGGGCTACGGCCGGGTGACCTACCACGGCGACCCGAAGCTCACCCAGTCGATCGCCGGCGCCGGGAGCGTGCGCCGGTTGGGCGACTGACGGGCCCTACACGACCTTCGAAGCGACGGGCGGCCGCGGGGCCGCCCGTCGTCCTCTCGGAGCGCTCGCACGCGCGCGGACACCGGCGGACGCGCATCCCGCCTTCCGAGCCGGTCCCAACCTTCGCTGGCGGGCGCTACTCCCGGGTGGTGCTGTAGCCGGCCGCCTCCCAGGCGAGGATCCCGCCGCGCACGTCGCGGATGTCCTTCTTGCCGGCCTTGGCGAGGATCTCGCTGGCCTGCTTCGAGCGGTTGCCGGAGTGGCAGTACACGTAGACCGGCTGGTCGGCGGGGACCTCGTCGAGGCGCGAGGGCAGCTCCGAGAGCGGCAGGAGCTTGGCGCCGGCGATGTGCCCGGCGGCGTACTCGGACGGCGTGCGCACGTCGAGCACGATGCGGTTCGGCTCGCTGGCGGCGTGCAGGTCCTGCACGCTGACGGTCTTGAAGCCGGGGCCGCAGGCGGTGAGTGTGAGGAGCAGCGCGGCCAGGGCGGCGAGCGGTGCGACGCGGCGCGCGACACGGCTTGCTGCGCGTGGGGCGAGCGTTCGGTTCATGGGTTCCCTCCTGCCGCGCGTCGCCGTCGGGCGCGGGCGGCTTGGTCGGCGGACGATGGCGTGGATGGTGACGACGCTGGCGGCGCGGGTGGCGCCTGGGGGTCAGGCACCTCCGCGGCCGGACTGCCACCGGACTGCGGGGGGTCTCCCGCACCGGGCTCGAGCTCGGCACCGAGCGCCTCCAGCGCGTGGGCCACGCTGAGATGGCCCACGCGGTCGGGGTGACGCTCGGTGAAGCCGGAGCGGGCCAGCCGGTCGCGCACCGGGCCCTTGACGCCGGCCAGGTGCAGGGCGACGCCGACCCGGTCCCAGGTGGAGAGCCGGCGCTCGAGCGCCTCCAGCGCCACCGCGTCGACGTCGTTCACCGCGGAGCAGTCGAGCACGACGGCGCGCACCGGCTCCGCGGCCTCGGCGCCCCGCCGGCGCAGCGCGTCCTCGAGCCAGTTCTCGAGGAAGGCCATGTTGGCGAAGTAGAGGGCGGCATCGGGCCTGGCCAACAGCACCCCGCGGTAGCGCCGCGCGGCGGCGAAGCGCCGCACGTTGCGGAACACGCCGCCGTCCTCGAGCCAGCCGAGCTCCGCCACGTGGGGGGTGGCGCTGCGCGCCACGAACACCAGCAGCGAGAAGGCCACCCCCACCAGGATGCCGACCTCGACGCCGATCAGCAGCGTGGTGGCGAAGGTGACCACGAGCGTCCAGCCGTCGGCCGGCCGCACCCGGAACAGCCGCACCGGCTCGCGCAGGTCGACCAGCCCGATCACCGCCACGAACACGATGGCGCCGAGCACCGCGCGCGGCAGGAACGTGAACAGCGGTGTCAGCGCCAGCAGCGTGAGCACCAGCAGGGCGGCGCGCACCACCGAGGCGAGCTGCGTGCGCGCCCCCGCCTCGTAGTTGACGGCCGAGCGGCCGAAGCCGCCGCCGAGGGGATAGCCGCGCACCACACCGGACACGAGGTTGGCGAGGCCGAGCCCGATGAGCTCGCGGTTGGCGTCCACCTGGTAGCGCTCGCGCGCGGCGATCGAGCGCCCCACCGCGATCGCCTCCATGAAGCCCACGAAGGCGAGGGTCAGCGCAGGGGGTATGAGCGTCGGCAGCACGCTCGGGTCGACCGCGGGCAGCGCCGGCAACGGCAGTCCGCGCGGCACGTGCCCGACCACGGCCACCCCGGCCGCCTCGAGATGGAGCGCCACCACGAAGGCGGTACCGAGCACGACCGCCACCAGCGGGCCCGGCAGGGCACGCACGCGCCAACGCTTGAGCGCCAGCAACAGCAGCACGCTGCCCGCCCCGATGGCGAGGGTGGGAAGGCTGGTCTCGCGCAGGTGCGGGATGAGGCCGCGGATCAGCCCGATCAGCCCGGAGCCGGCGTCGGCGTGGACGCCGAGCAGGTCCTTGAGCTGGTTCACCGCGATGATGATGGCCGCGCCCGAGGTGAAGCCGTTGATGACCGCGCTGGACAGGAAGTTGGTGACGAAGCCCGCCCGCACCAGCCCCAGCAGGAGCTGGAACAGGCCGGCCATCAGCGCCAGCGCGCCCGCCAGCACCACGAACGAGGCGCTGCCGGGCTCGGCCAGGCGCGACACTCCGGCCAGCGTGAGCAGCGCCGTCAGGGCCGAGGGGCCCACCGCGAGCTGCCGCGACGAGCCGAACAGCACGTACGCCAGCACCGGGATGGCCGAGGCGTAGAGCCCGGCGACCGGCGGCATGCCGGCGAGCATGGCGTAGGCCATCCCCTGCGGCACCAGCATCACCGCCACCACGATGCCGGCGGTGATGTCGCCGGCCAGGTCGCGGCGGCGGTAGCGCCTCAACCAGCCCCACGCCGGCAGCCAGCGCTCGAGCGCGGGTGTGTGCTCGGCGCCGGCATGCGGCTGTGGGGTTGGGGATGGGTTCACCTACGGATCAGGGGTACGGATCGGATGCGCTACCTGGAATCAGGCCGAGTCGCGCTCCGCCTGCGCTTCTTCGTCGCCTTCGCCGGGCTTGTGCAGCGGCTTGCCGCGGGCCACCCACAGGTAGGTACCGCCCACCAGGTTGGCGACCTTCTGGAAACCGGCGCGCGCCGTCAGGTACTGGGCCGCCATGCCGGAGCGGTTGCCACTGGCACACACCAGCACCAGCGGCTCGCGTAGCTCCTCGATGCGCGAGATCAGCTCGTCGAGCGGGATGTTGACGGCGCCCGGCACGTGGCCGGCTCCGAACTCCCAGGTCTCGCGGACGTCGACCAGCTGGGCGCCGTCGTCCAACCAGGCGGCGAGGTCGTCGGGGTAGATCTCATCGAACATATCAGGCACCTCCGGAGACGGCAGCCGCGGCAGGCTGCGCGGATGGGGACGGGGTCTGGGTCTTCTCGCGCTGGTACTCGAGCCAGCCGACGTAGCTGTCCTCGAGCTCGGCCACCTGCTCGAAGCCCTCGACGCGCAGCAGGCTGACGACCAGCGCGGAGCGGGCCCCGCTCTGGCAGTGGACGATCATGCGGCGGTCCCTGGCGGCAAGAGCTTCGCCACCTACGCCTCCTACGTACTCGACCCCGAGCGGGACGAGCGCGACATCGTGGTGCTCGCCCCCGACCAGGCCGCGGCCGAGCGCCTCCAGCTCGGCCGGCGAGACCATCGGCATCGCCTCGAGCGCCAGGCCGTCGAGCGACGGCAGGTAGCCGACGACGCGGTCGATTCCGACGTACGCCAGCCGGTCGCGGAAGCGCTCGGCCGCGGCCTGGTCGGGGGCGAGCACCACGATGTCGCGCTCGTCCCGCTCGGGGTCGAGTACGTAGGAGGCGTAGGTGGCGAAGCTCTTGCCGCCGGGGACGGTGAGCGCACCCGGCACCGCGCCCGCCCGCTGCTCCGCCTCCGGGCGGGTGTCGAGCAGGTGCAGGTCCCGACCCGCACGCTGGCGGACCGTGTCGGCATCGAACCGCCGCAGCGCGGCCCGTTCGCCCAGCAGCGCCGGCCCCTCGCGGTTGTGGCGCTTCATGCGCCCGAAGTAGCGCGGCGCGTCGGGCTGGCCCTCCAGCAGGGCGGCCACGAAGCCGTCCTCGTCGTCCGCCTCGAGGTGGTCACGCCACCAGGCGGTGAGCCGCTCGTAGCCCACGGTCGTGCTCGACACCGCGCCGAGCGCCTTGCCGCAGGCGCTGCCGGCGCCGTGGCCGGGCCACACCTGGATGAAGTCGGGCAGGTGGAGGAAGACGTCGCGCAGGCTGGCGAAGAGCTGACGGGCGCCGTCGAAGCGGGTGTCCACGCCACCCGCCGCCTCGTCGAGCAGGTCGGGCCGGCCGACGTCGCCCACGAACACGAAGTCGCCGCTCAACAGGTAGCCGGGCCGATCGGTCAACCCGCCGTCGGTGACCAGGAAGGACAGGTGCTCCGGGGTGTGGCCGGGGGTGTGCAGCGCCTCGATCTCGATGTTGCCGATGTGGATGGCATCGCCGTGGCGCACGGCAACGTGGTCGAAGGCGTAGCTCCAGTCGGCGTCGCCCTCGCGCCGGGGCGCGCCCTCGCCAGAGAGGTAGAGCCGCGCGCCGGCGGCCCGGGCGAGCTCGCGGGAGCCCGACAGATAGTCGGCGTGGATGTGCGTCTCGGTGACCGCGACGATGCGCAGCCCCTGGGCCGCCGCTTCCTCGAGGTACACCTGCACGTCCCGGCGCGGGTCCACCACGATGGCTTCCCCGCTGGCCTGGCACCCGATCAGGTAGCTGCCCTGGGCCAGGTCCGTGTCGTAGAAGTGCTTGAAGAACATCCGACTCCCTTCGCGCCTTGCTGCGCCTTCGGATTGCGGTCGGGATCACGTGGCGGAGGACGGTGTGGACCGCGTCGTCGTGCCGCGTCGAGCGCACGCCACGGCATCTTCGCGTCGCCGGCCGTGCCGGTGCGGCCGTCCGAGTCGAGCCGCGCGGTTGGAGCCGCGCGGTCGCGTCGGGCGGTGGTACCGCCCCCGGGCACGACGCTAGCGCGACGCCGCCCCGGGTGGACACGACCGAGCCTAATACCCCTCCCGGATATGGTCAACGACTCGTGCGACCGTACATGCGTCTGACGCATACGTAGATCGCCGGACCGTGCCGGCACCCGCCGGGAGGACGGCGCCGCTCGGTGCGCGTCACGGCCATGGTAGCGGCAAGGCGCGAAGGCGAAGGTCGCGGGAGCGCCGGAAGCGTGTAGGTCGCGGGAACCCCCGTGAGGACGGGTGCGCGCCGTGGGTCGTGGCCCTGGCGGCCGCGCGGGAAGCGAACCGAACGCGCGCCGAGCCGAACACGGCACGGCGCGGGGCTGGGCACGCCGCGGCTGCGGTGGCGCCGCCCGACCGACGGGCACCCCGCGATCGAGGTCCCCGCGGGCGCGGCAACCGCTGCGGCAACCGCGCCGGCAACCACCGCCCGTCCGCGCACACCGTCAGCG
>JARRMM010000137.1:0-6571 GCA_037386005.1 Deinococcales bacterium | reverse complement strand
CTCGGGGATGGCGTGCTTGTGGATCACGAAGATGTCCGGGGGGTTGCCGGCGGCGAACATCGCCTTGAGCTGGTCGTAGTAGTTGCCCCAGTCGGTGGGCAGGGTGTTCACCTTCACGCCGTTGTCGGCGGCGGAGAAGGCGTTGATGATCGACTGGATGATGCAGGCCTCGCCGACGGCCGACTGGATGTCGGTGCCGGCCTGCTCGCAGGCGCCGAAGAAGCGGCCGAGGGTGATCTCGGTCTGGGTCTGGGCGAAGGCCGAAGCCCCCAGGGACAGGGCCAGGGCGGCCACCAACAGGGTGAGCGTGCGTTTCATGCGGTCTCCTTTCATCTCGAGCGTGGGAGGGCGGTGACGATCCGGTAGAGGCGGTGGCGTGCGCGGGGGTGGGGCGGTCGCGGGACGACGGCTCACTTGCCGCCGCCCATCGCGATGCCGCGCACCACGTAGCGCTGGAAGATGAGGAACAGCACGATCATGGGCAGGCTCGCCATCACACCCGAGGCCATCACCCGGCCGAGGCCCTCCGATTGCGCGAAGTTGCTCTGGATGCTGGCCAGGCCCACGGTGATGGTGAACATCTCCTTGTGGTTGGCCGACACCAGCGGCCACAGGTAGTCGTTCCAGGCGTAGAGGAAGGTGAGGATGGCGAGGGTGGTCAGCGCGGGGACCGACAGCGGCAGCATGATGCGCGTGAAGATCGTCCAGCGGCTGGCACCGTCGAGCTCGGCGGCCTCCTCGATGTAGGAGGGGATGCCGCGGAAGAACTGCGTCATCAGGAAGACGCCGATGGGGACGGCCAGCCGCGGCGCGATCAGCGCCTGGTAGGTGTTGTGCATGTGCCAGTCCGCGAACATCGTGTAGAGCGGGATGAACACCGCCTGCTCGGGGATGACGAGCCCCGCCAGCACCAGCGCGAACACCAGGTTCCGACCGGGGAAGCGGATGCGCGCGAAGGCGAAGCCGGCCATCGACGACAGCGCCAGCACCAGCACGGTCATGCCGACCGAGACGACCATGGAGTTGAGGAACCAGCGGGGCGTCAACCCCAGCGTGAACAGGCGCACGAAGTTGTTGAAGGTGAAGGGGATGGGGATCAGGCCCAGGAAGGTGTTGGAGGTGGTGCGGGCCAGGAGCTCGTTGGGCTGGAGCGACATCGAGAGCATCCACAGCACCGGGACCAGCCACAGCACCGCCAGCGCCGTCAGCAGCCACAGGAGGGTGCGGTCGCGACCGCGACGCCCGACCATCAGTCGTTCCCCTGGAGCCGGGCCTGCAGCAGCGAGAAGCCGAGCATGAAGATGAACAGGAACACCGCGAGGGTCGAGGCGTAGCCGAGGCGCGAGTCCTGGAAGGCGGTCTGGTAGATGTAGCGCACCAGCACCTGGGTGGCGTCGTTGGGGCCGCCCCGGGTGATCAGGTGCGACTGGCCGAAGACCTGGAACTGGAGAATGATCTGCAGCACCACCACCAGGGTGGTGGTGCGCGACAGCGCCGGCAGGGTGATGTTGCGCAGGATGCTCCAACCGCCGGCGCCGTCGATGCGGGCGGCTTCGTAGAGCTCCTCGGGGATCTCCTGCAGCCCGGCCAGGTAGATGATCATGGCGAAGCCGACCGACCACCAGACGGTGGTGATGACGATGGCCGGCATGGCCAGGTGCGGGTTGGTGATCCACTGGATGGGCTGCAGGCCGACGCTCTGCAGCACGTTGGCGATGATGCCCTGCTTGGGGCTGTACATCAGCTGCCAGATGAGCGTGACCACCGTGACGGAGAGGACCTGGGACAGGAAGAAGGCGGTGCGCAGGATGGCGGCGTGGCGGCTCTGGCGGTTGAGGGCCAGCGCCAGCCCGAGAGCGACCACCGTCACGGTGGGGACGGTCAACAGCACGAACAGCAGCGTGTTCCACACGATGTGCCAGAAGCGCCGGTCGTACCAGCGCCCGTCGCTGGCGGGGTGGATGCCCAGGGCCACGCCGAAGAGGAGCACGCCCACCACGATGAAGAGCGCGGCGGAGCGCCAGCGCAGGCGCCCCGAGGCGGCGAAGGCGATCGTCGCCGCGACGGCCGCCAGCCCGATGATCCTCGCCAGGAAGAGGTGGTCCGGGCTCCACACGAGGTGCTCGCCCCACACCATGTGGACGTAGTTGCGCAGCCCCACGAAGTGCTTCGCGGCCGGGTTGATGGCCACGGCCAGCAGGTTCCAGCTGTGGAGGCTGATCCAGATCCCCTTGAAGAAGGGGTAGATCAAGAACACGCCGTAGGCCACCAGGAAGGGCGCCGCGAAGGCGTACCCCTCGACGGTGTCCCGGAGCCGTCGAGCCCGGCTGCGTCGAGCGGCGGCCGTGCGCGTCGCTGCGGCCTGGGCGGCACCCGTTGTGTCCATACTCGCCTCCTCGCTGACGCCCCGGCGGGCCGGTCGAGCGAAAGCAACAGGAATAACTGAGGTAATACAGGTTTTAGCACGGTATAAGCGGGCGTGTCAATGACGCCGTGGGTAGACGGTGCTCTTCCTGTCCTGGTCCCATGGAGGCGCCTGCGCCGCGAGACGCCCTCCGCGCGCGCCGCCCGATACCTACAGTCAACCCTGAAGCAATCTGCTAGAATCCGCGCGTGGCCAAGCTCGACGTCGTGCCGCCGGACCCGGAGCTCCTGCTCACGCTCGATGCCTCCAGCGCCGAGGGGCGCGCCGTGCTGAAGGCGCTGGCGTCGGAACCGCGCACTCGCATCCTGGAGGTGCTCTCGGAGCGCCTGCTGAACGTCAGCGAGATCGCGGAGGCGTTGTCGATCCCGCTCTCGACCGCCACGCTCCATGTGAACGTCCTGGAGGAGGCGGGCCTGCTCCGTGCCGACCTCCGGCCCGGGGAGCGCGGGCTGCAGAAGGTCTGCCAGCGCGTCTACGACCAGGTGCTGATCCGCCTGCCGGGCCACGAGCGCGAGCCGGAGCAGCAGATCGTCGAGCTCACCATGCCGGTAGGTGCCTACGTCCGGTCGGACGTGGAGCCCACCTGCGGCCTGGCCAGCGAGGAGAGCGTCATCGGTTTCAACGACGACCCGACCTCGTTCTTCGAGCCCGAGCACGTGCGGGCGCAGCTGCTGTGGTTCCGGAGCGGGTCGGTGGAGTACCACTTCCCCAACCGTCTGCCCCCGCGGACCGTCCCCGACGCACTCTGGCTCAGCATGGAGGTGTGCTCCGAGGCGCCCATGCACGACGATGACTGGCCGTCGGACATCACCGTCTGGGTCAACGACCTCGAGGTCGGGACCTTCACCAGCCCGGCCGATTTCGGGGGGGAACGGGGGCTGCTGACCCCCGCATGGTGGGACGCCCGCAACAGCCAGTACGGGCTGCTCAAGGAGTGGCGCGTGGAGAAGAGCGGCAGCTTCGTGGACGGCGTGCGGGTGTCGGACGTCACCATCGAGGACCTCGGGATCGCTCGCTCTCGTCACCTCTCGGTGCGCATCGGCGTCAAGCCGGACGCCCTGCACGTGGGCGGCCTGAACCTGTTCGGCCGCCGGTTCGGCAACTACCCCCAGGACATCCTGATGCGGCTCCGGTACCACCGGCCCGAGGAGGCCCCCTCCGGCAATCGCAACGCGTGAGCCTTGGCGGAGATGACCCGGCGGAGCTCACGCGGGGCCGGAGGTCACTTCGGGGTCGCGTCGAGGAGGGTCACGCCGTGCGCCGGCACCTCCACCCCTTCCACGGTGGCGGCGTGCTCGCTGAAGTTGTAGAGCGCGGGGCGACCGACCCGACTGAGGCGGACGCCCTCGGGGAGTGCCGTCGTCCGCACGGCCGCTTCCGCCAGGAGGGGCGCGAGGACGGCGGCCAGCATGCGCTCGTCCCCCCATGCGCCGAGGGTCAGGCACACGCCGCGGCCGGCGCTGCGGCGCGTCAGCGCGGCCGCGCCTCCGTAGGCGGGCTCGCGGTAGCGGGCCAGCGTCACGGCGTCCTCGGGCTCGAGCAGATCGGCCCAGGTGGCGAAGGCGTGGACCGCGGCGCCCAGTTCCACCTCGCCGACGACGCCCGGCCGGAGCGCGTCGACGCGGTCGATCCGCACCCCGCTGAGCGAGCGCAGCGGACCCGGCGCCGGCGCCTGCGCGAGGTTGGTGCGCGTCTTGGCGCCGCTGCGCGGCCCGAGCAGCAGTCGCCCGCCGCCCTCGACGTAGCGGCTCAGGCGCTCGGCCCGCGCCTCGTCGATCAGGTGCAGGGTGGGCGCCACCACCAGGCGGTAGGACGACAGGTCGCGGTCGGGGTGGGTGATGGCGACGTCGACGCCGAGGCCGCGCAGCACGGAGTAGAAGGCGAGTTGCAGGCCCCAGTAGCTCCAGCCCTCGGCGTGGGGTTGCAGCTCGGTGGCCCACAGGTCCTCGACGTCGAACAGCATCGCCACGGCCGGCGGCGTGCCGCCGGATGCGCCGAGTTCGCCGGCCGCCTGGCGCATCTCCGCGCTGGCCGGCGCGGGGCGGCCGTCGTGCAGCTCGAGTCCGGCGTGCATCAGCTCCTGGGCACCGCGCGCGGCGCGCCAGCGGAAGATCGACACCGTCTCGGCCCCGTGCGCGAACGCCTGGTGCGCCCACAGCCGCACTGCCCCCGGCGCCGGCAGTGGGTTGGTGCGCGCCCAGTTGACCGCCCCCGGCTGCAGTTCCATCACCCAGAAGGGGCGGTCCTTGAGGCCGCGTAGCAGGTCGTGGTTGAAGCCCACCAGATCGGGGTGGCCGACGCGCAGGTAGCGTTCCTTGACCGGCGCGGGGAGCGGGCTCTCCTCGAGCATCCCCAGGGGGTAGGCGTCCCACGCCATCCTGTCGAGGTCGGCGGCCAGCGCGAAGGGGTCGTAGTGGTCGAAGAAGCCCATGGTGTTGTGGAGCACGGGGCGGTCCGAGTGCGTCCGCAGGATGTCGACCTGCAGCCGGTTGTAGGACACCACCTGATCGGAGGCGAAGCGGTAGTGGTCGAGCGTGTGGCTGGGGTTCGACTCCGTCACCGCCTGCCCGGGCAGCTCGACCTCCTCGAAGCGGCGCACTTCCTGACTCCAGAACACCGTCCACCAGGCCTCGTTCAACGCCTCGACGGTGCCGTAGCGCTCCCGCAGCCAGTCCTGGAAAGCGGTGCGGCAGCGCGGGCAATAGCAGCGCACGGTGTCGTGGCAGCCGTACTCGTTGTCCGTCTGCCAGGCGCCGACGCCCTCGTGGCGGCCGTAGCGCTCGGCCAGCAGGGTCACGATGCGCCGCGTCTCGTCGCGGTAGCTGGGGCTGGAGAAGCACACGTGCCTGCGGGAGCCGAAGCCGCGCACGCGGCCGTCGCGGCCGACCGGCAGGATGTCCGGGTGGCGGTCGACGAGCCACTTGGGCGGGGTGGCGGTGGGCGTGCCGAGGACCACCTTCAGCCCGGCGCCGGCGAGGGTGTCGATGGCGCGGTCGAGCCAGTCGAAGGCGAGGCGGCCCGGCTCCGGCTCGAGCCGGCTCCAGGCGAACTCCCCGATGCGCACCCAGGTGAGCCCCAGCTCCGCCATGCGGCGGGCCTCGGCCTTCCAGGTCTGCTCGGGCCAGTGCTCGGGGTAGTAGCACACGCCGAGGGCGGGGTGGAGCGGGTCGGGCATGCGGTCCTCCCTTCCCACCGGGCGGTGGCTCAGTCCTTGACCGCGCCCGCCGTGATGCCGGCGACGAAGTAGCGTTGCAGGAACAGGAACAGCACCAGGAAGGGCACGGTGGCGATGGCGGTCCCCACCATGATGCCGCCCCACGACACCCGTGTCAGGCCCACCAGCGTGCCCAGCGCCACGGGGATGGTGTAGGCCTCCTTCTGCGTCAGGATCAACAGTGGCCAGAAGAAGTCGTTCCACTGGAACAGGAACACCACGATGGCGACGGCGGCGAGCGCCGGCCGCATGATGGGCAGCACCACCTGCACGAAGATGCGCGCTTCGCCGGCGCCGTCGATGCGGGCCGCCTCGAGCAACTCGGTGGGCACCGACAGCATGTTCTGGCGCATGAAGAAGATGCCCAGCGGGTAGGCGAGCCACGGCAGGATGACGGCGATCCAGGTGTTGGCCAGGCGCAGGTCGCGGGCGATGAGCAGGTACTGCGGGATGGCGCGGACCTCGAAGGGGATGGTGAGGGCCGCCACCACCACCATGAACAGCACCGCGCGGCCAGGGAAGCGGAACTTGGCGAAGGCGTAGCCGCCCATCGATGAGATGAGCGTGGCGAACACCGTGAAGATCGAGGCGATCGCCACCGAGTTGAAGACGTTGCGCAGGAACGGCAGGTCCCCCGTGAGCTCGCGCCAGTTGGCGGCCAGGCTGCTGCCCAGCGCCAGGCTCGGCGGCACCGACAGGATCTGGTGGGTCGCCTTGGTGGCCGACACGATCATCCACACGATCGGCAGTAGGAATACGAGCGCCAGCAGCAGCATGCCGACGTTGAGGAGGACGGCCTGGAGGGCGCGCTGGCGTTTCAAGCCTCGCGCCCCCCCACCACCCGGATCTGGATGAAGGAGAACACCGCTGCGATGAGCGCCACGGTGTAGGCGATGGCCGAGGCGTAGCCGAAGTTGAACGAGCGGAAGCCC